>JAJZOB010000035.1 GCA_021852135.1 Nanobdellota archaeon
GTTGTACATGTAGTAGATGCTGAAAATGAGATTGAGGTAGTAGTACCTGCTTCTGCTGATCCTGAAGATGGGCTTGGAGTGTATGTTGTTGTACAGTCTGGTGAAGCTGATGAATTTGTAAGAGTCTTAACTAAATAGGTATAAGTAGGGATACTTGATCCACTGATAGTATTTTGAAAAGAGATAGAAGAAGTTATGGAATGGTCTTCTGTGCCATCATAAGTCACATACCAAGTATAGCCGGAAGGAAGGTGGCTTTCTTCAAAAGTTGATAATAGAACTGACGGGGGGGTTACTCTTTCATAATAAGTTACGTTAAATATTTCTGAGGAATTGGAATGAGCTGTGACTTTATATAAGCCAGCTGGAAGTGTTTTCAAGTAAGTTGCCTTCCCTTTTGTAAGAGGTACTACTTCTGTTCCATTGATATATATGGAAACGTAATAGTCGTTTGTAGGTGCAATTACTGTGAAATTCGATTGAGTATTACTTGCTACTGAGTTATTTGCATTGATTACTCCATTTAGGTATGATATTAATGGAGGGTGGAGGGTTACAATACCTAAAATCTCTGTTTCGCAGGTTCCGCCTGCGGAGTATTTTATTCCGTCTATGGAAACAGTGCTTCCAGAAGTGTTGCCTATAATAACTGTGTTAATCTCTGCATTTATAATTGTTAAATCTTCTGAAAATGAATTTATGCCTGCAGTATAATTCCCTATACGTGATAAGGAAGAAGGGTTGCTTTGGACGGTGTTGCTTGCAAATACGTTATAAATAAGCCCAGGGCTTCCTTCTGAAACTGTTATTTTAAAAGTGTTTTGTTTAGAGTTAGTGCTTATATTCGTTACATTAGCATTGCATGCTACTGGCGAGCCGCTTCCTCCCGCTATTAAACCAGATGGTAAAATTGCAAAATGGAATACTGAGCTTGTTATTACTACTCCTATAACAAAAAAGGCGATTAGCAGTATAATAACTATAAAATAATCAACTGCACTTGTACCGTTTATTTTGTTACTATGCATATATAAATAAGATTCCTCCCTAGAAAATCAGGTTTTGATATTCCTATCTCTTGTGGTAAAGACGAAAAGTAAGAAAATAATGATTGAGCACATTGTCCTATACCACTAGCGGCAAAGGTAGCCTCAGAAAGTTTTTCAGTGTAAAGAAGGGCATTTGGGGCCACATCATTTTTACACACCACGTTGTTGGAGCATTCCGCTGATCCAAATCCTGCAAGCGTTGCACCAACTACCAGTCCAGGATTTGATGGTGAAAGAAGCTTCGCGCCTACGCCAGATAAAATTGCTCTTGAGCACTCATACTCTATACCGGCGCTAGGATAGTTGTTAAGAAATGTTGCAGGTTCGCATTCACTTGGCAGGCTTATTGAGCTTGGAGGGAATCTTGTACCAACAAGCGAATTTAAGTATACCATATATACCTGAGCTTTATTTATCGATTTGCTACTGTTCGGAAGCACAAACCCGCTACTACTTGAATTGCTCACGTTTTTATAACTGAATATGACGTTGTCACCGGGCTTTAAATAATCTGCGTATGATTCATTTATTATAGATGTGCTTTTTACAGGTTCAGTCAAAACACACGAAGAAGGAGATTCGTATGAATTTGTCGTACTATCATATCCTACAGTGCAGTTATTCCCGTTGCAGAAATTAGTGTAAAGGTCTGTACATGAAGCAGTATTACCACTAATCGTTGAACATGTGTCTAAAGTAGTATTAAAGGAGCAACCCTGCGATGTTTCACATAAGTAACTAGATAGGTTCATTGCAGCTGTCGGCGGTTTAGTCCCATTCAGAGGTATATATCTTATTGTGTTATATCCTTGTGTAAATGGCTGATAACCTGGTTGGCTCTTGCAGTTGAAATAGTTTAATGAAAGCGCATCGCATAAACTTGGGTCACTTAAATCACACGAATATCCATTTAGATTTGAATTTGTTAATGGATCAGAGCAGGATTGAACAGCAGTATGATTAAGACAGCTTACTTCTGTTGTATAAGCATTGGTTCCAAGGTAATTTGTAAGGTTATTTATGGTTATATTTCGGTTTATATTAACATCAACAACAGAGCACATCGCAGGAGAATTTGTAAGTACGGTTAGCCCTTGATTTGCGCCATACTGGTTCCAGCAACTAGTTAGGTCATTAGCTACTGTTGAAAATACTTGCGAAGGCTGAGAGCCTGGTCCGTATCCTGCAGTTGCGGTCGTACATCCAAAAAGTGGTGGTGATATACCAAGCGTTTTAAGCGTGCTGCTTAGGCAGAACAACTTTGACACGCATAGTCCATTGTAATAAAAATTGGTAAATTCAGAGCTTACATAACAGATACTGCTGTTTGAAAGATTCACTCCAACCAATAGAAGATAACCTGCTATAGCAACTATGACTATTATGAATATTACTGCCAAAACTATGAATATAAAGCTCTCTCCAGGTGTCTCTGCCATTAATTAAGTAGTGTTTTCATTCAATAAATTAATATCCAATTCATTTTTTAATATAATTTAATTATTGGTTTGGTATGCATATAAATACCCTGCTTTGACTGTATATCATGTAGTTGCTTAACTTTCCACATAGGGGCACATAATAGTTGCAGCCGCTGTTTTCATTTATTACGTTTAAAGACGGGTTGCCGTTGCTAAGAGAACTTATAGTTTCCCTGCTTTGATTTGCTGTTTCGTTTGAATAAGTGCATACTGATAAATCATTGATTATAGGTTGTTGGTACTGTGCGGTGTATCTACATTGGTCAATGAAGCTTATCTCACAGTTTTTTATTCCATTTGAAGGATATCCAAAATAGGTTATAGTATAGCTGGAATTTGAGAGTTTATCTGCTGGCTTTATATATGTCGCATTGCCATCACTTCCGTTCGTTATAAAGACAACTTGCAATGGATATCTGCCATTATAATTGCTGTCAATATAACTTATTATTGCGGAATAGTTTATATTCTTGCTTTGACTTATCAAAGATCCTTTATAACAGTTGAATATTTGATCTATATTTTTTGCCGAAATAATCTGTGAACCTATACCTGCGTTTCCACCAGAAAACAAGCTGAAACATGATGATGCTTGAGTATAAAATGAGGAGGCAAAACTAGCTGTTGATTTTTCATTAATGTTTGCAGTCTGAAGACAGTCTTTTTGGACCTGTGCCGATTGTGTGGGATTTATAAGTACGTTTGAAAAGCCGAAGAAAGACGTTACGCTTGTAAATGGCGACAAAAAACTGTTTACAATTTTATACTGTGTAAACGCAGTAAAGCAGTTGATCCCAAAGCTTAGCGTGCCAAAAGACATTATTATAGAAAAAGAAACAACTGTTAGTATTATCCCAGCTATTATAACAAATATAACAAACACTATCGTAAGGAGTATTCCTTCTTCCATTTAGGAACCTCCACCGAGAAGATTTCCAAAATAAGAAAATGGAGAGCTGCTGTGAGAGCTGGCGTAAAAGAGAATTACTATTAATCCTATGACTGCAAGGGCGGTTACTATAACTAGTATTATCCAGATAAGACGCCATTCTACACTTCCTTTTTTATTCATATCATTGACCTATACATGCTGGACAATAAGGTCCATCTCCTGATATACACGCCGTAACGTTTATTGCGCAATTTTGTATATCTGTAGCGTTGTTTGCAACTATAGTGCTTTCAGAGCAGCTGAACAGATCAGCAGTATTTGTGGGAGAAATGGTACTACACGAATTGGTTATGTTAGCAGGAGGACTTGTTATGCAGTTCTGTACTGCTGATTCGCTTCCCTGGCCGTTTGTCCAAAGTTGATAGTAACACCAATGTCTTATGCAGGTCTGCTGTGCGGTAGCCGCATTATAACATGCATTCTCATCATAACATCTGAATAATGAAGTGCCCTCCATTCTGTTTGCATACCCATATTCTGCGCTGGTAAACTGGTTTTGCAGCAGAGCGGTTGAAGAATCACAGCCTATAGGAAAAATTGATGAATAATTATTGTAGAAAAGGAAAAACATTGTAAGAGCTATGATTATTCCGACAAGCACTTCAAAGAAAAGAAATTGTTCAACATCCATTTGATTCTTAGCCAGTATTAATTTAAATCATTTTTATCAAAGGTGAGCGGGAAAACCCATGCTCTTTAGAGGTGGGATGAAAGCGAACTGAAAGAATGGAAAACTATAAAGGGATGGAAGGCGTATCAACAGCATCAATAATGAAGTCTATCCTGAAAAAGAATAGACCGATGCTTAAGATAAAAGGTTGTTGACTAAACGTAAAATCTTAAAAAGGTTAGTCGAAATATCAATCAAATACTTCTCAAAAAGAAGTTACCCTCGGACAGAGGGGAAGTCAAGCCCGTCGAGAATCTGACCTATACACTGCAGGAAACTGCATGCAAGTCGTGTCTGTGAAGCAGGAACCGGAAGCCCATGAATTCATTCAGGGGAGGATGTCACAAAAGATTAACATAGAAAAAAATCCACAATGTTCTACAAAAGATAAAGTAGTTTTAACAAATATTTTATTTACCTTTTTTATTGTCTACCATTATTACTTCAAACCACTTGTTCTTTCCGTCTTCTATTATGAAATAAGATCCGATGACCTTCATGTTTTTGTACACTTTTAAAGCTCTGTTCCTTGCTATGCCCTCCTTGCTTATCGATAGTTTATAGTATAATCCGCTTTTACTCGGTCTTCTTGCATGGTTTGCTCTTGGTCTCCTGAAATCTCCTTTGCTTACTCTGACTCTTACGATTATGTATCCTTGTTTTGCCTTATACCCTATCGTCTTGGCCTTTGCAAGTTTTGTCGGCCTTTCTATTCTTTGCAGTATAGGTTGATTTCTTACCTCCTGCAAGATTTCCTTTTTTCTTTCATCGTTCTTGTACAATGCCATTTCATTTGCATGTATGTATTTATATGATCCCATAAGGGATAAATTAAAATCTGTAAGTATAAATATCTAACTCTATCTTCAATTGATTATGCTCCCACTAGATGCTATCACAGGAGAAGAGGAAATATTCTTAGGTGTATAATATATAAAGCCGTTTCCGGTGAACGAACTTCCAAGCGACACAGCGGTTAAATTGCATTCGCTGTACTCCAAAGCAGGAATATACGTTTTTGAACACACAAAATTTGTATAGTTAGTACCAGATATTACTATGGATATGCCGTCTATATTCACATTTTCATTTAATAGATTCTGGAATTCTATGTAGAAGAGGGATTTTGACGAAATATACCCTTGTTGTACTATTCTGAAGCCAGGAAATCCCGAATAGCTAGACTGGGTTGTGCCCCCTGTCAAGCTGGGGAAAAAAGTAAATATTATATAAAATATTGATCCTATTACTATTATCGCTAAGCTGTAGATTGCGATCATTTCAAGAGATTGCTGACCTTTCATATCCTTTTTTATGAATTTTTAAAATATAAGTATACTTTTATAAACAGAGGAAAGCGCATTTAAAAATTGTTAAATCAAGGTTACATATTAGTATATAAAACCATAGAACTGTAGATAAAAGGGCGGCAAAAGCCTTGGGTGGGTTTCGAACCCACAACCTCCTGCTTACGAAGCAGATGCTCTGCCATTGAGCTACCAAGGCATAATATTAAGAATTGGCCCGTATAATAAAAGTATTTAATGCACTATAAAACTATTATTTATTATTAAATAGTAAAGTATAATAATATTTAACTTTATATAGATTCCTTTTAAATAGGACAAAAATCAAAGTAGGATCTCAGCCAATGTAGACAAGCAGCCAAAGAATGGTATTTACAACCCAAGAAAAATATAAATAAGGGGTATTGGTGTATCATTTAGGGGATAAGATTTTGGAGGCTACAAAATTAACGTTTAAACGTTTCGAATCTGACTTCCTTTTTGCTTATTTCTTTTTTATAGTTTTCATTGCTTACAACGTGGTTCATTACAGAAAAGGTACTGCTGCAGTAAAAACATTTTACTGTTTTAACTGAGGAGGTTTTCCGGTATTTGCCGCATTTTGGGCACTTCACAACCCTGTAAACTGTCATATCTTAATTATCTGTCTAGATATATTTATAATGTCTTTGGCTGCAATGCTTTTTTTAGATGACAAAACCATAGGTATGCCTTGCCTTAACGCATTGTAAACTCCGTGGTCTTCTCTAATCTTCCAGATGTTGTTTATCTTCGTTATGTCTTTTATTCCGTTCTCAGTCATCTGTTCTTTTATCCGGCTGTTTACCTTGTTTACAACAAGCCCAATTATTTTTATTCCTGCTTCGTCCAATTCTTCCTTTAGTTTTTTTGCCTCTATTATTGAAGTTATATCCGGATTTGAGATTATTAGGCTGTTTGCTTCCTTTATAAGTTTTATAAAATCTATGTCATAAGAAGGTTTTGAGTCTATTATTATAAAATCGTATTTGTCTCTTAGCTGCTCTAAATATATATTTATGTTTATAAGCTTGTGTACCGAATTGTCCCGATCACTTTTTATGACTCTTGAAGGTAGAAGATGGAAATTTGCATTATCTCCCGTGTATATTGCTTCTTCTATCTTGGTTTTTTTATTTAATACATCTTCTAGCGAATATTTAAAGCCTACAAAGCCATAGTAAATCGCAACGTGTGGAGTTTCAAGGTTCGCGTCTATAAGTAACGTTTTTTTGTTTAAGTTTGAGATTGCAGTAGCGATATTTACGGCTGTAGTCGTTTTTCCGACACCTCCTTTAGGGCTCATGACCACTATAATTTTGGCTAGCATATTAATAATAAAAGGTAGACTAATTAATATTTATGGATTCGTATAAAACCTGTGCAATATGTGGTAGAAAGGCAGTTTTTTACTCTGCGTATTTGAAACAAGAGCTCTGCAAGAAACATTTTGAGAGAATGCTGATAAAAAGAGTAAGATCAAACATGAACTTGCATAAAATAAAAAAGTCAAGTTTTATTTTTGGAGATGAAAATAACTGTGGAAAGGAGTTCTTAAAATTCATGTTTAAGGACATGGATAGCAGTAGCGGAGAAAAGCTCTATTCGTATACTTTGGAGGACTTTGCTGTCTGTGTAATGGAGTTTTTCCTTTTTCATAATCCTCCTGATAAAAAAATAGAGCAAAAGAATGGGTTTAGTCCACTGTTTAACGTGTCAGAACATGAGATAATAAGCTTTTTCAAGTTAAAGAAAAAAGACGTAGAGCATATAACCAGGAATGGAAAGGATGAATATGTGCTTAAATTTTTAACAGAGATAGAAGAAAGAAGACCCGGTGGTATGATCTCTCTTGTGAAGGCAGGAATAAAGCTAGGAATTATTTAAGTCTGTAATATTTCTTGTTGACAGTGTTTCCCCAGCTGAAATTTCCTAGTTCATTCTTTGTTTCTACTGTGACCTTACTCTCCTTTAATGCAAGGTAAAGGTAATGATACACTAACCTGCTTGAAATTTTTCTTCCCTCCTTTTTTATTTCCTTAAATATTTCGTAGCCTGTTTTTCCCCCATTAGACAGTGTAGCAAGGATCTCTTCCATCAATTCTTTATCTATTTTTCTTACCATTTTTTAACTACACTGGGGCAGGGATTCATTTACGGAAAGGCATATATAATTTAATATCTCATTGTAAGCAGTTTCATTGTCTGTAAATCCTCCTACTTTATAGTATTTTCCGTTGAATACAATTAAAGGCACTTTGTTAACAGCTATTTGGTTGAAAAGTAATACAGCAGAATCAGGTATGTTATTAGTTATATTATTGTTATAAGCTGATATGTTGAATTTCCATGCGCAGAAATAGCCACTGTAAAAAGTGTTGTTTGACCAGAGGCCAAAAAGAGAAGTCACGTTTTGAAATGAATTAACCGTAGACGTGCAGGTTCTGCAGTTATCTGCATAGTAAATAACAAATGACGGCATGTTTGGTGAGCAGAGCCCGGACATATTTAAATCAGCTTTGTGGAAGGAGTATAATCTATTTAGAGAGTAGTTCTGATAAAAAAAGAATATTGACAGCATTACCAATACAAGTATTATGGCTAAGTAAAGGTAGTATCTTGTTTTAGTTAGCATAGAATGATAGGTTTAGATTTTTCATTTCGCTGGAATTGCAGCTGTTTCTTTTGTTGACTATACATATGTTCGTGTAATTTCCTAGGCTCCTATACAGATAATTATAGCTGTTTGATGAAAAGTAATTTGGATCAACAACTAAATTGAATATTTTGGAATAACTGCATGAACTTGCATTTATTAATCTATAAACCTGAAATTCGAAAGGGCTGTATATCCCCGTCTCATTTCCGTAATCCAGCATATTGCCGTTTCCATTGAGAACTATATTTACAGTCATCTGTTTCATATCTAATATAGCATTTATCATATCACTAATGTTTGTGCTTTCATTGAAAAGCTTTAAATCATATTTTAATGGATCAGTAATTGAGTAATTTTGAAGACCCGAATTTACTATCTCTGCATAATAGCTATCTGCCTGGGAATAAGAAAGATTAAACAATTGTTCTATCTGTGCAGGAGTCATGCTTTCATTTATA
>JAJZOB010000054.1 GCA_021852135.1 Nanobdellota archaeon
TTGTAGTCTAACCAGGCAGAATAGGCGGCTCCAGCTTGTCTGGAAAAATGACGTTAAGGATGATTAAGAAGAAACCGCTTGACCCAGGTTCAAATCCTGGCAACCCCAAGTTTTCATTTTTATTCATTAATGCCGCTTTCAATTTGTTAACTCTAAAAAGGCCATTCAAAAGCGGTTTAAACATTTAAATATAAGTTCGATTCTTTAAATAGTTTTTAGCAGTTGCTAGATTATTTGCTTAAAAACTGCAAATGGAAGAGAAGGCATTGACCAACAATGTAATGATGATACGGCCGCATAATTTCGGCTTCAATGAGCAAACCGCAAAAACCAATAGATTCCAGAAAAAAACAAATTCTTCAGTTAATCTGCAGGCGTTGAAGGAATTCAACAGTGCCGTAGAAACGCTTAGAATGAACGGCATAAACGTGTTCGTTTTTGATGATTTAAAGGAAGTTGACACTCCCGATTCAATATTTCCAAATAACTGGATATCCTTTCATCCAGATGGAACTGCAGTAGTTTATCCGATGTTAGCATTAAACAGAAGAAATGAAAGAAGAGCAGATATAATTCAAAGCCTTTCTATGCTTTATGGTTTTTCCTGTTCCAGAGTAATAGACCTCACTTATTACGAAAACAAGAATAAATTTCTCGAGGGCACTGGTAGCTTGGTGCTTGACCGTGATAATAAAATAGCCTATGCTTGTATCTCAGAGAGAACCAATGAGGAAGTATTAAATAAGTTTTGCAGTGAAATGAAATACAGGCCCGTAAAGTTTCATGCTTTTGATGAAACAGGTTTCCCAATATACCATACAAACGTTATGATGGCGTTGGGAGAAAAATTTGCCATGGTTTGCCTGGATTCAATAAAGGATGAAGACGAGAGGAATGCTGTTGTTTCAGCTATTAATGGCTCTGGAAAAACCCTAATTGAGTTAACATTCAAACAGATATTGGATTTTGCGGGAAATGCCTTGGAATTGTTGGATTCAAGCGGAAACAAGAAGCTCGTAATATCCAAAAAAGCTTTAAGTTCCTTATCAAAGGAACAAAAAGCTGAGATAGAAAAATACTGTGACATAATAAGTATAGACGTCAGCACAATAGAGGAATGCGGTGGCGGCAGCATAAGGTGCATGCTTGCAGAGATATTTTTGCCACAGAAAAAAGGAATAAAAACGACTGCTAAAAGCCCATTTAAAAAAGGCAGATTAAAGTTAAGGTAATTAGCTTTTATTTAACGTTTCTTTGATTTTTATTCGTAGGTAGTTTTATTCTGCAGTCTATGAAAGCATTCACAGATCTCTGATAAAAAAAGTATATAATAGCTATTGATACTGCAATTATCAAGGGGTCATAATCAACGAGTAAACGCTGTGCAGTATCATATATAGGTGAAAGAGCTGCAGATCCGAATATAAAAGCGATAAACAATGGAATTAAAACGTTGCAGCAGAAAGGCGTGGACAGTAAGCTGAAGAATATGGCCCATGCCGTGTTTCTTTTATTTGCATCCTTTCTTGCTTTTATTATGTAATAATTAATAGCTATGATAAAACTTATTGTAAAGCTGAGCAAAAATGCACTTGCAATGTCAAACAATGGGTAAAAGGAAAAAAATGCCGATATCTCTACTTTGTCGTGTATAAACAGATAAACATAAGCAAAGAAGATTACAACAGGAACAGCAGCAAAAAACTTGTTTTGTTTTAATAAGCTGACAAATACCTTTAATCCCCGCATACCTTGCATTTTTAATTTATACCTGCCAATTCATAAAAGCTTTTTATTTTTAATTGTGGCCCATATGATATTTGTATAAATAATAGCTAATTTACTATTTTATATGACAGGCATAGCAGACTTACCATTGCATTACGGCCATGTGCCGGATTACTTATTGAAGACAATGAAAGGAATGTGCGATGCGATAGTGCATACAATGCTCTATGAATACGGAGAAGATAAATTGCTTGAAAGGCTTTCCAATCCGATGTGGTTTCAGGCTTTGAACAATGCTATAGGCATGGACTGGGATTCAAGTGGTTCTACAACAGTTCTACTTTCAATTTTAAAGCAGGTGGTAAAACCAAAAGATGGCATCGCAATTTTCGGTGGAAAGGGAAAGGCCTCTTTGTCGGTGAAAGACGAGCTAGTGTCAGCGAGGTCATTTGACATAGAAACAGAAAAACTAATGCAGTACAGTTCCTTGTCGGCAAAGGCGGATTCAGTACTTTTGCAGGACGGCTACAATCTTTACATACATTACGTGCTTGTTTCTAAAACCGGCAGGTGGCTTGTTGTACAGCAGGGCATGAATCCTTACACAAAGTATGCCAGAAGGTACCACCTATTGGACGTAGATAACTTTGAATGCGAGCCGAATTCTGCAATAAGTGGTATAAATGGAACAGCTATAAACCTCTTGGATAGAGGCGTAGGTAAAACTAGGAAAGTTGTTCTTGAGGAAGTGAACAACGGCAAGGACAAAATAATAAAAGATTACAGCAAGGCTTTGAACACGTTGAAAGGTAACGCTACTTTAGAGCTGTTTGAAAAAAGCGCTGCAATATCCGGATTTGACAGGTCAAAAAGGATAGAGTATTACAGGCCCATAAGCATACAGAAACTTAAGAGAAACCTGGAAAAAATAAAAAATGACAGTTTTTCCAGTCTCTCAGATTCTCTTTTAGGAGGGTTGACAGCATCTACGGCAAGAGCGATATTTTTAATAGCTGATTTGATATACAATGAGCCACCATCGTTTCTTGATCCTGTTGATTATCCCTATGATCCATTCAAATACGCTTTTACCATAGGCGGAAAGGACGGCGTACCTTATCCAGTAAACAGAAAAGTAGCGGAAGAAGTCATAGAAAGCATGAAACAAATAGTGATAAATTCAAAAATTGAGGATAAAAACAAGAAAAGGTCAATATATAAGATAGAAAAACTGCGTAGTCTGGCGAATATTTAAATACAAGAAAAAGTAAAATATCGGATGCAGTATAAATGGACAGTTCTAGCTAATACAACAATGGGTGGCTTGATGGCTTCTATAAACGCCACAATAATACTTATCTCTCTGCCTTCAATATTCCGCGGTTTAAACGTTAATCCAATAGCGCCCGGTAATTTTACTTTGCTTCTTTGGGTCCTTCTGGGTTACATGGTAGTAACGGCTTCTCTTCTCGTTACTTTCGGCAGGTTATCCGATGACTATGGAAGAAAGAGATTTTATACAATAGGATTTGCGGTATTTGCTGTAGCGTCAATAGCTCTTTCGTTTACGCCGTATAATTCCGGAACAGACGGCGTTTTGTTCATAATAATCTTCAGGCTGGTACAGGGGGTAGGTGGCGGGTTTATAATGGTTAACAGCACCGCCCTTCTTACGGATGCTTTTCCTGACAATGAAAGAGGAAAAGCATTGGGAACTAATCAGGTTGCTTTCCTTGCAGGGTCATTTATAGGACTGGTAGCCGGCGGTTTGTTGGCCCCGTTTGATTTCCACCTAATATTCATAGTCAACATTCCTTTTGCAGTTTTAGGTGCTTTTTGGTCTTATTACAAGTTGAAGGAAGAAAAGACTGGGGGCAAGAAAAAAGGATTGGATTGGAAAGGAAACCTTGCTCTTTCTTTAGGTTTAATTCTTGTTGCATTAGGCTTTACATATGCCCTTACTCCCTACAAGAGCAATCCATTGGGTTGGGCAAATCCCTGGGTGATTGCAAGCCTTGTTATGGGCATTTTGCTTATAATACTGTTCATTCCAATAGAGCGTAAAATAAAGAATCCATTGTTTAAATTATCTTTATTCAGAAACATACAGTTTCTTTTTAGTTCTCTTGCCTTATTTTTGAGTGCTCTTGCTAGAGGAGCAGTAATGTTTTTGGTTATAATATGGTTGCAGGGTGTTTATCTTCCATTGCATAATTTCACGATTGCTCAGACACCATTTTGGGCAGGAATATACATGATACCATTAATGGTAGGTTTTATAGGCCTTGGACCGGTAAGTGGCGTTTTAACGGATAGATTTGGTGCAAGAGTATTTAGTACTGTTGGTCTTTTGATAACAGCTTTAGGTTTGTTTCTTTTAACCACCTTCTCTGCAAATTTCTCTTATATTCCGTTTGCCATAGTCTTGTTTGTTATAGGTGCAGGAAACGGAATGTTTGCCGCTCCAAATACAAAGAGAGCAATGGATGCCTTGCCTTGGAAAGATCGTGGAGTAGGGAATGGGATAAGAACAACCTTTGCCAATATAGGTCAGATGATAAGTATGGCGATATTCTTTACAATAGCCATAACTGTATTCTCATATGCATTGCCTTCTATAATCTCAACGCAGTTAACCTCATTAAATGTCCCATCTGCGCTGTCTTCACAGTTCGCAGCAATACCTGCTTCTTCTTTTCTGTTTTCAGCGTTTCTTGGGATAAATCCAGTATCTACATTTTTATCCCAGGTCCCAGCTTCGTTAACTTCGCTTATACCCAATTCATCCTTAAAGATTATGAACGCAAGCAGTTTTATCCCTAAATTGATTGCTTCTCCGTTTATGCAGGGATTAAGAACCGCACTATATATAAGTATAATTATACTAATAGCTGCAGCCATACTTTCAGCGTTTACAAAACACGGAGTTGCAAAGGGCGCAGAAAAAGTAATGTAATTATTATTTCTTTTCTAAGGAAGAACTACTCAGTTTATATTCAAGGTATTAATGGTTCCTTTCTTTAGGGTGTAATTTTTACTGTAAATTTTATTATCGTTTGAATATGCATTTACAATGTAACTTCCTGCTTCCATTGTAAATTCACCTTTCCCACTCATCAGGCTTTCATTAAATGCGTGGCCATTTTTGTTTAACGAAATTATAATGTTGTTTAAGGAGCTGTTTATGTAAAGTATTCCTATGCTAGAGGAATTCATTGACCACAAGTTTCCAAGATAAATGTTTTTTCCGCTGCTTATATTCGCATATAGCAACCCATTTTCATAAAACGAAGGAGATACAATGGCATTGTTTATTCCCTCCTCAGTATCACAGCCAAAATCATATGAATCCTGTACATCTTGGAAGTTGTTTCCATTCCAATAACTTAGTGTAAACTTGGCAGATCCTCTTACAAGTGTTGTATTAGAACCATCTCCCGGCCCACCCAATATTATGCCCGCATCATAAAAGTTGTAGCTTGGAGTGTAGTTGAATCCACTTATAAGAATGGAATAATTTTTTATATTTTCATTTAGAAGTAAATCCACTTTATCATATTCTATCCAACCATATCCATCGTTGTATAAAAAGAGTATCTCGGGTATGCCTTTTTTGGAGATGCTAGTATTTGTTCGTAGGTAAATGGTTTGATTGTTTTTTAAGGTTATGTTATCTCCAGTTTGATTTGCGGCCTGATAAAAATAATAAGTATAATTCTTAACAGATGGGGCAACAGTGCCATTACCTTTTATAAGCTCATTATCCAAGCTTGCATTTAGGGCGGATTCATTCCATATATTGTCTATAAAGTTCACTTGTCTGGTTTGTGTATCCATAAGAATTACGTTCTGTGCAAAATATGCCCGCGTTTTATTTTCATACTTCAATATAACATTTACATTTAATTGTATAGAAGCATTGTAATCTCCGCTTAGATTTGTAAGTAAGTTATTCAAGGTTATACTGCTTTGTATTGAATTCGTAGATACAGTATATACATTTCCATAACTGCTGACCCCGTAATCCACTATCCCCATGGGTGCAGGTTCGGAATACTTGCACGAATAAAGGTTGACTCCACTGCTTATCCCTAAGGTTGTAAATTGGTAATCGCTGTATGGGTAAAGCATTACGACTGCAATAATGAGTATGGCGAATACCCATCCAAAAAGCATTAGCATCTCTGATTTTTGGTCATCCATACATTGATAAGCAACTGGAAATTTAAGTACCTTTATGTTATAATCAGTGAAAATTCATAAGTTTAAAGTGTTTTTACTAAGAAAATAGCGTAGTTTAAAATAGTAACCTTTATATATGATATTTGATTACTTATGAATACTTAAAATGATTAAGAAAATTTACAATTTAATCATAAAAAAGTATAAATATTGAGGGGGGATTATTTAAAATATGATGAAATATAGGATTTTATCTAAAAAAATGAGTGAAAATGGTCAGATCATAGCACTAGCTGTGAATTATATTCTCCCTTCAATGGTAAAAATTTTATTGAATAGAAAGTTAAAAGTAAATGACATAGTGCAAGTAGATAATGATATTGCGTATTATCAAAAGAGATACATTGGAAAAGTGTTAGAAAGCAGGGATGTTGGCGAAATGACTATAAGCACAGATTATTCCATAAAGTACACTGGAGGTTATTCTGTAGATGGCAAACGTGTTTTTCTTGACAAAAATTTTCCGAAGTTAATTGCAGTTGATAATAAATTAGTTGATACTGTGGAAAGCATAGCTAAACATCATGAAGTTACGGAAAAATGGCTTGTTGATCTCGGCTATTCATATGCATATTCACATAAGCTGGCAACTTCCATAGAAAGGGATTTCATAGAGTTTTTAGGAGTAAATTGGAAAAGGTATGACAGGGAAGTTGCAAAGTACCTGCATGAAAATTACAATAGAAAACTTGAGAACACGCCTTTGGATTTGGATCTTTTGCCTTATACAGAATCAAGGGATTCAAAGGCACTGAAAGAAATAAAGGAAAGCATGAATACTGCAATATTAGATATCGCGCAGTATGAAAGATGAAAATCTTTTATAAATGAATTCCCTAAAAAATAGATGGAAGAATGCGTGTTCTGCAAAATAGCTAAAAAAGAAATGAACGCAAGTTTAGTCTTTGAGGACGAAAATTTCATTGCCTTTTTGGATAAAAGTCCGATATTCAAAGGACATACTTTACTGATACCAAAAAAGCATATCGAAACATTGTTTGATTTTTCCGAAGATTACTTGAAGCAGCTTGCAATTGAAACGAAAAGAATAGCAGAAGGCGTAAAGAAAGGGATGAGCTGCGATGGCATATTAATTATAAACAACAATGTTGTAAGCCAAAGCGTACCGCATTTTCATGTTCATATAATCCCTAGAGATAAAGGGAAGCCTTTAAGGGGTTTCATGTGGCCCAGAACTAAGTATAAGGATGAAAACGAGGAAGAGGATTTTAGGGAAAGAATAGCAAATGCCATAGAAAAGCTTTAATAAGATACTATCTTTATGGTTATTATGCAATCTAAGCAAGTCATTATAGCTTCAGTTGCTTTTCTTTTTCTTTTGGTGTTTGCATTCAACGCTACTCATGCAGTAGGCTATGGATATTCAAAGGTCACGTTAACACAGTATTCGGTAAACATATCGCAAGGCAGTTCTGCGGATATAAGTTTTACAATTTCATTGTTTAATGGAAGTTATTGGGGAACTTCAATAGCAGAGAGCCCTTCCAGCAGTTATATAACCTTTACGCCAAGTACTTTAAATCAGGATCCAACATACAGTGGAACTTTAACTGTAAACGTTGCAAAGGGAACACCCACAGGAACTTACAAATTCAACATTTCTGCAACAGGTGATGATCCTTCTGTTTCTCCAGTACAGTTAACTGTCAATGTTTTGAATGCAACAAGCAGCACACCTCCAAGTGTAACTCCTCCGGTTGTTAGTACTTCAAAGCCTATAAATTACTTTGATTATGTGGGCAGCATATTCCTAGTTGTAATAGCTGTGCTTTTGGGATTGGGGCTTTCAATGAAGAGAAAGTTTGTAAAGGCAGCAAACTACACAATGCTTGTATCTATTGTTTTAAGCCTAGTTGCAGCAGTTTATCTTTTAGCTTATGATAGTCTGTTGAGAATCTCAGGAATGCTGCATTATGATATCCTCATTGTTTTCTTCATTCTAACTATAATCTTGGCATATCTTGTTTATGGTAACAAGAAAATGCATAAAAACGCTTTACTTGTTTTAGGTAGCTTGTCTGCATTGTTTGTGCTGGCAATGTTTTTGGATGCATTATTGGGGTTGCCTTTAACATCGATTTCAGGTTCGCTTTCTTACGGCTTTAATTACCTGTTTGGATTCGGTGCTACCGGGACATATTCCTCCTACGGTATTTCATTTGCATTCAGCCTGCTTCTTTTGTCGGTAACTGCAACTTCTATTCTTAGCCTATTTTTATACTTTGTTGAAAGAAAGAAAAAGTAGGCAGTGTTGTTTTTATTGGTGGGCTGGCTTTTTATATTCTCGTAATTATCTTTGTTTTTAAATATCAATTTCTAACTCTTTTATCAAAAAATTTGATATCGTGCGGTTTTAGCGGTTTTAAAGCGCAAAAAGTATTTAAATTAGAATGTGCAAATAAAGTAATTATCTGTATATCCCGGATACGCAGGAGTGCTGCATCGCAGTGCTGTGATCGCATCTTTTCATATGCAGATAATATTCGATGCTTTAAAAAGCAGATGAAGAATAGTGAGTGCGTGAATTTCATATTTATGCATGATGATGTTAATGCACC
>JAJZOB010000013.1 GCA_021852135.1 Nanobdellota archaeon
GCTTAAAACTTTGGTCTTTAAAGGTTTCTGGTATTGAAATAGGGACTGAAGAGCTTGCGGACAAGGAAGGGAAGAAAAGAAATGTTTCGTTCATATCAATTGAGATGAAGAGGCAGTGATGATTAAGGAAAATGATTTTGTAATGATAAATTTTGTAGGGCGGATAGCTTCTACAGGGCAGATATTCGATTTAACTGACAGGAAAATAGCAGAAAAGGAGAACATAAAGGGGGATTATAACTTTTCTCCTGTGCTTGTCATCCCGGGTGCAAATTACGTATTAAAGGTTATCTCTGATTCGGTTATAGGAAAGAATCAAGGAGATAAGTATGAAATAACCGTGCAGCCAAAGGACGGGTTTGGAGAGTTCGATAAGAGGCTTATAAAAACGTATGGAATATCGGTATTCCGAAGCAATAATATAAATCCCTCAGTGGGAGACATGGTTCTTTTAGACGATAAGATGGCAACAGTATTGGCGATAAACAGCGGTAGAGTGCTTGTAAGTTACAATCATCCCCTAGCTGGAAAAGAGCTAAAGTACGAAATTGAGATAGTTTCAATAATAGAGGATGAGAAGGAGAAGTACTCCGCAATATTCGAGCATTACGTCGGTAAAAAACCAGAAAATATAGAAATAGAGAACGAAACTGTGAAAATGCACACGAAAGAAGACGTGAAAACTTACATAAAAGACAGCATATCAATGGATATAGAAAAATATCTTAACAAGAAAATCAAAACTGAGATAATAAAAGATTAGGAGATATTTATATATAATCCAAAATGATTAATCTATTGAGGTAAACTTATGGATGATATACAAATGAATAATTCACTTAGTCAAGGGATAAAAGGGATAAAGTACGATGCTAGTAAAACTAAGGAATTCGATAAGTCTTTAGAAGAATTAATAGCATCAAGAAGGGCAAATATAAAAGTCGTAGGAGTCGGCGGTTCCGGAAACAATACTCTCAACAGAATGTTTGAAGTCGGTATAAAAGGGGCGGAATTCATAGCGGTCAATACGGATGCGGCAGACCTACTTTGCACTCCTGCTGATAAAAAGATACTTATAGGAAAGGAATTGACCAATGGACTGGGTGCTGGTGCAGATCCCGCAGTTGGTGAAGCTGCTGCAAAAGAACAGGAACAGGAACTCAAGGAAGCTCTTCAAGGAGCAGACCTAGTTTTTATATGCTGCGGTATGGGCGGTGGAACAGGTACTGGCGCAGCGCCGGTTGTTGCATCAGTTTCAAAGAAAATAAACGCGCTTACTATAGCAGTAGTCACTTTACCATTTAAAGCAGAGGGAAGAAGAAGAATGAACGCAGCAGTGAATGGCGTTGAAAAACTTAAAAATACGGTAGATACATTGATAACGGTTCCTAATGAAAAGCTTATGGCTATTGCTCCAGGATTGCCTTTGCCAATAGCATTGAAGATAGCGGATGACGTTCTTACAAATGCCGTTAAAGGGATAACAGAATTGATAACTAAACCTGGTTTGATAAATGTCGATTTCGCAGATGTAAAGAGGATAATGTCAAACGGTGGTGTAGCCCTTATAGGGACAGGCGAAAGCGATGCAAAAGACAAGAAACTTGAAACCGTTGTCGAGAAAGTGCTAAATAATCCGCTTATAGATGTTGATGTTTCGACTGCAAAAGGGATGCTTATAGATGTAAGCGGAGGGCCTTCACTTACTCTTGAAGAAGCAAACAAATTGGTTGATCTTATAGGTCAGAAACTACCTGATGACATAAACATAATCTGGGGCGCACACATCTTTCCGGATTTAAAGAATACTGTAAAGGTTTTGGCCATAATAACAGGCGTAACTTCCAAGCAGATAAGCGGCAAATCGATAGCAGAGGACCAGCAGTTAAAGGAGAAGCAGGAAGTTGAAGACGAGCTGGGCATAACCTTCCTAAGTTGATTATGGATGAAAACAAGAGTCTTGCAGACGCTAATTTGAATGATTCAAACAAGCAGCAGGAAACAGTAGAAAGTGATGCAAAGCCTGCGGAAAACGTTCAGAACAATGAAAAGACTGTGCAACCAGTTAATTCTAACAATAATCAAGGCAATGCTCAAAATACGGTGCAGAATAATAATCAGAAAAAGCCCGCAGAAACAGCTGTACAAAGCAATGTAAACAGCAGCCGCAAGGAAGAAAAGCAGCAGGTAAAGAAAAGAAGGTTCCATTTATATCATGTTAAAAATGCGATAAAGAAGGCTCATCCAATGAATATAAAGGCAAAGCTGGAGCATTACAGGTTTGAATATAGCAGGATA
The DNA here is from genome assembly GCA_021852135.1 of Nanobdellota archaeon. Next base: position 2,299 of record JAJZOB010000013.1, read on the forward strand.
CTCCACCTTGCAAGAAAACCTACAAAACAGGAATTCAAGGAGCTTTCCATAATGGTTATTATAGGCACATTCATAATCGGCGTACTTGGTTTTATAATACAGATGATAATCCAGGTTCTCTAAACATTATAAGTAAATAATAAAATTATTTCTTTGCTGTCAGTAAATTGAATAAATAAGAAACTATAAATGAATTGAAGGCAACATAATAGTATGTCCACGGTCTTTAAGTCTGTTTCATCTAAGATTTACAGTAAAAATTTGGCAAAGGAGAACGCCAGTGTTTCAGTAGATAAGAATATACTTAACATAGTGGACATATTCAGAGGAGAGACTCCCAGAATGAAGTTCATAAATGACTCGCTAAAAAGGGGGTTGGGCCTATTTGAAGCGGTGTGGATATTCAGAAAAGAATTGCTGGAATTGAGCCTGCACAAAAAGGTTATTGCAAGGGTCGGCAGGAGCTCAATAAAACCATTACACAAGCATTCAGGTTTTGTAGAGATAACGCAGGAAAGCATAGAATTTTACAACAAAAAACTTGATACGCTCATTATGAGAGTCGAAAAGAAATCAATCTCGGAAATAAATGTTGGTTATGATAAGCTTTTTAAGAAAGAGTTCTACCCCTATTCTCCGCCTTTGCGTTTTATCTTTAACGGAAAGACAGTATACCTCTTTTTAAGGCTGCCCGGCGAGAAAAAATTCAAGGGTGATGACAAACTTTTTATAGGATTAATAAGCGATTGATATGAAGAAAGACAGCGAAATAAACAAAGAGGAACAATTCAGAAAATTATCTTCAAGCAAAAGCGGTCTTTCAGAAAAAGAAGCGGATGAAAGACTAAAGAAATACGGTTACAATGAGATTGCAAGCAAAAAAGTGAATCCCATAAAAAAATTTCTTTTAAAGTTTTGGGGCCCGATACCATTAATGCTTTATATTGTTATAGGAATCTCATTTATTCTAGGAAAAAGCATAGATGCATATATAGTCATTGGCCTTCTTTTGTTTAACGGCATAGCCGGTTTTCTGGAGGAGTTCAAGGCAGATAATACCCTCGAGCTTTTAAAGAATAAGTTATCGGTAAACGTCAACGTTCAAAGAGATAATGAATGGAAAAAGATGCCTGCTAAATTGTTGGTACCTGGTGACATAATAAGGATAAGGCTGGGTGATATAGTCCCTGCAGACTGCCTTATAATAGAGGGAGATTATCTTTCAGTTGATCAGTCAATGCTAACTGGCGAATCGCTTCCTGTTGATAGAAAAGAGGGAGACACTATATTTTCATCATCAACTGTAAGAGAAGGAGAGGCCACAGCCCTGGTTTTAAAGACGGGAAAGGACACTTCATTCGGTAAAACAGCAGATCTTGTAAGGATAGCTGGCGGCAGGATGCATTTAGAAAACGACATTTTGAAGCTCCTTAAATACCTTATCTATGTAGATCTAATGCTCATAGCCGCCGTTTTTATAGCTTCTTATATATCACACATAAATCTGCTTACAATAGTTCCATTTTCCCTTCTTATACTTTTGGCTTCTGTGCCTGTGGGATTGCCAGCAGCATTTACAGTTGCGATGGCATATGGTACTGAAAGACTGTCATCAAAAAACATTCTAGTAACGAAGCTTGAAGCAATTGAAGAGGCATCTACTATGAATGTAGTATGCCTTGATAAAACAGGCACAATAACGGGTAACCAGCTTTCAGTATCTGATCCATTTGGCTATGGGAAATTCTCAGTACAAGATGTTCTTTTTTATGGGTCTATAGCATCTAGAAGAGAGGATAACGATGAGATAGACAATGCAATAATCGACGGGCTTAAAAAATACGATACTAAGAACTTAGAATTGAACTACAAACTGGTAAAATTCACACCGTTTAATCCAGCTACAAAAATGTCACAGGCAGATGTCATACTCAATGGTAAAAAAATGTCCGCTATTAAGGGCTTTCCTGCGATTATAATGAAGAAATGCTCCTTAGATTCTTTGGAAACAAAAAAAGTCAATGCTAAGATAAAGGAGATGTCATTAAAGGGCTACCGTACCATAGCAGTAGCTGCTAAACTAAGCGACAGAAAGGAATGGTCCTTTGTTGGTATAATACCATTAAACGATAAGCCAAGGGAAGACAGTAAAAAGCTTATAGAAGAGCTTAAAGCGCTGGGAATAAAGACAAAGATGCTTACCGGAGACAACATTGATACTGCAAAGGAAATAGCCAAAGAGGTTGGAATAGGAGAAAAAATACTTGATGTTAAGACTTTGGAGGGATTAGATGAAAAGACTCTTTCAAAGTTAATTATAGAGCATGACGGTTTTGCAGGAGTATTCCCAAAGGACAAGTATACAATAGTAAAGGCATTGCAGGATGCAGGTTACCACGTAGGAATGACGGGAGATGGAGTAAATGATGCACCTGCTTTAAAGCAGGCAGAAGTAGGTATAGCTGTTTCAAATGCAACCGACGTTGCAAAAAGCGCGGCAACAATAGTTTTAACCTCCCCAGGGATAGAGCCGATAGTGAATGCCGTAAAAGAAAGCAGGTCCATATTTGAGAGGATGATAAGTTATACCTTGAACAAGGTAACTAGAATATTCCAGATAGCATTTTTCCTTTCGATAGCATTTATAATACTCAGATTCTTACCGATAAGGGCCATACAGCTTATCTTAATGATATTCATAAACGACATAGGGAGTATAGCATTGTCGACTGATAAGGAAAGTTATTCCAAGAAACCAGATGCATGGGACATAAAAGCAATATTCTTTGCTTCCATTCTTTTTGGTGCAATGGCCATAATTGAAGTGTCTTTGCTTGCTTATTTCGGCCTGTTTTATTTCCATTTAAGTCACACTTCATTTGAAACATTCATGTTCGTTGCGTTTATATTCTCCATAGAAGCGCTTCTTTTATCTATAAGATCTAGAAGAAGGTTCTTCCACTCTAGGCCAAGCATACCTGTAATAATGCAAATAGTTCTTGCTATTATCATAACTTTCATAATAGCAAAATTCGGAGTATTAATGTCAAGCATAAGTTCATACTATATATTACTTATAGGAATTGTTGCAGTTGTTTTCCTTTTAGTAACAGATGTTATCAAGGTATTTGCTTACAAAAAAGACAAGGAGTTCTCCCTTCTTTAATAACATGAAAACAAATAATTCACTTACATTTATTTTTTCTTTTTTATTCTCTTATCTTGTTTATTTTTTGCTTCATAATTTTTATCTATACTATTATGCCATCCCAATTGCCGTGCTTTCTTCCTTGCTCCTATTGGCTTACACTTTACGCAAACATTATTTTTATATTGTGTTTGCAATTCTCTTGATATTTGTATTTTCAGGGGTGTTTCCAATTAAATTTTCACTTGAAATAATCTCTGTAAGTATGCTTATTCAATCGCTGTTTATTAAAAAATTAGCAATAAAAACCGTTAATCTAAGCAGTAAACTGGAAATAAGAAGAGATTTGGTTCAGATTGTTATAGGAGCCATATTTCTTTCAATTCTTGTCTTCTCTTACAAATGGATTCTGCTTGCATTGGTTTTTTTAGGCATATTAGCAGCACATATCATATATGTTTACGGCAGGAAAATGAAGAAATTAGTAAACCTGCTTGAAAGGGATGGAGTGATATTCGGTTCCGGGGCAATATCGATGGCTGTTGGTGCTGTTTTACTGCTTGGATTCATAAACCGCTTTGATTTTCTTTTTTTCAGTCTTTTTTCTTTGTTGATTTCGGATCCGATAGCTACAGTGGCAGGCTTGAAAATACAGAAAAAGCCGGGCAGGAAATCTATTAGCGGCAGCATGGCCTTTTTTGTCTCTTCTTTGGTTCCGGGCGTTGTATTTTTCGGCTTATTTGGTGTTATCTTTGCGTTAATTCTTTCTTTAGCAGAGAGATTCAGTCCAATCGATGACAACATCTTTATAGCTGTCATAGCGGTCCTTTTATCGCTTGTTTTTTTCATATAATTTAAATATTATAAAAACAATAAAGAGAAATGTCAGGCATATTTTCAAGCGAGCTTTTCATTGAGTTTTCTACGATTCTTATCTTTCTTTTGACTGTGCCTTTAGCTTCATTAATGACTTACAAGTTTCTAAAAAAGAAGGGGAAAAGCCAGCTTTATTGGTCAATAGGGCTTTGGCTGTTTGCTATAGGCGTTTTACTTGAAGTTATTTTCTCCTTTAACATATACAATGCTTTTTTGATAAAGACTTATCTAGCAGCGGTTGCATTTTTGGTCAGCTTTTTAGCTCTTGGTTCTACGGCATTGCTTAAAAACAAGAAAGTCTTCAACTACTACGGTGTATTCTTCATTTTGTCTGCAGTATTTGTTGCATACTCAATGATAACAGCAAACATAGGCAATGTGCTTACAAACTATGTGGTGTTTGGAGTGCTTCCTCTATTAGTGGTAATCTCTTCATCGGTAATGACCTTTCCTGCGGCGGGAATGCTTATCGCCGTAGCAGTACTATCATATAGAAAGACATCTAACAAGAAGATGCTTTCGATAATTGCAGGGGTTGTGATAGTAAGTATTGCTGGTTCCCTTTACATCGCCCATTTTCCCGCATTTTTATATTATTCTGAATTTATCGGCATACTTCTTCTTTGGTTGGGCTTCATTTGATTTTCCATTAAAAGTTGTAATCAAGCAGGGAAAAATATAAAAGCTCAAAATAAGTTAAATTAAATGCCAGCAAAGTTCGTAGTAGTACTCGGATCAATAATGAGCGGTTTAGGCAAGGGAGTAGTGTCTTCCTCTATAATGAAAATACTAGACATGTATGATTTTAAGGTTCTTCCAATAAAATTCGACGGATATTTGAATTATGACTGCGGTACGATGAATCCTTATCGGCATGGAGAGGTCTTTGTATTAGATGACAAGGGAGAAGTGGACATGGATTTTGGTACGTATGAAAGGTTTCTTAATCGTAGCCTAACAAGCAGTTCCTCTATAACGGGAGGAAAACTTTTCGGCAGTATAATAGAAAAGGAAAGGAAGGGGGAATATCTCGGTGAGGATGTTCAGGTAATACCACATCTCACGAATGAGATACAAGAAAGAGTAAAGGACTTTGCGGAAAAAAACAAGCTTGATTTTGTTGTAATAGAAGTTGGGGGAACTGTTGGAGACATTGAAAATGGTTATTTTATAGAGGCAATGAGGCAGCTTTCACTCAAGGAAAAAGTAGTATTTGTTGACGTTACATACATACCAAGATTAAAAACAGTTGGCGAGCAGAAGAGCAAGCCAACACAATCTGCATTTAGAACATTGATGGGAATGGGTATAATCCCGCAGTTTTTGATATGTAGGACAGACGGGGAGATGAGTGACAGCATTAGAAAAAAGCTTGCAATGTTCACAAGTCTTGATGAAAGCAGGGTGATAAACGACCCAGATATGGATTCTCCTTATCAATTACCTCAATATTTAATAGATCAGAATTTTGACAAGATACTTTTACAATCGTTCAATCTGCCGGAGAAAAAGATAAACGCGGGAAAACTTGAAAAATGGAAAAGCAATGTTGATAAAATAGTAAGCAGAGATGGAAAGGAAGTTACTATAGCAGTTGTCGGAAAATACGTAGAACTTAAGGATTCATATGTAAGCGTTAGGGAAGCATTAATGCATGCTGCTGGCAAGCTATCTGTTAATCTTAATGTGAAATGGGTAGAATCGGAGTCGCTTGAAAAATTGGACCCGGACAGTATCTTAAAAGGGATTAACGGTCTTATAGTCCCAGGTGGCTTCGGAAAGAGGGGCATAGAGGGCATGATAACTGCAATAAAGTATGCCAGAGAAAAAGGCATACCTTATTTAGGCTTATGTTTGGGTATGCAACTTATGGCTGTAGAATTTGCAAGAGACGTGTGCAATTTAAAAGGCGCAAATTCAACGGAGTTTAATCCAGATACAAAGTACAATATAATAGATATACTGCCTTCGCAGCTTTCAGTAAAGCAGAAAGGAGGAACAATGCGGTTGGGTGCATGGGATATGGTCATAAAAGACAGAAATTCAATAGCATTTTCTTCTTACCATAAAGCAGTCGTTTCGGAAAGGCACAGGCACAGGTACGAGCTTAACAATAAATTCAGGAAAATTCTTCAAAAGAATGGCTTGAAGATAACGGCAACAACAAAAGACAATAAACTAGTTGAGATAATAGAGTGGCCAAGTGGCTTTGGTATAGCCACTCAAGCACATCCTGAATTAAAATCAAGAATAGAAGCACCTTCTCCGCTATTTTTGTCATTTCTGGGCGCAGTAAAAAACAATAGTTAACTATATAAAATAGAAGTTTGCTTTAAGGGATATGGCAGAAGAAGAAAACGAAGAAAAATGCGGATGCGGTTGTGGCTGTGGTTGCGGCTGCTCTGATTGATTTATAATTAAATACTTGTTTTTTTGTAATTTCAAGTTTTTGTGTTTGTTTTATATCTTTTTCAACATTAAAAGTATTTATATGCATTCTATTCATATAAAAAAATGGAAGACAAAACGAAATATCTGTTCAGAAATGAACTTTCTAAATCGGGAATCCCTAGTTCAAAGGTTTCTGCTTTGGAAAATGAACTTTCAAAATTTGGTCTTAACAGTGATAAGTTAGCTGAGGACATAACGCTTTACGGTAGAAACTTAGAAAAGCAGTATAGGAAGTTATTCTATGAAAAAGCGGTAAATACAATTAGTCAGTATTACTATACAGACACTGTTTCATATCTATCAAATAGACTTTTCTCATTGGATAAAGGAAAAATCATGAATACTTTGGAAGTTTTCGGAAAGGATTACCTTTCATTTTATGTTAATTTTATAGACCTAAGCTACAAGCATTCCAAAGGGGTAGAGTTCATAGAAAAACTGTTTTCCCTAGACAAATTAGATGAGAATAATGTAAAGGGCTTAATGAGAAAAGACATAGAAACAAAAGAGATAAAGGAACTAATCCCTAAGGAAATCTACTCTAGCCTTTATTAATCTTGTCTCTATTTTTAAGGTATACGTTTCTTACCTTAAGCATGTGCTTGCATGGCATGCCGTAATACTGAAAGGATTCACAAGTGCAGCTCCCGTTTATCAAGTACATTGAAGCCGGCAAATATTCTATTTCAACTTTGTGGAAATATCCCTTCCTTGTTTCACTCTCTGAGTATGCTGAAATTTCAACCTCTCTGCCCTTAACATTTAATCCATAAATTCTTGTTTTCTTGTCAGATGAAGTTATAAGGGGCTTTCCAAGTATCTCATCTAATTTGTAAGTTCTTTGATTTGATTCTACCATTTTATTACTAAAAGCTTTGAAGTTTAAATATCTAAAATTTAATCACTTTTACGCCCATTACTTCGCTGTTCTTAAGTTCAGCCAATGCTGAATTTACATCCTCTAATTTTATATTACTGTATACCGGTTTTATCCCCAGATTTGTGGCAAGTCTTAGATACTCTAGCATGTCCTGTCTAGTATAGGATTCGACGGAAAGCAGCATCTTTTCATGAAATAACTGCGAGTCGTAATCTATTTTTATTTCTCCATCTATATGTATTCCGGCAACGACTACTTTTCCACTAGGCTTAATCACTTTTAAGGCATTCATTATAGGTACAGAGGAAGGCGCGAAAATTATTGCACTTTCTATGTCCTTATCCTTTAAATTTTCGTATACCTCTCCATTTTTAGGCGAAAAGGTAAAATCAGCTCCAAGTCGACTGGCAAGCTTTAGATGTTCTTCGTTTCTGCTTACTATTATGACCTTGTGGCCAAGCTTCTTTGCAAGCTGTAATGTTAAATGTGCAGAGCCGCCAAACCCAAACATTGCTATTGTGCTACCGGGAGAAGCATCTGCCAGCTTGAATGAACGGTAGCCTATTGCTCCGGAACAAAGTAACGGGGCAACCTCTTCATCCTTTAATCCCTGCGGCAGATCAAATATAAACCTGCTATCAGCTATGATGTATTCAGAATAACCGCCATTTTTAGAAAAGCCAGTAAATCTCTTGTTTTGACATAGGTTCTCCCTGCCGCTAAGACAGTATTCACAGCTTCCGCAAGAGCTGTACAGCCAGGCAACCCCCACCTTATTGCCGATTTTTTGAGTATTGACTTCACTGCCTACCTTTTCAATAGTTCCTACCACTTCATGCCCTGGAACTATATTGTTTACGTTGCCAAGTTCTCCTTCTACTACATGTAAATCCGTTCTGCATACTCCGCATGCACTTACTTTTATCAATACCTCGTTTTCCTTTAACTCTGGTAATTCTAACTCCTTTATCTTTAGAGGATTTTCTTCAATTTTTCCAGGTTTTTCAAGGAAGGCGGCTTTTGTTTTCATATATGTTAATAATAATATTTTAAAATATATGGTTGCTTAAGTTTATTACATAAATACTCAACTTTACCTAAAATAAATAAGGATATTGTGTGTTTTATTGAACTATCTAAATATGTCCTTAAATGGAACTAAATTCGGCAATTCTTGATAACAATAATATTTTTAGTCTGTCACCGAATAATAAAAAGAGCATCCCTATACCTAAGGTAATCAAGATTATAGATAAGCTAACAGGGGCCATAAGGATGCCAAAGTATGCAAATAAGTAAGATATCAAAATGGCTAAAACGACCTGTGTAATAACAAATATGCTTGGGAAGGAGGACCAAAATGCTCTGCGCTCTCTAATAGAGAAAGTCATCAGTTCCATAGAAGTTATAAATACTATGAATATGAGCGTCTCAAACTGTTGATGGGTTACAGCAAGTATACTTAATCCTAAATATGCTATAACTGCAGCTTCGGCTATAGTTAAAATTCCAAATACCATAGAAAAGCTGAATATAGCTTTTATATCCCAAGTATCAGGTTTGTTTGCAGATAACTCATTATCAGTTGCAAGGCTTATGCTACCGATATCGCTTAAGAAAAGAGCTAATATAAGCTGTATTGATTTCATAGGTAAAAATCTAAGAATAAGAAAAGCAAATGACAGAAAAACGGAGGTTTGTATTACCCTTGAAGCCTTTTTTACAGTATATGTTACCATTCTTTCAAATATAGAGCGGCTTTCTTTTACTGCAGACACTATAAGTTCTACTCCATTAGATGTAAGCACTAAATCCGCCGCGCTTTTTGCAACGTCGGTTGCATTTGAAACAGCTATACCTACTTCTGCCTGCTTTAAAGCAGGTGCGTCATTTACTCCATCTCCTGTCATCCCTACCCTAAATCCACTATCTTGAAGAGCTTTAACTATTGTAAATTTATCCTGGGGGTATATGCCTGCTATTCCATCTGCATTTGATATAAGTTCCGCTATGGTTTTTTCATCTTTTCCTTGAAGCTCACTGGCACTTAATATATTTTCACCTATCCCTGCTTCCCTGGATATTGCTATTGCTGTGTCTTTATTGTCTCCAGTAAGCATTTTTACCCCTACACCAAGCGATTTAAGCTCCGATATCAGCTGTTTGCTGTCTTCCCTTAATTCATCGCGCAGTGGAATTAATCCCAAGAACGTCCAATTAGACCCTTTTTTTCTGCTGACCGCTATCAATCTAAATCCCGTGCTTGCAAGGTCTTTTATTTCTTTGTTTATCTTTTCTTTGGAGGGATCATCTAAATTACACTTGTCCATGACTGAAGAAGGAAATCCTTTCATGGCTTCTTCCTCAGAACCATTAATCGAAACTATCGCGCTCGAGGTCTTTGTTGTTGGATCAAAAGGCATAAATTTTACTAGTTTATAACCTTCTATTTTAATGTCTTTTTCCCTCGCTTTATTTATTACTGCAAGGTCTATTTGATCATTATCTTCTTCTCGTGACGCTAGCATGCCATATCTTAATACCTCTTCAACTGAAAATCCCCCAAATGGTATGGGCTCAGAAGCAAAAAGCATATTTTTCGTTATTGTGCCTGTTTTATCAAGGCAGACTACATTCATAGAAGATGCTTCTTCTATTGATTCTAATCGAGTTATTAGTATATTTTTGGATGCTAATCTCCCTGCCCCATATGCCATCCCTACTGTAAATGTAGCAGGGAGCGCAACAGGTATGGACGTCAAAAGTATAAGTAAAGAAAAAGGTATTATAGAAAGCAAATTTATCCCAACAAACTCGGAGAATATAAAAACCGCGATTACGAGCACTATTGCCAAGCCCATTAGATATTTAAGTATCCTAAAGATTGTGCTTTCAAGGTGTGTTTTAGTCTTGGCTATCTTTATAAATTCAACAGTTTTGCCAAATGAAGTGTTTTTTCCTGTAGAAGTTACTACGCACGTTGCTTCACCGCCTCTTACTATAGAGGAAGAGAATACTGGATCACCTTCTTTTTTGTCTACAGGCAAAGACTCACCTGTAAGCATGGACTGATCCACAGATAGATAATTGCTTTCTATTATTTTGGCATCGGCAGGTATAATACTGCCTATTCTAACTCTTATTATGTCCCCTGGAACTATAACCTTTGCAGGTAAACTTATCCATACTTTATCTCTTTTGACGTTTACCATCACCGATAGTTTTCGTTTTAGAAGTTCTAGGGTGTTATCAGCCTTGTATTCCTCTATGAATGATGCTACTCCGTTAAAAATAATAAGTCCAATAACTACATATGCATCTATTAATTTGCCTAAATAGATAGAAATGGCTGTAACTAAGTACAAAAGATATGCAAGAGTTCCTGTAAATTTAAGAGCAAATTTAACGACAGGATTCTGTTTTTTTGTTTCTATCTCATTGTAGCCGTACTTTTTTAGCCTTTCATCGGCTTCTGCTGCAGATAATCCATCTCTGTTAGAATTAAGGCTTTTTAAAATATTTTCACTGCTTAAGTTTTCGTTATCTTGGAGATTCATATATTTCAATGTGCCCTTCTTTTATTTTAACTAATTAATACTACCCATATATATTTATTATGGACATCAAACGGATTATAGAGTAATATGACACTTACAAAAAGTTTAATATCACAGGCGTTTATTAATATTAATGCCGTTAACTTTTGCAGACTTCAAGGATATTGGATTCATAAGCAATCAATTAACGAGTTCTTTGATAGACAAGAACGGCAATGTACTTTGGCTTTGCTTTCCGAGGTTTGATTCGGATCCATTTATAGCTTACATGCTGGATGAGAAGAATGGGGGCATTTTCAGGATAAGTCCAATAGCGCAGTTTTCATCTTTGCATAAATACACTGCGCCAAACGTTTTGCATACTAGCTTTAAGACATCAGAGGGAAGCGCAGACATCAATGATTTTTTAATACCAGGTAAAACCATATTTGTAAGGGATATAAATTCAGAGATAAAACTACAGCTTAATTTTAATCCATTATTTGGTTTTCATACAATGAATTTCAATTATTCAGAAAACGATGGCAAAATAATGTTTGATAGTAAAAATGGGAAAGGCAAATTAGTTTTAGAGATAGTAGGAGAATACAAAAAAATAGGAGATTTTACGTGGGAAATAGAAAAAGGATTAACACAAGTTATCCTTTCTTATTACCAATCTGCAGAGATATACGAATTAGAGGGGAAAAATGTTTCTTCCTCCAATCTTTCAAAAGCGCTGGATTCAACTATAGATTACTGGGGAGCATACACAGAAAGGATAAAATTAAGTCTTTCCGATACTGAGTTAACGGAATTTGAACAGCTTTTGAGGTCATCTGTTTTTACTATACTTGGACTTACTTACTCTCCAACAGGTAGCATAATAGCAGCACCGACTGCATCTTTGCCAGAGGATCCGGGAGGCAATAGAAACTGGGATTACAGATACGTTTGGGTAAGAGACTCAGCAATAATGGCTTCCGCTCTTTGTAGATTAGGTTTCTATATGGAAGGCAGAAGAGCACTCGAATTTTTATTCAGTATGATAGATTATTCCGGCAAACCTCTTTATAATCTTTACAAGGTAGACGGCACCAAAATATACGGCGAGAGATATATTGATTCCTTAAATGGCTTTATGAATTCAAAGCCGGTAAGAATAGGCAATCGTGCTACCAATCAGATACAATTGGACATAGAAGGAGAGTTTTTATACGCCGTAAAGGGTTATTTCGATTCTACGCAGGACAAAGAGTTTATACAGAATCATTCAAAGGCCATAGAATATATTGCAGATTGGCTATCTGATAATTGGCAGCTTGCCGATTCTGGAATATGGGAAAAGCCGGAGGACCATGAATATGCGCACTCAAAAGTCATGATATGGGTTGCATTGGAAAGCGCAGGAAAGTTGATTTCAGTGATAGGTGGGATAGACCGCTGGAAGGAAATAAGGGATGAAATAAAGAACTGGGTTATGTCAAATTGTGTAAAAGATGGCTATTTTGTTACCTTTCCGAAAAGCAATGAAGTGGATTCTACAGTACTGTCATTTCCGATTTATGGTTTTATCGATGTTAACGATCCAATATTTATCAAGACGCTTAAGATTGTTGAAAAGACACTTTTTGTGAAGGGCTTCGTTTATAGGTATAACTTTGATTCGCTCGGTAAGGCAAATCATGCGTTTGTTCTCTGTTCTATGTGGCTTGCTTCTGTTTGTTCTCAATTAAAAAGAAAAAATGATGCTGTACAGCTGCTTAAGAACGTAAAAAGCATAGTAGGTCCTAATAATCTAATCGGTGAAGATATAGATGTGCATAATAAGGTGTTCACAGGCAATTTCCCCCAAGGTTTTGTACATGCTACATTTATAAATTCAATTATAGATATTTTGTCTAATAATTAATATTTTATAACTCTCTTATCTGTTAATTTTATATTCGTGCCCTTTCTTATAAAAATCGGCATATCACTTGTAGATTTAACATAGCAAGGGCCTTGGAATTCAATATTACTGTTAAATTCAAGCCATTTGTCATTGGGGAGGTAAACTTCTCTGCTGTCCTTTTCTTTTTCCAGTATGGGGGCGTATAATATGTGTTCTCCCACCATATATTCGTCATTTACGTTATAGGCATTTTCATCTGATTCAAATTCATAAACCAATGGCCTTATAATTGGATCACCGTTTTTATGGGCATTGCCTGCAAGCTCCTTTATGTAATCCATAAACAAGTACCGTGTGTCTATTGCCTTTTTTATTTTTTCTCTCTGTTCTTCCTCTATATCGTATATCTCCTGGTCATTCCCATCTTTGTTTTTGTGATTTCTAAAGATAGGGAAGAAAGCGGCCATTTGATAATATCTTGCCAATAACTCATGATCACTCCTGCCTACGAATCCACCAATATCGCAGCCAACATAAGGTACCCCGGAAATGCTCAAACTTAACAGTAAAGGTATCTGTATTTTCATGTCTTCCCAAGATGAAACAGAATCACCTGTCCATACAGCAGCATATTTCTGTATTCCTGCATATCCGGCCCTTGAAAGAATAAATCCATCTTTAATTGCGTCATAGGTTGACAGCGCCTCGAAATAAGAATAGGCATTGTGAAGTTCACTGTGTCTTACGGTTTTTTTGCCGTCAGTATGTAAAACATTGTTATCAAGGGTTTTTGTTGGTGTAAATGCTGCAGGTTCGTTCATATCCAGCCAGATGCCGTCTATATTGTAGGTTTTTACCCATTTCTTTATGTTATCTGTCCACCATTTTCTCGTTTCTTTGTTTAAAAAATCTGGAAATACGGATTTACCTGCCCACATATCGGCAGTGTAGATTTCGCCGTTTTCAGTTTCACAGTACTTTCCCATCCCACTAAGAAATACACCGTCATTTTGATCGGCGATAACAGCAGGATCAATTATTGTAACCACCTTCGTTCCAAGTTTGTGTATTTCATTAATCATCTTTTTTGGATTTGGAAAATAGTTTTTATTCCATTCAAATATCCTGTTTTTATTCATGTAGTCTATATCTAGGTATAGCGTGTCAACCTTCGTGTATTTTTTATATTCCCTTAAAACTTCTAAGACTTTTTCCTGTGGAAAATAACTGTATCTAGATATTGAATGGCCCAATGCCCAATCAGGCATTTTAAATGGCAAGCCAGTTAACTTAACAAAATCCCTTATTATTTCTTTTATATTATTACCTGTTATGATAAATAATTCAATGGAATTATTTGGTACCTTTATTCTTATTTCATCGTATTTTTCTATTCCGATGTCAAAAATTAATTTTCCAGTGTAGTTTACAAATATACCAAGCTTGCTATTCTTTGTTAGGTCAATAAAAAATGGAATAGATACGTACAAAGGATCAGTATACTGCTGGTATGCATACGAATCAGTATTCCACATTGTTAATTTAGTTCTTCTTCTATCCAATTCAAATGCCTTTTCTCCTAGGCCAAGAATATGCTCATTTATATCAAGTGGTTTGCTTATTTCAAATCCCTCAGAAGTCTCTTTTATTTTTATTTCCTGCTTATCTATTTTTATTTTATTTGTTTTAATTTTTTTTGTTCTTTTTTCTTTGAAATTGAAATTTATAGTAGGTTCGTAGGAGTTTATTTTTATTTTATGTATATTCTTATTTGTATATTGTTGTATCTCCATGCATTATTCTAAATATTTACAATATATATAATTATTTTATATCAATGGAAAGCTTTAAATACTAAAAATTTTACTAAATAAGTATGAAAAACTCAATGATCGGTGTTATAATGGCCGTCGTTGTAGTTGTTATAATTATTGCAGTAGTAGCTGCGACTTCTCATTCTTCTTCTGTAAAAGTTACTCCAACTAATACAGTAGCTATTAGCACAGCAGCTCCGTTAACAGTTACTCCAGTAACGATAACTTATTGGGAGGCGTATGATCCAGCAGAATCAGCAGTTTTCTATAATCAACTTTTACCAATGTTTGAAAAAGAGTACCCTAATATTCATGTTGAAGTTACAAATGTAACTTTATCTACGGCTAATTTTGAGACAGATTCCGCTTCTCATAAAGCTCCAAATGTATACTACGACTCTAGTAATGATGAAGGTTTGCTTTATGCAGGAGGTTTTATAGTCAATCTTAAAGACTATATTTCAAATGCCTCTTACTTTAATCAGTTTACCAGCGGTACAATTGCAGCAGAAAGTTCTGGAAATGCAATGTTCGGTTTACCAGTAAATGAAAATTCAATATTAATGTACTATAATAAGAAGTTTTTCCCTAACGGAATAGCTAACAACACAAATGCTTTAATTGCACAGCTAGAAGCTATAAATAAAACGGGTGTTTGGGGTATAGCTTATGGGATAGGTTCAGATTATGGTTATAGATTTGCCGCTTGGCTACCTGGCTTCGGCACCTATATATTTGCTAACAAAACAACTGGGGCAGTTACACTTAATAATTCTGCAATGGTAAATGCACTGGAATTTTGGTACAATTTAACTTACATTGATCACATAAATGCACCTTTGGGCTCAGGTAGCGGAGTAACGGGGGCCACCGGTTTAGAAGGAGCATTATTTGAGTCCGGAAAAGCAGCCGTTATATTTGATGGTCCTTGGGATTTAACAGCTTATGTTAAGACTTTAGGTAGTAATCTTGGTACAGCTCCTCTTCCACAGGTTTCATCAACAGGTTTATACTTTGCACCTTTAATAGGTTCAGAGGGTATAGCAGTTGCATCACCCGCAGCGAGTGGCGCGACACCTGCTCAGTTAAATGCTTCAGTTATATTCGCGCAGTTCTTAGCTTCACCGGAAGCGGAACTTTTAATGTATAATGGTACAGGCGATCTGCCTTCCGATAGTGCAGCTTTAAACAGTTTAATTGCAAAAGCGAATGCCGGTACATTGGATCCAGCATTTGCAGTCGCTGAAAATATGACAGCTACACAGTTTAGTCCTATAGAGAAAGGAATACTTGAACAAGAGAATGGCCATACTTCACCAACACCTAGTACTCCACAGATGAATTACTGGTATAGCGGCGTCGCAGATGCACATACAGAATTGGGATTATACTATACCAATAGAACAATAACTGCTCCTGATGTTGCTGCTTGTCTTCAAGCATTTATATCTAGTAATACAACGAATGTTTTAGGCGTTTGTACTACTAGCTTAACGCCTACCACTACTGTTAGTCCATCAAAACCCGCAAGTACGAATGACCTCGTTTACATAGGCATTATAATTGTAGTAATAGTGGTTGTCGTTTTAGGATTGTGGCTTTCAATGAAAAAGAAGAATAAACACTAAATAACGACATTTCATAATAGCAAAGGTTGCTTCAGTTCTTTTTTATTTTTATTGAATAAATAAAGCTCTAAATAATTTTTTAATAGTTTCTGTTAAGTAATTTTATTGTATACAATCAAAACTGCTATGTCGGAAGATAAAAGTATAAATTCAATAAAAATTTATTAATTTCATGCAAATAGAAATAAAAAACAAGTTTTTAAGAAAACTTGGTTTGCAATCAATAAATTATTTATACCTTCTACCAATAATTGCATTGATACTTTTCGTCTTTTTATATCCAATAGCTTATGGCGTTTATATCTCCTTTACAAATTTTAGTTTGACACATTTTTTTGATGCAACTGTTGTAGGCTTTACTAATTATGCGCTTTTGTTTAAAAGTGGTTTGATCTATCCAATAATACTGCAGACATTAATTTGGACAGTAGGTAGTTTAGTTCCAATGGTTCTTTTAGGCTTGTTAGTTGCAAATATACTTAATCAGAAGGGATTCAAGGGAAGAGGCCCTTTGTTTACACTTATACTGTTACCCTGGGCTTTTCCTGCATTTATCTCTCTATTGATATGGGCAGATATGTGGAACACTCATTTTGGTATAATAAATCAGTTACTTGCTTTAGTGGGCATTCATCAGATAAACTGGTTATTTGAAACGGTACCTGCATGGATAGCATTGATAATTACAAATCTCTGGCTTTCTTTTTCTTATTATACCACTTTTTTCCTTTCATCTATGCAAAGCATACCAGATGAATTTCATGAGGCAGCGAAAGTAGATGGAGCAAATACTTTTCAAAGATTTAGTAAAGTTACCTGGCCGGCAATAAAAGGAGCAATAGCATTTGCTGCAATAAGCGGTTTTATATTTACATGGAATAACTTCTATCCAATATACATATTGACAGGGGGCGGACCAGGAACTAGTACTTATTCTTTGACAGTATATGCATACAACCAAGCATTTGATTTCTATAACTATGCCTTAGGTTCTGCTTTCTCCGTAGTTTCAATTATAATACTTGCAGTAATGGCGGTGTTCATGTTAAAGTATACGAAGGTTTTGGATATGTTGACATGAGGTAATTATGAACATAAACAAATACAAGGTTTTTGACATATTGCGTTGGACTATTTCTTATATAATTATAGGCATAGTCATTTTATTTGCTATTTTCCCGCTTTATTACATTGTATTAACTTCATTTAGTAAGCTTTCATCAATAGCTGATTTAACTGTAAGCGATTTAATCCCTAGTTTATCAAACTTTACATTTTCGGCTTATCAATATGTGTTTCATAGTCAATTTATAATGTGGCTAAGAAATAGTCTGATACTTTCAGTTGGAACATTGGCAGTGGCAGTAACGGTAGCATTTATATCGGGGGTGGCTCTTGCAAGGCTTAACATTGCAGGTAAGAAATCTCTCATTGTCTTTCTTTATATCTTAACGTTTTTTCCTTTTACTTCTATAGTTATTCCTCTATTCTTAAGTTTTTCGACATTAGGGCTTACGAATAATTATTTGGGGCTTATTGCGATATACGCAAGCGGTACTGCAATATTCGGTGCGTATATGTCTAAGATTTTTATAGATAGCATACCAAAAGAATATGAAGAAGCTGCTATGATTGATGGTCAAAGCAGATTCAAGGCGTTCTTTACAATTCTTTTCAGGATAGCAAGGCCGGTTATAGTTTTTATAGCTCTTTTGGCTTTTATAGGGGCTTATACCGATTATGCAGTTATTAATGTATTTGTCAGTAAAGGTTCTCTTTATACTTTAATGCTAGGTCTTTATCATGTTTCGGCGTTAGGTGGAACTTCTGCGGTAGGGGCAGTCAATCTAAATGTCTTTTCAGCCTTTTCTTTGCTTATGGGTCTGCCAATTTTGGCGTTTTACATAATATTCCAGAAATATCTTACGCAGATGTATACAATGAGCGGTACAAAATAAATGGTAAAAAAAGAAAGATTTGGGAAAAGATATTATTATTTCATTCTTTCGGCTATTTTAATTGTAGTGGTTGTTGCACTAGCTATCCTTTTTACACAGAAACCCGAAAATTTAATAGGCCATAATATAAACACTTATAATAGTTTTGTATCTTCTCTACTTTTAAGCAATTGGGTAAACAACTCCATTTTTGTTTATACTGGGATAAACAACAGCGAAATAGGTCTGTATGGTCAGCCATTTATAAGTGATATTATGGCTGGCAAATTCGGTCTTTTAAATGATCAGTTGTATTTTCTTGGCGGTAGTACAAAGAAGGTCACTCTTAACTTAAATAATGAAATAATATTAACTAGGAGTAATTCAACGGATTTAATTTCTACACCATTTGAATCTAATTCCATAATTATAGAGCAGAATTCAACCAGCCAAGACTCATTCCTCTTTCAATTAAAAGGGAAAAATGCATATTCTATTGAGAATAACACTGTCATAGTAGGAAACAATCCTAAACTTTATATTTACTCTCCTCATTCTGTATTTAACGTGTCGGCAAACGTAAATTACACTAGCATAACTATAAATAACAAAGGAGATATGTATCTCATCATTTCTTTTTCGCCAGTAAACAAAATAAATGTTTCAAGTCTAATTGTTTCAAATAGTGCATACATAAAGAAATGGCTTGATAGATCTAATAATATAAGTCTTAATGGTAGCTTTCTTACACAATATTATACTTCTTTACTTCTTATAAAAGACAATCAAAATCCAATAACCGGGGAGTTTGCAGCTTCCCCTTCCCCAATATATCTTTATGCCTGGGTGAGGGACGGCTCATTTGCAGCTATGTCTTTACAGGATGCGGGTCATATAAACTCTGCTGAAAAATACTGGAGTTGGATGGACAGTATGCAACAAACCGATGGTACTTGGTATACTAGGTATAATTTCTGGACTTCTGCTCCCGATACTTCTTACGGAATACCTGAATACGACAGCATCGGCCTTTTCCAGATTGGCGTTTCATCGCTTTATAACCTAACACACAATTCTACCTTAATAATGCAGTTCCTGCCAGCGATAAACAGGTCATTGCAATGGGAAGAATCAAACATAAACAAAAGCAAGATACTGCCGCAGGACCTAAGCATATGGGAGGATGTACTGGCTTATAATTTCTGGACGCAGGCAATGGATTTTATTGGAATGAAGGATTCTGCAGCGCTTTTTAATTCCTTTAACAAAAATAGCAGCGAGATTAATTATTTTGCCGGTATACTCAATAACACGATAGAAAACGACTTTTATAATGGTAGCTTTTATGCTGAATATGTAACTCCTTCAGAACTTTACATAAATGGGACTGGCCAATTGGTTTTTACTCCGACAATGATTGCAGATTCATCTTCTATTTTGCCAATAGCCTTCGGTTTAATTCCATTAAATTCCGTTCAGGCAAAGAATGATGTAACGGCTATGATAAGTTCATTAGACATAGAAGGTGGGCTAGCAAGATTTACTGGAGATACTTATCATTATACATTATCCTTGCACGACAGCTCCGGGCCGATGCCACCTTGGATTATAACAACATTATTTTTAGCTTATTACGATGAAAAAGACGGGAATTATACAGGAGCATTTAATTTGATGAAGTGGTCAATACAGCATTCTCAGAATTTCTTGTTGCCAGAAGCCATAGATCCTAATCATGGCAATCCGCTGCAGACTACATCGCCACTTACATGGTCATCCGCTATGTATGTCATTACGGCATTGAATTATAAGTAATCTACTTTTCAGCGTTTTGTCCGTTTTTGTCAAATATTGCTAAGTTGTCACTTGCTAGGTCTAATGACATTTCCTTGTTCAATTCTATAGTATGCGTTTGAAATATTATGACATTGATAGTAGTTTTTCCAATTGTAACCCGCAAAAGCGTCTGTGATCCTAGTGGTTCAATAAGGTTTACAATGGCTTTTACATTTCCTTCTCCCACTTTTATGTCTTCTGGCCTTATCCCCAAAGTGGCTTTACCTTTGTTTATCTTAAGTTTCTTTGAAATATCTGTGGGTATCTTGATTTTATATCCTTCAAATGAAAATGTTTTTTCATCAATAAGTTCTCCATCGATTAAGTTCATTGGAGGATTGCCTATAAACCCTGCAACCCAAGTGTCTTTAGGTTTTCTATAAAGAACCATTGGATTGTCTAACGCTTCTATTTTTCCATTGTGTAAGACCGCTACTTGGTCTGCTAATACCATTGCTTCTACTTGATCATGAGTTACATATACAACAGTTATATGCAACCTTCTCTGTAGTTCTTTAAGTTCTGCCCTTGCAACGGTCCTTAGCTGTGCGTCAAGGTTTGAAAGAGGCTCGTCGAGTAAAAGCAGGTTTGCTCCTTTTACAAGGGCCCTTGCAATTGCTACTCTCTGTCTTTGTCCGCCTGAAAGTTGTGAAGGTCTCCTATCAAGCAATTCGTCTATTTGCAACATTTTTGCAGTTTCCTTTACTTTTTTCTCAATATCCTCTTTTTTCATGTGCATTATCTTCAGTGGAAATGCTATGTTATTGAATACGTCCATAAAAGGATATATAGCATAATTCTGAAAAACCATTGCAAGGTTTCTATCTTTTGGAGGAGTATCATTTACGACCTTGTTTCCTATATACACATCCCCTTTATCTTGTTTTTCTAAGCCTGCAATTATCCTTATAAGTGTAGTTTTTCCTTCTCCCGAAGGAGCGAGAATAACCGTAAATTTTCCATCAGGTATGTCCAAGTCAACTCCTTTTAAAACATCGACAATCTTTTTCTTTCTTTTAAATGATTTGTATATCCCTTTTAGTGCTACACTTACCATAATTTGTCTTGCATTTAATAATATATATCTTTTTATTATTTAAATCTATGAAATTTGTATAATATTAAAAGTATGAAAGTTTATCAAATATTTGTAGACCGGTTTTCAACTAATAATGTGCAGAAAGATGCAAAGCTTGCATTTAAAACCTCTAAAACTTGGATGGGCGGAAATCTTAACGGCATTATAAGCAAGCTAGAATACATAAAAAATCTAGGTTTTGATGCAATATGGCTAACTCCGATATTCTCAGCTTCAGATTATCATGGTTACTCAACAATGGATTTTTATTCCATTGACAGGCATTTCGGCTCTAATGAAATATTCAAAAAACTTGTTAATAAGGCGCATTCAATAGGATTAAAAGTTATACTGGATTTTGTTGCAAATCATGTATCATATAAACACCCTTTTTTTGTTTCAGCCTTAAATAATAAAAAAAGCAGCTATAGGAAATGGTTTGTTTTTGACAGTAAAAATGATTATATGTCCTTTTTGGGATTTAAAGGGCTACCAAAATTAAATACTAGGAATGAAGAGGTAGTAAACTATCTTATAGAAGCCGGGCTTTTCTGGATAAATAACTTTGGAATAGATGGGTATAGATTAGATCATGCGATCGGTCCATCTCTGGAATTTTGGAGGGATTTTACAAGTGCATGTAAAAAAGTTGATAAAGATTTTTCTTTTCTACCAGAGATATGGCTATCAGGAATAGATCCAAAATATCTAGATACTCTGTGGTTTTTAGAAGATGAAACAAAGAAAAATGCTCTTTTGAAGATAGTTAGCGAAAATACCGGTAAAACATGGGATGAATTTCAGTCCACCGATGCTGAGGAATTCGCTATGGACATCTTTAAAGGCTTATTCAATACTCCTTTAGATTTTTCTTCTAATCTCTCTATTAGAAGGATGAAGTTTGATCTACTGGAAAAAAGAAGAAAAAACGGATTTATTTTTGCGGATAACCATGATATGCAAAGGATAAGCTGGTTAATTCCAGGTAAAACCGATTTGGTTGTAAAAGAATTGGGAAAAGCGGAAAATTCAATTGTTTATTATGGTACCGAAATAGGTCTTTCTCAGAAAAGAGATTTTACTAAGCTGAAAAGTTTTAGCGACACTGAATGCAGGAGATTTATGGTTTGGGGTAAAGGTAATACTTCAAAGATAAGAAAGTTCAAATACAATTTTCTTGGTAATTAGCTGTATAATCCGCTTGTTTTCTGCTTTTCCTGCTCATGGCTTTGTTTGAATAAACTTATTGCATGCATGTAATCCTCTATTTTTGGTGTCCTGTAATCTCTTTTTTTGTTTGCTATATCATATGCAAGGTTCTCTTCAGCTATTGAAACAATTGATTCAATGTCTCTGCCAGTTAGTCCTTCGGTGTTCTTGGCAAATGTCTTTATGTCATTTTCAGGTAATTTCTGTGAGTATGTTGCTATTATCCCAATTCTGTCATTTTCATCAGGCTTTCTAAAGTAAATCTTGCTTTTGAATCTAGAGACCAAAGCAGGGTCAAGATTGTCAATAAGGTTTGTGCAGCCGATTAAAAGCAGGTTTTCATTCTCTCCAGACTTAATTCCGCTCAATTTTGTAAGGAGTACATTTAATACCTTATTGCTTTCATTTCCATTGTACTGTCTGCTGCCCAAAGAGTCTATCTCATCTATGAACAATACGGTTTTACCGTTCTGTTTCGAATATTTGTTTACAAGGTCAAATGCAGATTCCATTCTCCTTGGAGAATCGCCATACCAATGTGAGTATATCTGTGATATATTCATATATATGAAATTAAGCTTGTTTTCATTTGATATGACTCTTGCCATTAACGTTTTACCAGTACCGGGTTCTCCATAGAATAACGCACTATTCGTTTCGTTCTTCTTGGTTATTCTTGTAAGCTTTCTTATCTCTTCTAGTATGTCTTTATGTGCAAAGGGAGTGAATACCTCTCTTTCTATTCTATCCTTTATATCGTTGTATCCCCCCACTGCTTTCATGTTTACATCGCTATTGTAAACTTCTAGCCCCAAGCCTTTGAGTATATCGGTTAAACTGCTTGCATTCTCCGAATCAGTTCCTTCAATTAATAGGTCTTTGTACGTTTTTTCTATGTCTTTTATTATTACTTTTTCATTTAATATCGAAAATAGCTCTCTTGCAAATGAGGGTTTTTCAGCGAAATTCTTGTATATGCCTGTAGACAAAAAGACATGCTTTGAGCCGTCATCCATATCAAATGAACCTTTTGCTAATCTTAAATAGAATAAGCTTTCGTCTTTTTCATCAAATGCTTTTATGTAATAGCTTCCATCATTTTCATTGTGGTCAATGTCAAACCGCATCTTTTTGTAAGCGCTTTTTGAAAATTCTTTTACGTCTTCAAGTATGTCTATTAGGTTGACAACATTGCTTGGGTAATCTCTTGTTAAATAAGAAGTACTTATGCCAAGATTATCATACTCTAACTTTACTTCAGTGCTAAGTAAATTCTCAAGTTTTACTCCCTTGCTTTTTATTATTTCATTCAATTTTTTGTTATCTTTATTACCCTTAACTAATTCTTCTATTTCTTTTTTAGCCGTATACAAAGAATCTATTGTGTTATTACCGAAAACCATATCTAATCCTTTGAAAACTTTCAATATTTAAGCTTTTAATCATTTTTCAATCATCAATTTTTACTTTTAATAAAAGTGAAAACCCGTTTTTGATTATTAGTATCGGATAAAAAAATATAAATCAATTGAATGCATACTAATACTGTGTTTTGGCTTTTGATTTAGTTTTATTTAACATGAAAGCTTTGAATTGTAGGTGAAATTAGCGATGCTTGATAACAAACAGATAATATCTTTGCCAAGTTCTTTGATTTCTTGGGTTGAGGAAGTAAGAAAAAGAACAAAACCTGCTAAATTATACTGGTGCGATGGCTCTGACGAAGAAAATAGAGAGTTAACAAATCTGCTTACAAATGAAGGAAAATGGATAAAGCTTAATGAAAGGGAATACAAGAACTGCTATCTTTACCGTACGCAGAAAAATGATGTTGCAAGGGTAGAAGACCGTACTTTAATATGCACTGACAATGAAGAAGAAGCAGGCCCGACAAACAGGTGGATGAAAAAGGAAAAAGCGTTGAAAATGATGTGGAATCTTTTCAACGGAGCTATGAAAGGGAGGACAATGTATGTTGTTCCTTATCTCATGGGTCCGGAAAACTCTGATTTTTCCCAGGTCGGCGTTGAAATAACTGACAGTGCATATGTCGTTGTAAACATGCGCATACTTACAAGAATGGGAAAGGTTGCAGTAAATGAAATAAAAAGAAAGAAAAAATACGTAAGAGCACTGCATTCTACCGGCAATTTGAGCCTAGAAAATAGGTACATATGTCATTTTCCTGATGAATGGTTATTGATGAGCATAAACACAGAATATGGTGGAAATGCAGTATTAAGCAAAAAACCACATGCCTTAAGAATTGCAAGCGTAGCTGCAAGGGACGAGGGTTGGTTAGCAGAACACATGTTTCTACTTGAAGTGGAAAATAAAAAAAGAAACAAGAAATATTACATAAGCGGTGCACTTCCAAGTGCAAGCGGAAAAACAAACCTTGCAATGATAAAGCCTCCAAGCGATTTTAAAGACTTCTATGCAAGAACTGTTGGAGATGATATAAGCTGGCTTTTTGTAGGTAAAAAAGGAGAACTGCGCGGCATAAATCCTGAAAACGGTTTCTTTGGAGTTGCATATGGCACAGGCCCTAGCAGCAATCCAAATATCCTAGATTCGTTAAAGAAAAACACAATTTTTACAAATGTTGCTTTAAACCCAAAGACGAATACTCCTTGGTGGGAAGGTTTAAGCGAGCCTCCCGAAACTTTATATGACTGGAATGGCATAGAATGGCATCCTGGAAGTGAAAGCAGTGCGGCGCATAAAAATTCAAGGTTTACTACGCCGTTAAAGCAGTATCCTTTTAAATCTCAAGCATACAAGGATCCAAAAGGCGTTAAGCTGTCAGCGATGCTGTTTGGAGGCAGGCGTTCTTCACTTATCCCTTTGGTATACGAAGCCAAGAGTTTTGAGCAGGGTATTTTATTGGGAGCAATGACTAGAGCAGAGACAACTGCGGCTCAGTCAGGCTCTACTGGCATAGTAAGATCAGACCCGATGTCGATGCTTGCTTTTTGCGGTTATAATATGGGCGATTATTTTAAGCATTGGTTCGATGTAGCTAAAAGAATAAAAACACCGCCGAAGGTTTTTAACGTAAATTGGTTTAGAAAGGATGGAAAAGGAAATTATATCTGGCCAGGTTTCAGCGAAAACTTCAGGGTGTTAAAATGGATGATTGACAGAGTTGATGGAAAAGTAAACGCAGTTGAACTGCCAATTGGTTTTATACCAGATATAAATGATTTGGATTTAAGGGGATTAAACATCGGAAAAGAAAAAATCAAGGAATTGTTTTACTTCGATAAAAATGGGTGGCTAAAAGAGTTAAATGAAGTCAAAGTTTTCTTCAAAAAATTTGAAAAACATTTACCGGATGAGCTTTGGGATGAATTCAACAAGATGTACAAGAACGTTCAGGAATATTAGATATTGAGTAAACCTACATTTTAAAGATTATTCTTGTAAAATTTACAAATAATAAGATTTATATATTAGAATTTTTCTATAAAAAATATGAAAAAAGACGCAATTTTAGAGTCTTTATTAAATAACGCTGAAAAAATAGATTCTTATGATGGTTATACAAACGACATGAATTTTGCGTTTTCTTTCGCTGTCTTGAAGGTAAATGCGCCAACCAGCAAAGTTAACCCGGAATATAAGCTTTATAAAAATTCAGATCTTTTGACCTATAAAAGAGTGCACGCTTATGTTGTGGATGAAAATGGAGAGGACATACTTTATCTTTTTAAAAACAGCACTCCGGGGAGAGTGAATTACATCTCAAAGGGAAATGACAGCGAGCTATTAAGTCAGCGCTTAAAAACAAATTTGATATACACTATTGATTTGCTGGATAAGAAAAGGCTTAATCCAGATCAGAACTTTTTTAGGTATTACAAAATATCTTTGGTGGATAACCAAGAAGTTACTGACCTAGATGAAAAAAGAGAATATATCTTGGAGAATATAAGGAAGAACAGAGACGGACAAGTAGTTTGCTGGCACATTTATCCCTCCTTTGAAAAAGGTAAAACCTTTCTTAATATACTCGAGCATAACAATCCAAATGATTTAAGGATTGTGAATGTAGCAGAAAATGAGGCTTATGAAAACGTACATTATGTTCCTGTAGAAAAAGACATAAAAAACTGGAAAAAATACATAGAACGTTAATAAAAAAGCTTATTTACTAGTTGTATTCATTCAAAGAAATGGAGTCAAGCAATTTAGAAGAACTATTACCAGAGAATAAAAGCCAGCTTAAACAAAAGGCATTTAACTACTTGAAGAAACATCCGAAGACCTACAAGCTATTATTATCCGGCATAATGGCATTTCCAGAGATGTATTCGGGGTTATTGACTGAAAAGGAATTTAATATAATACCAGGTTATGAATATCATTTTGCTTATGTAGAGCATGCTGCTGCTACCCTTCCGGTAATCTATGCAGTTGCAGTTCTCGGCACATATTTAGACATAGAATTAGCAAGAGTTGCCTATTCAAAATTTGGCAAAAAGATCAAGAACTCTTTAAAAAGATTTAAATAAACCAAATTCCTATAACTAAAATGCAGGAAAAGCCAAAGAAGAACAATTTCTTTATTTATGAAATAGTTGCAGTGGCTCTTATTGTTGTAATTGCTGTTGTTATAATATACACTTTGGTACCTTCATCTCCTTCAGCAGCGCTTCTTAAATTCATACACACTGTTCCCAGCGGCGCAGCTGTATACTCTGCAAACAATTCTATAGTAATAACCGGCTCAAATGTTACAATACCAATAGTCGCGTATGAGAATATATCTTATAATCCGGTTTACAACATAACATATCCGGTTAATATAACGAAGGCAGATGCATACCTTGAAACCCCAAATCATGAGCTTCCATACTTTGGAGATTACGGTTTAATAGACCCAACATTCGTTATAAATAAAGGCTCTACTGTAAACTTTGTTTTCATAAATCTCGGAGCAGAAATACATATATTCGCAATAACTCCTCAAGCTCCACCTTTTAATCCATTTACTACTCTTTCTCCTGAATCACTAAAAGCAGATCTTTTGTATTTGCCAGCATTGCCGCCACCTGCTAATCCCAGCAATCCTTTCAGTGGAAGCATCTATTCAACGAGCGGGTCTTATACATTCAATGCAACCGGCACTTACTATTATCTTTGTCCTATACCAGGGCATGCAGAATTAGGCATGTATGGTAAAATTGAGGTAGTGTGATGGAAAATGCTAAAAACAGCAATGCAATGGTTTTGGCGATAATAGTTGTTATCGCAGTAATAGTCATAGTAGTGGCATTTCTTGTTATTAATCACACGATAAGCTTTGCAGGCCCAGTTTCCGTTTCTGTTTCTACTGCCTTAAGTACTGTGCCGGCAGGCGTTACAGTCAACGCAGCTACAAATACGATATACGTCAACAAATCGACTACAATATCTATGGGGATGATAGACAACTTGTCCTCGGATCCAGTAAATAATATTACATTAAACTCTACAATTCCAGGAACACACACTCCTTACAAGGCATTATTGGGTGAGCTTGATCTTCAGGCACTTCCAGCTTTCACGGTGTATGGGCTTGTTAACCCGACCATAGTAATAAAGCAGGGTTCCACGGTAACCTTCGATGCATTTGATTTATCAGATTATGCTTATCATGGATATATGATTGTAAATGATAGCTACGCACCACCATACTCTACTGCAGGGCCAGAAAGTGCGTTTGACGGTTATACCGGTGCAAACGATATCGTTGTGAAAGGCATACTTATACCTCCTCCTAAAAATGGAAGAATATACGAAGAGAGTGAAACATTTAATGCAAACACAAACGGCGTATATTGGTACCTTTGTCCCGTATTTGGGCATGCAGAATTGGGTATGTATGGTAAAATAATAGTAAGCAGTTCTCCTTCTTCTGCAAGCACTATCGGCAATGGCTATTCTTAACTAATTTTAGTTAATGGAAAAAGTTAAACTCAAGTTTGACAAAATACCTATCATAACTAGAATTTTTTTGGGCGTAATATTCATAGCAGATTCCTTGCTTAAGCTTATACCGGATTCCACTTATTTGATAAAGGAAGATGTCCTTTCAGGAGCGTATGGTGCATGGTCATTTGTTTATCCATGGGTTTCGTTTTGGGCAAATGTTACAGCAAACAATATAAATCTCTTTGTAACTTTTGCCATAGTTGTCGAGTTTTTAATAGGCTTATTTCTTATACTGGGTTTTTTCAAAAAGTTTTTGTATATTGCCGGAGCGGTATATTCAATAGCAATATGGCTTACTATAAGCCAGTTTGGAGGGCCTTACATAGCAGGAACCCTTGACATAGGTGCAACTCCAGTTTATTTTCTTTTGTTTTTACTGTTGATATTCTCTGAAAGGAATTTCAATGCAAAGGATATCTCGGTTGATAATGCAATAAAGAAGAAATTCAAGTTATGGGAAAGGCTTGCGTTCTTCAATAAGTCAAAATCAAAGAACGAAAAAACAAATGTTTTTGCAATCTCTTCAATAGCATTCGGTGCAGTACTTGCAATAAATGCATCTTTAAAACTTGTTAGCGGCACTGCTTCAAATGTAGCCGGCAATCAGCTAATGCAAATTCTAGGAGAACCGAAATTCCTTATACCTTTTTTTCTATTCTGGGATAAATTGATACTGCCTAACATACATTTATTCCTGTATATATATGCATTTTCAGAGTTAGCAATTGCTTTGCTACTTATTTTCGGTTTATTCAGAAAGTGGGTTTACATTGCTGGCATAGTCTATAGCCTGTTTTCATGGTCTGTTATACAAGGTTTTGGCGGGCCATTTTTTGCAGGCGTAACTGACCTAGCTGCAGGTCCATTGTATATCCTTATTTTTATAATTTTTATTTTTTACAATTCAAATTCCAATTTATCTGTATTTTATAGTAAAAAATAGCTATTTATATTTTAAGGTATTGAATTTAATATGAAGAATGCAAAAAGCGAGGCATTGGTTTATAATGTCTCTAAAAAACTAAAATACTTAAAATTTGGATTTGCAGCATTGATAATTATAACTGCAATCCTTGTCTTTTTCGCAGTCTCTCCGAAAATATCATCCATTTCTTACGTTCCAGCAGTCTCCAGCTCTGTTACTGTAACAGGAACCGCAAATTATAATTACCTTTTTGCAATAAACTACGCTTTTGTAGGATTAGATATAGTTATAGGTGTTTCCTTGTTTTTCTTTGGAATAATATCCTTCATAGCGTTGTTTAAGCACAGAAGGGACAATGCTCCGATAGTTACTATGATATTGAACCTTAACAGAAGCAATAATCCTTTTTCCATGCTTTTACTGGCATCAGTAATGGTTCTGTTTGCAATAGCAGCATTTTTTGTAAGTATACTAACAAGATATGCAACCCTATCATTCTTATTGGGAGTAATTCTTGGTACGGTGGCTTTTTTGCTAGTAGCCTTATCTCTTATAAGCATTTCATTAAAATACCTAGCGAGGTTTGTATTTAGCTATGACTAGTGCAATCTTAATAAGCACGTCTGCAGTGAATCCGTTGGCAGGCTTTATTTTGCCGATAATTCTGGTTTCAATAGGGGCTTTGCTTTTAGTCGTTTCTTTAGTTCTTTTCTTTAAGAGGTTCAGCAAAATGAGGGTTGCAAACACCCAGAGGGTAGCTCTGTTCAAGAGTAACTGGTGGAAGATTTCAATACTTTTCTTGTCACCAGGCATAGTTACTTTCTTTCTTATTGCCGGATTGTTTACTTCGCCTTCATTTGAGATATACTTTTATCTTTATGGGTTGCTGATAAGCATAATAATCGCAGAATCTGTTGTAATCTCAATAATACAAGTACTTGGAAAGAACCAGCAGCTCGCTTAAAAGGAATTAAAACAATAATGATTTTATATAATGAGCTTCTTTTAAGGTAATGGATTCGAAAGTCAAGAGTAAAATTTATTTTATACTCTTGATTTTAGTTCTTTTCTCAGTAATAGCATACATTATAACGTTAATTTCAGGCATCCCTTCAAATATCAATAGCATAATATACATTGTTCTTATATTAATTGCAGGCGTTTTGATAGTAAATATTGTAAGCGATATAGTAGAGGCAAAAGCAAACAATAAGAACAAGCAGGTTACAAATACAATAGTTTTCATTACTAGGTTAGCAGGATACATAATAGTTATAGCGATCGCACTTTCGTCTTTTAAGATAGGCTTAACCTCCATTTTATTAGGAGGAGGGTTTGTAGGCGTTGTAGTGGGCCTGGCCGCACAGGCATCCCTTTCAAACTTTTTCAGCGGTATAGTTCTTCTTTTTTCTAGGCCATTCAATATTGGCGATAGGATAACCTTAAGCACATGGCAGTATGGTTTAATTGCACCAAGTTATCCGCCAAAATTCTTTTCCGATGATTTTCTTGTTCCGGGTTATACTGGTATAGTAGAAAAGATGACATTGACATTTACCACAATACGCTTAGACAATAATATACCGATAAAGATTCCCAATAGCATAGTACTACAGGCTTCCATATTTCTTAATAATGAGGAATACCGAAATGTAAAAGTTAGGTATGAGATCCCTTCAAGTATAGATCCGGATAAATTCATGGAAATGGCAAAATCAGAATTGAAGAAGCTTTCATTTGTAAAAGGTTTGCCGTCAGTTTTCATATCTGAAACAAGCTTTGCAAACAAAAGCAATATCTTTTCAGTCAATGCAGTGTGCAAGTCTCAGTCAGAGGATATACCAAGAAGCGAGATAATAAAGCGCTTGATACAGATACGGAATTCTTTGGAAAATAAAAAAAGACATTAGACAGTAAACTTTCTAATTTAATTTATTTGATAGAGATAGATATAGTTAGATTTAATTGTTAAAAAGTTTTTATTTTAGCATGGAAAAGGAGATTCCTCCTGCAAAAGGTCAATTTTACATAAAAAACTTCATTCTGTATGATGCATTAAACGGCAATTCCTTGGATGTTGACATAGAAAATTGGAGATTAGAAATTGATGGCCTTGTAAACAAAAAGCTGTCTTTTTCGTATGATGAACTAAATAAAATGGAGCATTTGAAATATAATCTAGATTTTAATTGCGTTACTAAATGGTCTATTAAGAACGTTTTATGGGAGGGACCTTCATTAAAAAAGCTTCTTGAAATGTCGGGTGTTCAGAAAGAGGCTAAATTTGCCATTTTTTATTGTTTGGATGGGTATACTGTGCCAGTTAACTTAGAGGACATAACAGAAGATTCAATTATAGCTCTAAAGTTAAATGGAGAGGTACTTAAAAAAGAGCAGGGTTTTCCGGCAAGGCCTTTTATCCCTTCATTGTATGGGTGGAAAAGCGCAAAATGGCTTAAATTAATCTTTTTGGTAAAGGATTACAAAGATGGGTATTGGGAAAGATATGGTTATCATCCAAGAGGTAGGTGGGCAAACCAGGAAAGATTTGAAAACGATATTTGGAAAAGGATAAGGAAGACCGTGGTAGGCTAATATCCGCGAGTTTTATGCTCTTACTATATACAGTATATTTTTCCAATTTACTAATTATAAAATATTAATAGACTTACAGTATTTAATATGTATGCCACGTAACAAAAAAATGACTAATGTAAGAAAGAAAGATGAAAGAAGGGAAGCCCAGGCGGCATTGGATTATCTAATGAGCTGGGGCTGGGTTCTTATAATAATAGTATTGGTATTGGTAATACTTTTCTCACTAGGCGTTTTTAGAGTACCTTCAGCACCAACAATAATAAGCGGTT
>JAJZOB010000050.1 GCA_021852135.1 Nanobdellota archaeon
CATTTTTGAGAAGAGGGCCAAGGATAATTACTCCATTTTTTACGCTTGAAATGCCATTTAATGCAAGACTTAAATATTGCAGTGTTGTTGAATTGCTTGTACTAGCGGCTGCGCTTAAAACATTCTGCGAGTTAAACGTCAATATTGAAATGTTTCCTACTATTGTAAGTATGCCTGATAACGCCGCAATCGCCCCCGAAACAATTGCTAAGATAAAAGTGAGCGGTAATCCTTTTATATTTGACTCTGTTTTACTTTCATTTTTCTCTTTTGCTTTATCCATATCTTTTATTGTATGAACTAGTTTAAATTACTTTTCGTCATAAATATTGGTAATTTAAAAGTTTAACACATATATAACTTCAATTAAAAATAATTATGGATTTAATCTTCTAGGAGTTCTTGGGAAAGGCACTGCGTACATTATGTGTGGCAGTTTGCAAATCCACATCACCAGTCTATCTACTCCCAATCCAAATCCTGAATGGGGTATAGCCCCATACCTTCTAATATCAATGTACCATTCATAGTCTTTTTCATTTAGCCCTTCATCTTTTAATCTTTTTAGAAGAGTTTCCTTGTCATCGACTCTTTGACCCCCTCCTATTACTTCTCCATATCCTTCTGGCGCTAAAAGATCATTGCATAAAACATGCTTGCTGTCTTTTGGATCCGGCTTATGGTAAAATGGTTTTAACTCTATTGGGTAATTTATTGAAAAAATAGGTATGTTAAGCTTAGAGGTTATTGCTCTTTCTTCATCTGCCCCCAAATCAGCGCCATACTCAAGTTTAAGGCCGTTTTTATTTGCTAAATCTATCACTTCTTCATACTTCATTCTGAGGAAAGGTTTGTTAACAACGTTTTCAAGTACGGTAGTGTCCCTTTTTAATAATTTTAACTCATCTGCGTTATTTATTAAAACATTTTTTACTATATGTTTAATTAGTTTTTCTTCTATGTCCATCACTTCTTCGTTCGTTTTGAATGCAATCTCAGCTTCAGCATGCCAAAACTCAGTTAAGTGACGCCAAGTTCTGCTTTTTTCTGCTCTAAAGGAGGGGGCGACTGTATAAATTTTCCATAATGAATCAACCATCGCTTCGGCGTATAACTGCCAGCTCTGTGTTAAGTATGCTTTCTTTTCAAAATAATCTGTTTCAAATAAAGTAGAACCGCCTTCAACACTTCCGCCAACGAAAGATGGCGATTGAATTTCAAAAAATCCATTTGATACGAAAAATTCATGTATTGAAGAAAATACCGTTGATCTTACTTTCATTATAGCAGTCATTTTTGGACTTCTAAGCCATAAGTGACGGTTATCAAAAAGAAAGACTTTTTTATGTCCTTTTTTCAATGGAAATGGCTCAGCAATGGAATAGACACTTAACTCATTTATTAAAATCTCATAACCCCCTTCAGCTCTCTCATCTTTTCTTAATTTTCCCTTTATTTTTACAGCAGATTCTCTTGTTATTTTGTTTATATCCTCAAAACTCTTATCTGCTGAGTGGCTTACACATTGTATAGTTCCGCTAGGGTCTCTTAATATCAGGAAAGAATTGTTTTTGCCTTTTCTTATGCTATTTACAAAGCCGTTCAATTCAATTTCTTTGCCTTCAAACTCTGCTTTTTTTATATCTTTTATATAATACTCCATAGTATAACATAGGCTTTACCATATTTATCTTTTCTGCCGATTAGTATTAATTATTTATAGATTAAAAAAGCCTATATTTATTATATGCCTAAACTCTCTAACAAAAAACATAAGAGAAAAAATACAAAGAGATCTAATGGAAAGATAAGTGCTCAGGCGGCATTGGACTATCTGGTAAGTTGGGGGTGGGTTCTTATAATAATAGTATTAGCAATAGTAGTACTTTTTTCTTTAGGAATATTTAAAGTGCCAACCGCGCCTACGATAATAAATGGCTTCCAAGGTATAACAATGCAAGCTGCCGAAGCAAACTCTACAATGATGGTTTTCAAAATAACAAATAGCTACAATCAGTTTGTAAATATAACTGGTGTAACTGTAGATGTAAACAATAATAATTACACTTCGTATAGCTGTCTTAACAGCTTAATATCGACTGGGCAATCAACATTATGCAGAGTTTTAGTAAGTATTCCCACGAGCAGCTATATTTCAAAGATAATGATAGCGTTTACTCCGTATAAATCAAATATTTATGAGGTTTCTAATGGAACAGTATCTTCAGCATTGGTAAGTGGTTCACTGCCTATAAATAATCAGCTAACTTATTTTGTAGAAAGAGGATTACCGTATGGCAGTACATTTACAGTTAATTATAACACTTCAACAAATTCAACATCAGTTTCAAGTACCAATAATAAAGTTTCCTTTAATTTACCCTTCGGAAACTATTATTTCTCAATTCCTTCTGTCAGCTACCAAGGATGCAACAGCATCCCAACTCCAGTATCAGGTTACCACTCGACTGGTGCCGCAGATTTAATATCATTCAGGTCTAACTGCACAACAACATTTACAGAATCGGGCCTGCCATCCAATCAGCAGTGGCAAGTAACCTTTAATGGCACAACTGCTAGTAATCTTACAGGGTCAAAAATTTATATAAGTACAGAAAATATATCTAATGGACAAGATAGCTACACAGCAACAGCTAAAAGCAATAACTTAGTATGCGTTTCCTACTATAAACCTACGATAAGTCTAGGTAGCAGTTATAATTTCAATTCATGGAACTGCACAACAACATTTACAGAATCGGGCCTGCCATCCAATCAGCAGTGGCACTCAAATTATGATGGGCTTTCACCATCAGCATCAACAGGTTCTCCTTCAATTGTTACACAGACGGGTATAACAACCGTTTCACAGTACACTGCTGAAGGGGATAGCAATGATTTATCGTGTAATTCATACAATGCTCCTTCAATATCTGAAGGTTCTTCTTATGCATTTTCATCATGGAACTGCACAACAACATTTACAGAATCGGGCCTGCCATCCAATCAGCAGTGGCACTCAAATTATGATGGGCTTTCACCATCAGCATCAACAGGTTCTCCTTCAATTGTTACACAGACGGGTATAACAACCGTTTCACAGTACACTGCTGAAGGGGATAGCAATGATTTATCGTGTAATTCATACAATGCTCCTTCAATATCTGAAGGTTCTTCTTATGCATTTTCATCATGGAACTGCACAACAACATTTACAGAATCGGGCCTGCCATCCAACCAGTATTGGAAAGTGAATTATGGTGGAGCAACCAATTCAATAATATCAACAGGCTCTTCTACGCAGTTTATAAACAATGATATAACAACCGTTTCACAGTACACTGCTGAAGGGGATAGCAATGATTTATCGTGTAATTCATACAATGCTCCTTCAATATCTGAAGGTTCTTCTTATGCATTTTCATCATGGAACTGCACCACTACTTTTATAGATGATGGATTTACTTCTCCCCTTCAGAACTTGTCGCATCAATGGACTATAAAATGGAATTCAGTTAGGGGAACTTCAACAAGTAGTATAATATCATTTACAAATACGGGCATTTCTAATGTAGCAACTGAGCCATATCAACAACCTTTCACAGAGGGAACAGTTCTTTGCACAGGCCCTAGCGGTTCAGCTTATCCTGGCTCATTAATAAATTTAGGAATTGAAAATACAGGAAGTAACTGGATATGTGATGTAATTGCAATTTCTATGTCTCCAAATATAATTAAGTTCGTTCCTGAATTTTATCCTTCTAATGTTATACTTGACAGTATTACAGTCCCTTCTTCAAATGCATTTGTATCCCAATATGGAATGTCTGGGCAACTTGCTTATAATCCAAATACAAATGAATTTTATGTCCCTATGCCAGGAGATGGTGCCGTTGCACTTATTAATGCTTCAACCGCTACTTACTTGGGAAGTATCAGCTTTGGCTCAGGAGTTGTTATTGGTACCTATTATCAAAATGGTTTAGTTTTCGTTCTTGATTCCCCTTCCCCTTCTCTTCATACTAATTATTCAGTACTAGTTATAAATGGGAATACCCCTCTAAAAACAAATACAACTATTTCTTATACGGCTTCAGGTTTTGCTTATAATGCTGCCACTAATTCGTTTTGGATTGGATCAACGGCACTGGGGGCCAATTCCATTTATGTTGTTGCTGCTAATTCAACTGCTAATCTTATAGATATAATTACTGCATCATTTATTAATCCACAGAATTCTGGTTATTTAACTGGGCCAGCAGCATACGACCCAAATAATCATGAGATGTATGTCAGTGGTGTTACAAGCGATATTGGAGGAGCCGGGGAAATTCAACTTTTTTATAGTAATGGAACAGCTGTCGGTAGTCCAATAAATATTAATAGTACTACTTCAAACCCTGGCCAAGTTGTATATACCCCCTACAGCGTTAAGAATACGGGAGGAACAGACCACATTGATGTTGTAGGGCTTGCGGGTTTTCCTCCCGATAGTCTTACAATAATAGACGATTCTACAAATACAGTAACCGGCTCAATAGCTTTACCTTCTTATAGTGCCCAGCTATTTTATGATGGGGCGATTAACAGCGGTTTTGCATTCCCTGGCTCTGATTTGTATACATTCTACTGTCCATATAGCAGTAGTACCGGTCTTTGTGATAGTGGCAGCATATTATCTTCTACATTCGCAAATGATCCGGGCGTCGGCGATGTTAATCTAACTCTAAGTAATACAGGAAGTGAGAATGTAAGCACATTGGGCGGAGTCATAACTCAACCAACTACTATTACTTTTCTTGAATCTGGTCTTCCATCTAATATAGGTTGGGCTGCAAGCATTGCGGGGTATAGCTTTACTTCTTCTACTTCTTATATAATCGCGCCAGTAGCTATAAATGGCGGTTATTCCTATTCTTTTTTGATAAACCCAATTTGTTCTGGTACAACATTATATTCATCTAATGCTACGAGAGGGTCCGCAAGCGCTGGGCAGGTTGTTAAGGTAGAATGGACAGCAAAAACCAACGGATGCCCTTAATTTGATTTTTTATTAAATAGTTTAGTTATTAAATTTAAAAACTTAGTTTTTTATTATTAAATATTATTTGTACCAATTTGTAGAAATTTTCGATAATAGACAATTGTATGTATTTTAGCACATTATAAACAATGTCTATCGTCTTTGCCTTCTTAAACTTACTAAGATTTGTTTTTTGTTTATCTTAGACAATAGCTTAGTCTTATAGAGTTAACCGTTCCAATTGAACTTATTTTAGGGTACTCGAATTTTGTACCAAAAGATTTAAATAATAAACGATTCTTTATAGTATATCAAAATTTGATAAATTTAATAAAAGGAGGATAAAACATGGCAGAAACAAAACCACACATGAATTTGATTTTCATAGGGCACGTAGATTCAGGCAAGTCTACAACAGTAGGAAGGTTGCTTTATGAAACAGGGAGCTTTAGCGAGCAGGATAAGGCAAAGATTCAGAAAGATATTGAAACCTTGGGAAAGGTAGACTTTGAGTTTGCTTATTTCTTAGATACGTCAGGCGAAGAAAGAAAGAAGGGGGTAACAATAGATCTTAGTCATGAAAAGTTTGTTACAGATAAATATGAATTTACTATAATCGATGCGCCGGGGCACGTTGACTTCATTAAAAATATGATTACCGGTGCTTCTGAGGCAGACGCGGCAGTATTGGTTGTAGATGCCAAAGAAGGTGTAATGCAGCAGACTAGAGAACACGTTTACTTAGCAAGAGTCTTTGGTATAAAAAATCTTATAATCGCAATGAATAAAATGGACTTGTTGAATTATGATGAAGCTAAATACAAAGAAGTAAAGGATTCAGTAATAAAAGTGGTTAAGGCATCATATCCTAATGCAGAAAGCCTTAATTACATACCTATCTCATCAAAGAATGGTGAAAATCTTAAGATAAAGAGCGATAAAATGCAATGGTACACCGGCCCAACATTATTGGAAGCTTTGAACAATCTGCCTTTACCAGACAGACCTACACAATTGCCATTAAGAATACCAATAGAAGACGTTTATTCAATACAGGGAGTAGGAACGGTTCCTGTGGGTAAAGTAGTAAGCGGTATTATGAAACCAGGAGACAAGATAATCTTTGAACCTTCACACGTAACAGCAGAGGTAAAGTCTATACAGATGCACTACCAAAATCTTGATCAAGCTGCGCCTGGCGACAACATAGGTTTTAATGTTAGAGGTATTGAAAAAGAGCAGGTAAAAAGGGGAGATATCGTTGGGTTAGTGTCAGCTCCGCCAACGGTTGTAACAGAGTTCACTGCTCAGATAATTGTTCTTAACCACCCTACGGCTATATCCGCAGGATACAGTCCGGTACTTCATGCACATACTGCACAGGTTCCAATAAAGTTCAAGAAGATACTTAGAAGGCTGGATCCAAAGACAGGACAAACAGCAGAGGAAAATCCCGCAACAATTAAACAAGGTGATGCTGCGATAGTTGTTTTGGAGCCTCTTAAACCTCTTTCAATTGAAAAAGCGGATGTTATACCTCAACTTGCTGGTTTTGCCATAAGAGACATGGGTTTAACAATAGCAGCTGGAAGATGTATAGACCTTGTAGCTAAGACTTAAAGAACTTTTTAATGCTGGTAGTGCTTTTACTATCAGTTATTCTTTAGCTTTTTCCTTTGCGCCGGCTTTTTCTTTCTTTTTGACTTTGCATGCAGGGTTTACGCAGAAAATGTAGGTCCTTTTGCTTTCTTTTGCATGCCATTCTATCATGTGTATCCCGCATTTTGGACAGGTCTGTGGCGATATAAAAAAGTAACCAGACTGGGGTAAAGGCATACCAAAGTGACATTTTGGATAATCACTGCAGCCTACAAAACGTTTGTGACTTTTCTTTGATACCACTAGCTTTAGTTTTCCGCCGCTTTTAGGACAGGTCCCAAATATATATTGTTGCAGAAGAGCTTTGTGCATAAGCTCTTTTATCTCCTTCTTTTTGCTTTGTAGCTTTCTCAGTACTTCTTTAAGCATTTCTCTGGATTCATCAACTACTTCTTCTTTCTTTTTCTGTCCTTCTTCTATTCTTTTCATTTCTTTCTCAATAGTTGCAGTCAGCTCTGGTCCTGTTATATCATT
Source organism: Nanobdellota archaeon (assembly GCA_021852135.1). Next base: position 7,157 of record JAJZOB010000050.1, read on the forward strand.
TGATACTCTCTCCATGTTCTCTATAACGGCAAATGCTACTTCACTAGGTATAAGAGTCCTGCTTGCTGAGATGTATCTTCTTTCCATGAGTTTTTTAAGTATTTCAGGCCTGGTAGCCTTTGTACCAAGGTTTAGCTCCTCCATTATTTTTAATATTGCGCCTTGCGAATAGTTTCCAGGGGGAGTAGTAAAATCCTCATTTTCATTTATCTCTTTTATTTTTAATTTTTCACCCTCTTTTATCTCTGGCAGTATGTTTTCTTCATACTTTGAAAAGATATAAATTGATCTCCATCCGGGTATGAGTATCCTGCTGCCTCTTGCCGTGAATTCATTTTCTTTTATGTTCATCTTGACGGAAATTATCTCTTCTTCTGATTCCTCCAATAAAGTTGCCAGAAATCTACGGCTTATCAAATCAAAGATTTTTGCTTCTTGCGGATTAAGCTTTTCAGAGGGTAGTTTTACGGGGTGTATAGGAGGGTGGTCTCTTGCTTCTTTTCCTCTGGAAGGATTCAGCGGCTTTTTCAGTATCTCTGCGGCTGTTTTTGCATATGTATTTGAATTACCCAGTTCGTTAAGTATTTCTTTTAGATCCAAAGTGGGCGGATAAACTTCACTGTCTGTTCTAGGATAAGAAACATAACCCTTCATATACAAACCTTGGACTATACGCATAGCATTGGGTACCGAAAAGCCTATTGCGGCCGCGCTTCTTAGAAAAGAAGTCGTGTTAAAAGGCTTTGGAGGGCTGACTCTCTTTCTTTTGTTCTCAACTTTTGTTATATTAGCATTTTTCTCTTTTTTTATCTTTCTTAGTTTTTCTGCAGTTTT
>JAJZOB010000056.1 GCA_021852135.1 Nanobdellota archaeon
TGTAAGAAGGTTCATTGAGTTCAGAGAGAGGCCGGAGTTATTCATGGATGAAGTGCTGAAGCAGAAGGACCAGGGAATACTCCACCAGATGATAAAGAGAGAACTGAGTTAAAGATAAGGTTTGGCAGCAGGCATTTCATAACAGGCATTCAGCACTTATTGATAAAGCCCCGAGAAGACCGCAGATTTAGAGGTTGCACGTAATCGTTTTGCAACCATGGTGTTACCGACCTAAAGCATGTTTTTATAAAAATAAAAACCTTTCGTTCAGTTTATACTCACGGAGCTTGGATTTATTATTCGTAATTTTATCTGTCACGAACTCACATGCTTTTGATATGAAATAATTTATTATAGTTTATTGCCCATAGCATCTTAGGTATGAGTTGTATACCTAAATTGGTTATTATGTCGGATGAACTGTTTGAGGATTTTAAATCGGCAGTTAATTTGTTATCTGAAAGGCTTGAGATAGATGCTGATAAAATAAAATGGAGTAGGCAGGAAGAAGAAAGAACGATGAATTTATGGTACAGTTCTTCTGGAAAAGGTGAAAAGTATAGTTTTGAATTTTATATGGATTATGAGAAACGTTTGTTCTTAGATATTAATTATTCTGATTCAGCCAGTTCGTTCCATCTGAACACACATATGTGGCCCCAACAACGTGGAATGCAAAGTTTTGTAAGAAGAGCCATCCATAATTTTAATCTAGAGCATAACCCAGTAAATTTAGAAAAGCTGTTTACGGATCCGATAATAGTTGGGGGGATACCGCGAATAAGCCGTCCTTCAAATTTTCTTATAGATTTTATATTGAAAGGAAGTTTACAATATCCAAAAATCAAAGTAAAAATATATAGATTCACCCATATGCGTTCTGATGATTATACTAATTTTAGTTATATGTTTTGGATTGGCGGAGAGTATTATGGCAGATTTGGCAGTGATTTGTGGTTTTTCTTTCCAGAAGCAGGTGGGCCTAGTAGTGGGGGCGCAAGTCTAGATTATGAATTTATCGAGGATGCTATAAAGGAAGTAAGAAAAATAAAGAAAGACACAAAAGTGATTGATTTTGATATAGAATATGAAAACTTAGAAGCATTTATATTGAGGAGGCAATTTGGCTTAAATGACATACATAACACAGTAGTGAATCAGTTTAATTTACCAAATATATATGATGCTTATTTTGGTAAAGAGATTGAAAGTGCGTATAATAGTTTTAAAGATAAATATTATGCAAGGAGATACCCAGAAGCGCTTGGTGATCTTAGAGCAATAATACAAGATGCGCTAGAATTATTGTGCCAAGAAACTAATACGAGTATTATTAAGAAAGAACCGGATATAAGTGACCTTAAAGGTTATTTAAAAAAGTCCAATATTATAGATGATAAATTACTCAATATGATAAGCACATTTACTTCATACGCCAACAGACAAGGTTCCCATACAAGACGAGATTTGACTGTAGACAATTATCCTACAGATAATAGACTTAAAAGTGCCTATGATATAGAAAATAAGAAAAGGCAGATTGTTATAACATTTATATTAGGGTCCCAAATATTGTTAGAGGTACAACAAATTTTATGCCCCAGTGAAGCGACAACATAATATTAGTAGGTAAATCATCAAAAGCGAATCTAAATCCTTTGCACATGTTAGTTGATAATGCACTGGCAAATTCTTGCTGAAGATCTAAATAACAATTACTTGCTTTAGTATATCTTGTCTATTTTTACCATTATATGTAATGTTTCATCGAGTACTTTTACTGTTTTTATAAAATGCTCAACTTCATTAGAAGTAAGTTTCCTCCCGTTCCTTTCTTTCAACCATTTATCAAGAACTTGATAGCTACCTATCTTAAATTCCCATACATTCTTGGTAATCCCGTCGAAGTGCTGCGTGGAGTTTATGTAGACTTTCCCGTTGTCAAATTTTATTTTATCTACTTTCATTTCACCATGAACTTCAAACTTGACATAATTTTTAGGAACTTTCCTTTTCATTAAATGTAGTTTTATGAGTTCTTTTCCTGCTACAGATAGCTTTTGGAATTTGTTATAATCATCTACAAATGGAATTCTTGGGAAGCCTAATTTAAGGAATTCCTTGTACTTTTTCATATATTTTTCAGAATGCAGAATCGCATATATGTATGCTAAAATATCTTCTGGAGTGATGTCTTTTCTTTCGTATTTTTTTTCAATAAATTCAATAAAATCTAATTTAAAATTAATTTTGCTATTTTTTTTAATATTTTTACCTGCAAATGTTTTTTGGATACCTTCAGATCCTGAATTAACCGTATAAAGAGGGAAGAAAAACGAATGATTTGTAACATAATCGCAACAGCCTATGTTGTTTGTTATGAGTGTGTGTAACCAAGCTCCCTTGTTTTGTTTTACACATACCAAAGCTAAATTTTCCCCAGCGATCAAGTTTTTCATCACTTTACGCCTGTCCCTTTCCACTAAAGATGGGTCATAAAGAATCCATCTAGTATCAAATGGCCTAAATTCGTATTTTAATAAAATGTCTTCTAATTTTTTGGTCTTTAGCCTTTCTCTTGCTGCATTCAGTTTCCAAGTGTTTGTGTCACTTATGCCGAATTTGTCACGTATTTCTCCGTCGGTTTTATTACCAGTAAGTACATCAAATTTATTTGCTAATTCGGTTTTTGAAAAACCAACAACAAAATTATCTCGACTGCTTTTTATCCCGTAAGAATTTAGTTCAAATATCTCAGTTATGGCTTTAAATGAGTTGAATTCATTACGTTTAGATAAATCTTTCTTAGCAAAGAAATATTCTGGGGCAATTATCTTAACTTCTTCCCATTTGACATTTTTAGAGTTATGTTTGTATAAATAATCGTATTTCGATTCCCGTCTGCCAAACAAATCAGCATAAAATATTCGCTTGTCTTTATATTTATCGTTTTTAATGAATATACTTATGCTTACTCCTTGCTGTATGTCAAATACGTTTTTATCTTTTGCCCCGTCAGGGGTGGTTTCTTTTTTCCTAGAATCTCCATGAAGATTCAGAACGTAAATCCTATTGAAAGCTCTTAGTATTTCTTCTCTCATCTTTCTATGGATCATGCCATCCAAGTACCCGTTATTACTTATAATACCAATTATACCCTCTGTATTCTGTTCTATTTTCCATTGTGCAAAACGTATAAATTTAATATAGTCATCATCAAGAGGCTGTATGTTTCTTTCTTCTAATCCTTCTTTATAATCCTTCATAAGTTTGGTTATCCACTCTGACTTGTTGGACGAACTTACAGAATATGGGGGATTCCCCATAATAACAAGAATTGGTTTCTTTAGCTTTACTGTGTTTGCAATAAGGGTTTCTTGAGTTAACTCTTTAAGAAAACCGTGCAAACTTTCAATAGTTTCTCTAGGGTCTAAGGTATTGGTTAGATATACCTGAACACGTTCATCCCCATTAATCTCGTATCCTTCTTTCCTAAGCAAGGTATCAAGTTTAAGGTGGGCAATTACATATGGAGATACTAAAAGCTCAAATCCATAGAAATCTTTGAGCAAATGATTTTTTACTTTCTCTTTCTCTATGCCAGTTAGGCCAGCGTCTCTTATCTCTTTAAGTGCCAATACAAACGAATTAGCAAGAAATGTGCCTGTGCCTGTTGCAAAATCCAGAACTTTTACTGAATCATCAGCAAAACCTCTTTCATTATCAAATTCCCTTTTAAGTATATCATTGACAGATTCAGTTATAAACGATACCACTGGCTCTGGCGTGTAGTATACACCAAGATGTTTCCTTTTATCAGGATCATATTCTTTAAGGAAGTCTTCATAGAAATGTATGAATGGGTCTTTATATCGTGCCCCTCCTTCAAACACAAATTCAGAAAGTATCTTATTCGTGTCAGCAGCATTCAATATATCTATTATCTCATCGACTATCCAAGCTAGGTTCTGTGGAAGTTCGTCCCCTGAAATATTGTTGAATATTTTTTTGATTATTTTGATGCTTGAAGGGATGTAAGATGATGCACTGCGTCTATCCAACTTCTTACCATCCGAACTTATTTTAGCTAAAAATAAGCCATAGGTTAAAGTCTGAGCATATGCGTCAACACATTCGCCTAAATTAGCGTCTTTGATTAGTTCTCTAAATGCCTCATAGAAATCAAATATAGAACTTCTTGCATCAGATTTTTGCATATCAGCTTCAAGTTCCTCATTTGCAAATGTTTTCAGAAGCTTAGCGCGTTTTGACAATTCAAAAGCAAGTTCTTCGGCTCTTTTTATTGTAGGTAATTGATAGTCTGCAAAAGCATCTAACATCTGCTTAAACTTGGTTATGTTCTCTTCGGTAATATTAATCTTGCCATGTTTAAGGTTCTCTTCGTTAAATAGAGTAACGTCTAACCTCACTTTCTGGTTAGTATATAGGATAAATCTAGTATAATCTGTCAATAGTATGTTTGGTATTGCTCCTGTAGAATATCTTTCTAGCTGCTCTTCTTTCAATACGGTATCTAGATTGAGGCCAATATCTTTCGTTTCCACGTACCCTATTTTCACACTACCTCTGAAACAAGTATAATCAGGTTTTCCAACTCCCTTTATTCGCTTATTTTCTTCTGAGAGCCGCAACCCTGGTTTTATTTTCTCGATCAGAGTCTTAAGATAGCTTCTAAAGGTAAGTTCTCCAGTTTCCCCACCATTATATTCCTTAGATATCTCTTTGAAATATTCTAGAAATTCATCAATATTCAAGTAAATACCTCAACCTAGTTAGTTATAACTTTTAGTAGTCAAGCCTTATATAGCTTAATAATAAGTAGATCAAATTGCCTGCGTCTTTCGAGTATCTCTGGTTTTAGTTTTTGTGCGATGGCCGTGTCTTTTATCAGGAAGAATCCATAGTCTTCTACGCTGAATATGACAAGTGATGGATCTTCCCCTTTACTTAAGCGTAGAAGTTTGGCAATCCGTTTAGGTATGTACATATTCGCCCCTGAACTTTTGTAGGTTGTACGGTCTAATTCTACTACAGGTGGTCTTTTAGTCGTTGCTTGATCGCAATTCATGGGCCTTTTTGCCCACTTTATTAACGTTGTGGGAAACTGGTGGATTCAACCTCTGAAAGGAAAGCCCCGAGAAGGACAGCCTGTTTTTTAGTGGGGATAGTTATATTCTTCATAGCTATACCCACTATCTATTTATACTGACTAATTATTTAAATTAGAGCATGGAATTTTGGAAGAAACCACAGCACCGGAAGATAGACAAGGACCATAGCCGGGTTATGAAACTAGGCAATGGACAGCTCCTGGCCACAGTGCCTAGGGAGATCTCCAGGTGGAAGCATATAGGGAAGGGAACACTGTTGAGATGGACCGATGCAGGAGATGGGAGGATACTTATAGAAATAGTTATGGATAGGGTTTAGGCGTATCTATCTGTGTAATGGTATTCTCTATTGTCTTTTCATGTGTTTTTTTAGTAGTGCTGTTATTTAGATATCCTGAAAAGTCAGTTATATTTTTTCTAAACTTACCATCGTTACATAAAAATCTGATCGAGTCGAAAGTTATCATATGGCCATCAAGGAATCTAGCACCTGCTATTATCAACATAATCATATCTGAGAATATGTCAAAATCGTGATCCTGTTTTTTCTTGAATATGTTAGATGACTTGTTTATCTGTTTAATAGTTTCCAGTATTGCAGTATAATTTTTATAAGTATTGTCCACGGGTGGTATAATGAAATTACTATTTATCTTAATTTGTAGGTTTCTAAGGTAGATATAAGGCAATTGGGGGCAAATTAAATTTATGATTTCGTTTTTGTTAGAAGTCTGTAATTGTGGGGTTAGGAGTTTTAGAGCTTCTATAACAAATAGTGTTCGGTTCATTTCAGAGATTTCTAAGTCAGATGCTGCCTCATTTTTCATATCTTTTATTATAGTATCCTTATCTTTTGCGTTCAGACCGTCCCAATCTATTGGCCTTATTTTATTATATATTAATTTTGTAAGTAGTTCTGCACTTTCAGTAGCTATGAGGTCGGCTTCAACGTTCGCAGTAGTTGTTATGCACAGTTCCCTTTTAGCATATTCAGTCCCCCATAATTTATGGAAGTCAGAATATCTGTTTCTGACTGGATAGATAGCATCGAATATTATATTTGTATCTAAAAAGTTGCCATTTTTCAGACTATCACCTCATTCCATAATGGGAGATATTGAAGATAAAAGCTGTTCTGCTTCGTAGATTTTTGTAGGCGTTACATACAACCCGTTAGGGTTGACAAAGGTTCTTAGTTGCGCCGTCTTTTTACGCAGTACCTCTATAGGAATTGGTTTATCCAACATGAACGAAATAAGTATTGGTTTATATAAAAATAGCAACGCTTTCATTAGATTTAGTTTACTAATTATTGTGTCTCTTGAAGCCTTCTTTAAAACATTTCTAAGTGCATTTATAGCATCAAGATAAGTCAAATAGTAGGTATACATTAAAGTATCTACAGAATCCCAAGTAGATTTGGAAATAATCATAGTTCTAAAACGATCTTTTGCATCGGTAAGCTGCTTGCTTTCCTTTCCTATGAAAGGCAATATTAGATTTCTCTGATCATATGCATCCAAAGTATTAAAATAGTCATCAATGTGCTTAAATTTTGTATTTAGATGGTCGAATTTTTCTCTTAGATCTTTTGAAGTTTCTTCAGTTACATCTCCCAACATAGTTTCCTCTGAGATAGCTTTCATTATGGATCCGGAAAGCAGTTCTTCTAACTCTTCTTTGTTTTCGTCAACTAATGCATCAATTTCTTTTTCTAAAGTGCGCCAGTTAGATACACGATTTTTCCGTGCAAATTCAAATATTTGCCTAACCGGCAACTGAAGCATTAGTTCTCCAGAATATACCTGAGCATTTGCTTGCATAGGCATCTTGTATACTATAGTTATGGTCACTTTTAAAACTTACGCTTGGTAAAGGCTTCTTTATAAATACACATATAGAAATAATTGTGGGGAACTGGCTGCGGTCTTCTGTGACTTGCTTACATCCTTCTGCAGGTTACGCAAGGTTATCTTGATTGGCTTGGTTATCTCAGCATATTCATGGCTGTCTATTGCATGGCCATCCAGGAAGCTGAAGAATACGCGCATGGTCAGCAAGTGCTTCCTCTTGCTTATCGGAGCCATCTTCGTGTTGGTGATTGTAAGAATAAGGTCCTTTACGTCATCCTCTGTTGCGTGTTTGGCATCCTTCTTGCCCAGTTCCTTCACTATAAAACGCAGTTCTCTCAGATGCCTTGCCATGGTCCTGGTATCCTTACTGGCTATCTGCAGATGCCTGTAGTAGTCCAGGACATAGGCTTTGTTAGGATCCTTGAGTTCTGCCTTGACTTTGGCGAGCATCAGGCCTGCCATGTACTCACCGTTGCGCAGATATCTCGCTTCCATACTACTATTTGGCTTTTTCTGAGTATTTAAACTGGGTGAGTACGACTCCCCACTTGTTTTAAGGAAAGCCCCGAGAGGGATTTGAACCCTCGGCTTCGAGTTTACGAAACTCGCACTCTGCCACTGAGTTACCGGGGCAAGGAGCATACTTGCAATAAGCTGTTTGGTAGTGACATTAATAAATATT
>JAJZOB010000025.1 GCA_021852135.1 Nanobdellota archaeon
ATTTTTGTTTTTACACCTAGAAATCATAATTTATGCTAGTTCTACTTTTTATTATTTTTTCTATTTTCTTAACGTCATAAGAGTTTTCCCTCAAATCTTTCTCCATTTTTAACAGGTTTTTATAAATAAGGCCTTGCATTGCTTTTTCATCCGTCAAAGAGTTAAACACACTGGATAAGGAGTTAAAACTCAGATAATTCTCAAATATATTTTCAGTTTTCTCCTTATTAGATTTGTAAAACGAAGTGAACTTTTCTGCGTTGTTTCCTAATTCCTTGTAGAACCTTTCGGCGATGGTTATAGCTGCCTGCTTACTTAACAAAAAATCCTCTTCCGGATCATATATCAATTCAGCTAACTTTTTAACGTTCTTCTTTTCCATGCGAATTTTTGTTCTTACTCAATATAAACCTTTTCCAGTGCATTTGTTTAGTCCTTAAATTCACCACTGTATGGCTTTCCAAGGTTCTTTGCTCCTAAATTAAAGATTATCGTTTTTATGTTTGTCATCTCCTCTATACTGTACCCAACGCCTTCTTTTCCAGCACCTGAATCTTTTACTCCACCGAATGGGAAATAAGCAGTTCCGTGCGAAGGGGCACCATTTAATGTTACATTGCCTACCTGCAATGCTTTCATTATTCTCCAGCCTTTGTAGAAATCATTCGTGAAAACCGCCGAATCTAGTCCATATTTTGATTCATTTGCGACTTTTATTGCTTCTTCCTCATCTTTTACCCTTATTGCCGTTATTACCGGTCCAAATGTTTCCTCGTTTGCTATATCAGCAGTTAATGGAACATCTTCAAGCAATGTGGGTTCATAGTATGAATTTTTGAATTTTCCTCCAGCAACAAGTTTAGCTCCTTTTTTGACGGCGTCTTTTACCATCAAATCTATCCTTTCAGCTGCCTTTTTGTTTATAACTGGGCCCATGTTTATGTCCTTTCCATCTAAGGGGTTGCCAAACTTGTAATCATTAATGTGTTCTTTTAGTTTTTCATAGAATTTATCAGCTACGGAATCGAGCACCAATATACGGCTTACGGCATCGCATCTTTGTCCTGCGAGTTCTAGAGAGCCCTTTACGCATTCTTTTGCCGCCAGGTCAAGGTCAGCATCCTCTAAAATTATAGCAGTTCCCTTTCCCCCTAATTCTAGGTGTATCTTTTTAAGGCCTGCGACACTTGAAATGTGTTTTCCCACATTTGTGCTTCCCGTAAAGCTTATCATATGTATTCTGTCGCTTTCTGTTAAGCTATCACCAGTAATTTCTCCGCTTCCTGTTATGACCTGTAGTGTTCCGGAAGGCACTCCGCATTTTCTGAATATCTCTGCGCACATGAGCAGTGCTATCGGATCAGAGCTTGGAGGCTTTACTATTACTGCGTTTCCAGATAACAATGCAGGTAATATCTTTGCTATCGAAGTGTAAACTGGATAGTTAAAAGGAGAAATGCCTAAAACCACTCCTAATGGTTCACGGATCACCAATGCGATTTTTCTTGTGGTATCGCTTGACCAATCACCAGGTATGTACTCCCCCATTATCTTTCTTGAATCTTCCATGCTTAATCTTAGCCTTTCAATTGTTGCGTTTATTTCCCCATTGGCAGAACTGTAAGCCTTTCCGGATTCCTTCATTAGAACTTCTACTATCTCCTCTCTGTGCGCATCTATCTCTTTTCTTACTTTGTTTATTAACTCTAAACGGTCTATGGCTGCCAGGTCTCTTATTTTATGCTTATTTTCATCTGCAGATTTTAATGCCGTATCTAAATCTTCCTTGCTTACCAGCCCCACTTCCGCTATTTTACTTTCGTCTATGCTGCTTATCAAGTCGAATTTATCCTTTGTTTTAATCCATTTCCCGTCTATCAGAACCTTAAATCTTGGATATTCTCCATCTTCGTATATTTCAGAGAAGTATTCGCTTAGTTTTAGTTTTTCCATGTTTATCACCTTCCTATTATTAATGTTAAAAAGTTATTAGTATAAACACTTTTTTGTTTGTATCATTAAACGTTAATAGAAATAAATGATATTAAGGATATTGTATAGATAATATTATAGATTATATGAAAATAGTGGTTGCAGGAGGAACTGGTTTTATAGGCAAGAGACTGGTTTCTGATCTATCAATCGAAAATCAAGTTATTGTGCTTACAAGAGGAGAGACAAAGGATGATAAAAATGTAAAGTACATAAAATGGGACCCTTACAAGCAGGATACAGACTTTTTAGCAAATACAATATCAGGTTATGATGCAGTGATAAATTTAACGGGCGAATCAATCGCAAATAAAAGATGGTCAAAGAAAGAAAAGGATTTAATACTTAAAAGCAGGATAATGTCCACTAGAGATATTGTTGAATTAATAGGCAAAGCAAAGGAAAGACCAAAGATTCTTGTGAATAGTTCAGCAATAGGTTACTACAAGAAAAACACCAATGAAGTTTTGGATGAAAATTCGGGGATAAGCACTGATTTTTTAAGCAAGACATGCATAATGTGGGAAAACGAGGCAATGAAGGCAGCAAAATTCGGAGTAAGCGTTTCAATCATAAGGACTGGCATAGTAATTGGCAAGGGAGGCATACTTGAAAGGTTAGATAAGCTTGTAAGATACGGTTTTTCAGCTTATAATAAAGATCAATGGCTTTCTTGGATAGACTTGCAGGACCTATCTGATTTAATTCGTTTTATTGTTTATAGAAACCTAAACGGCCCATTTAATGCAGTTTCCCCAAACCCTGTTCAGATGAAAGATCTCTTTTCCATGCTTGCAGAAATAGAAAACAAGAGAAGGCTTATGCGGATACCAAGCTTTGCAGTGAATCTGCTTCTAGGGGAGATGGGCCAGCTTTTACTATTTTCAAGCCAAAAAGCAATACCTAAAAAAGCAATTGATTCCGGGTTTTCATTTACAAATACTGATCTAAAAGCGACTCTGTTAAAATACCTTAAGACTGATAATTGAAGGATAACACTTTACTCTAAGTCGTAAAGGTTCTTTTTCACAAAAGGGACAAGTGCAAATATTACCGCATCAGTAAATTCATCTTCTCTTTGTAGTCTATCATCAGTTAAAAATGAAACAGCCCCCCCTTTCTGCTTTGAATTTTTGTCATTCGTAATTTCATCAATTATTTCACCAAGTTCCTTTCCTTTTCTGATTTCCTTTATGAATGATTCTGGCAAACTCACTGCGCTAGATTTTCCTATTCCTTCTTTTCCGTTTCTGTCTACTATAACGACTATCCCTTCCAGAAAAAATTTGCCGTCAATTTCTTCACATCCGCCCTCTAACCCTACACCGAAATCCGCATTTTCACTTTTTATTGAATAAATTGCACGGTTTCTTGCCCCTTCGATTGTTTCTTTTAATGACATTGGCATATTTGAAACATTTGACGGGGCTGATAAACTTACTAACTCGAATTCATTGTAAAACTCCTTGAAAGCGTTCTTTACAGCGTTTACCTTTACAGGGTTTTTTGAGCCTATGGCTATTTTCATATTATATTTACAATTTTTATCCTTAAAAATCAATTATCTTATTTTCATTCTTTTTAATAATGTATCCTTTATTGATTTAATATAAATAAATATTTATATCCCTCGTTTTTATATAAATAATATGCCATTTAAACCGTTTTCCAGAGCTTTGAGTAATGATAATTTGTTCTCAATAAAATCAAAACGTTCCCAGTCAGCTCTAGAGTACATGATGACCTACGGCTGGGCTATTTTAATCATAGTAATAGTAGCTGTTATCTTGTATAGCATGGGAATATTCAATCCTTCTTCAAGCGTAACATTCACAAGTAGTGGTTTCTCGCCATTTACTATCTCTTCAACGATATGCAATTCAATAGGCCTTAAATTGGGAATAGTGGCAGGTCCAATACCTGCAGGAGCGAATTCAATAACAGTAAGCAAGGTATTCTTGACATCAGTAACAGGAGCCAACACAACAGAAGCCAGTTACACATTAACAAATCCAGTTTCATTGAAATCAGGTCAGACCACAGTGCTTTTCATTCCAAACATAGTGTGCAATTCAGCAGGCATAAAGTATTCCTTTTCAGGCAATCTGCAGTACGGCTATTCAACTACGGCCGGTAATGTAGTAGAAAACACTACGGGTACAATAGCAGGCACAGCTTCTTCATCAGTGAACAGCTTTACAGAGTACAATCTTCCTGCAAATGCACAATGGACAGTCCAATACAGCGGAGTTAACCATACTTCAATATCAACTTCCATGACAATAAGCTCAAGGTACAACAGCACGTGGAAGATTTATCCAGTGGATTTTAACGGAGTAACGTATTATCCAATATATGCAGGAGGGAAGAACATATCAACCTCATACAACCTGGAGGTAGATTTCATCCCTATGAGGAATCTTTGGGTTGTAAATAGCGGTGCTAATCTCCTTTCAATTATTTATTGGAATAATAATACTCTAGCTAAAAATTCAAGCGGAGGAATCGGTTTAGTTTCAGTAGGTCCTGGTCCTGGCGGTATTGCTATTACCCCTAATGGTGAATATGTTTATGTTGCTAATGGGGGTAGCGACACTGTCTCAGTTGTATCTACCTCTAGTAATTCTATTATTAAGAATATTACTGTTGGTTCAGGCCCTGATAATATTGTAATTACTCCTAACGGCCAATATGCATATGTTAGTAATTGGTACAGTAATACCACTTCTGTTATTTCCACATCTTCAAATTCAGTTGTTGCCACAATCCCTGTTGGTCATGGCCCAATTAAAATTGTAATTACTCCTAACGGCCAATATGCTTATGTTGTTAATCAAGTAAGCAACTCTGTTTCTGTTATATACTTATCAACTAACTCAGTTATAGCAACCGTGCCTGTAGGTCATGATCCAAACGATGCAGCTATAACGCCCAATGGCGAGAATTTATATGTTGTTAGCTGGAAAAATAACACCGCTTATGTTATTTCCACATCTTCAAATTCAGTTGTTGCCACAATCCCTGTTGGTCCTAACCCATATGGAATAGCTATCAACCCAAATAGCCATTATATGTATATTGTTGACCAAAATGTTAGTAATGATGTTGGTTTCCTTTCAGTTATTTCTTTAACGTCTAATTCTGTAATCGCAAAAATTCCAATTGGTTCATACTCTTCTGGGGCTACTATAACACTAAATGATAATTATATTTATGTTCCAAATTCGGCAAGTAACTCTATATCAGTTATTTCTGCATCTACAAACTCAATTGTAACAACTATAAGCACTCTTTCGAATCCTAGTAATGTATGCTATGACTCTTTTGGATGTTTTAGTGGATAAAGTAGTAGCAATTCTAAGAATCATAAGGCTCAAAAAGGCTGTACTACCTCATCTTCATTGATAACCTTTAGGCAAGCCAGATTTTAAAAAAATGGATGACTTTACAATAGTGCCATTAAAAAACGTTGTATCACTGTAAAAAACATAAAAAATTGACACAGCAATAATAACCGCAAAAATTAGTAATAATAGACTGATATATTTTTTACTCTATTTTTTCTTTCATTTTTTGGAACTTGCATTATATCAATTTGTTGAGAAGGTATTTCCATTCAACTTTAAAGCATGATTCACCCTATAACAAGTATATACACATGAACTTTAATATAGTAGTACAAAAAAGATTAAAAACGCCTAAAAGTCCTTAAGATTATAATAGTAATTTCTCCTTGGTCTTATTCTAATCCGATTAAATCTTACAAATCATCAATATTATCGGTTCGAGAGTTCGATACTGCTAATTTAAAGAAATTCTTTAATTTTACATTTCCGAGAATACCGAACTTAAACCGTCTGAATACGCATACTAGGTATAACTATAAAGTAGATACTAAGCTAGATTAGTCCAATTAAGGGGGAGATATACTATACCCCGTGCAAACAGTGGGGCAGCTGGGATTTGAACCCAGGACCACCAGCGCCCTAGGCTGGTGTCATAACCAAGCTAGACCACTGCCCCCTCAGCAAATAATTATTGTTTTTTATTATTATATTTGCCCCTGCTGGAACAGAATTAGTTAGTTAATATCTCTTTTGTCTTCAAAATTAGTGAGGTTTTATTCTAATATATAGCTTTTGTGGGCCACGGCTTTGTTTATAAAATATGAAAAATATATGGCTTTGTAAACAAAAAACACTTTATAAACAAAACCTGAACGGGTTGAGCGATCAGACGCTCATAACTTCGTAATAAAAAAATGTGTCTTTGTATTCTATAATCCACGAAAGCCATGGCGGAGTCTTGAAAGGAGTATTCCTCCCCCTATAAAAATAAGTCCGAAGAAAGCAAGCACGCCGACGAATATATCATAAACAACGCTAGTATTAGTAATGCCAAAAGACGTGGATGCAAATAATACCAACAGCAAAAGACCCCAACATATAATTCCTATTAGAAATAAAATCTGCTGGACGTTCATAATTTTAATTTATGAGGCTATGATTTAAATAGCTTACTAAATGCAAAATCACAGCGTATTCCACTGCCTAAAGTGGACAGAATACCCGGTTATTTACTAGAACAAATAGAAGAGGCTATTGACTTTATAAACAAAGCCATTGGCATCTTTATATGCTATCTTTCTAAACCCAGAATGGTTAACGAAATCTCCTTTTCAATAAAAACATCGAAATAGGCCAAAAAAATGAAGTTTAATATATAATTAAATAAAAATATAAGAAATTCAAAGCCCTTTTCCAGTTATTCTACGATTATGTTTCATGAACTCGACGATATCTTCAGGAAGCCTACGCTTATCATTCCAGCGTCGAATGCTGTTCAAAGGATACTTCAAAAGCGGATCATCAAAATAAATCACACCCTCTAGCTCCGAATCCAGAAACCATCTTTTCTTCAATGGCCAGGGATTTGGCTTGAAGTCTGAAAAGGTCTGAACAATGATGGAATAGATACCCTTCTCTTTATTGTTGGGGCCAATAGCTTCTATTTGTGGTCTGACTTTTGCAACAATCTCAGACGCAAAGTAGATATCATCCAACTCAAGAGGCAGCTTAAGGTCAAGTGGGATGGCCACTCTGACATGAGTAGGCTCGTGAGATGAGGAATAAGTCCTTATTGAAATAGCCGGAAGCACAAGACTGAGTCTATTGGCCATCAAATCGACTGCATTATTGTGCTTTAATCTGATCTCCCTAATCAGTTCATAGTCTACTTTTTTAGCCATGCCGGTTCACCTCTGCTTTGAGAAGATTCATTGGCTTGGTATCAATCAATCCCAGCTCGCTCAGTTTCCCAAGAGTCTTCGAGTTGACCGGTATCCACAAAAATCTTCTTTGTTTTTTCAGCAATCTTTTTCTTATCAAGCGACCAATAAGCCACATGCTATCTTCTTTTGTGAGCTTATGGCTGGGATCTTTAGGATTTCTGAATCCGGAAAGCTTTTCTCGAAGGACATGATAATCCAACCTTCCGGCCGAGAAAACCGTCTCTAAGATGGAATCCTCAATCCTAGTGATCTGCTTTTCCTCACTTTCTACCATATTTTCCCCCAAAGTATTCTTTCAAAATCTTCGATGTCAGCGGTCCT
>JAJZOB010000042.1 GCA_021852135.1 Nanobdellota archaeon
CGTTATCAGGCATACTTACAATAGTAGGAAACATTTCAATATTGACGTTTAACTCGCAGAATGTTTTAAGTGCAGCCGCTAGTACAAGCAATTCAACAACACTGCAATATTTAAGTCTTGCATTAAATGGCATTTCAAGCGTAAAAAATGGAGTAATTATCCTTGGCCCTCTTCTTATAATTGCAGGAATCTTTATGATAATTGCAGCTTTTTACCTTAAATCAAAAAACAGAGAAACAAGAAACTTTGGAACATTCTTGGTTTTTCTTTTTAGTATTTTTGCCCTGCTTGGATTTTTAGTATATATTCCATTTAACTCTCTTTCTGTTTTGATTTTGGTTTATTTCCCTCTTACTACACTTGGAAGCATAACATACATTTTGATGGTAATATACATGATAGTAGGGATAATAACGGGCGCACTTGCTTTATTGAGAGATAAAAGATATTTATCCTAAAAAATACTTGAATAAAGACTATGAACAACGCAAAGATAATGACAAAAAAAGTCGTGACAGTAGAAACTAACACCAGCATAGAAAAAGCTCTTGAATTAATGGACTCAAGAAAGATAAAGGAATTACCAGTAGTGCAGAATAAAAAATATGTAGGTTTAATAATTTACTACGACATCCTGTCAAGAGATGTCAACAAAAACATGAAAGCTAGCGATTTTATGAAAAAAGCGCCGGCTGTTCTGCCAAAAGACAGCATAGGCAAAACAATAAGCATAATGCAGGATTCTGGAGTTGGAGCTCTGCCAGTAATAGATGAAGACAAAAAAGTAATAGGGATAGTTTCTGATTTTGATGTATTGAAACTTTTGATAAACGACAGAATATTTGATTCTTTTAAGGTTGAAGATGTAGTTATAAGACGCTTTCCGATACTTAGAACAGATGACACAATTGGAAGAGCACAAAAATTAGCAGCAATGAACAGAATTGATAACCTTCCGATAATAGATAATTTTGGCAAACTTCTTGGACAAGTTTCAACGTCTGATATCTTAAGCTACATTTTTGAGAAGAAGCTGACTAAAACTAGAGGCAAAAAGGACCCGCATAGGGATGAAAAGCTGCCTACTGAAAGAAACATAATGGAGATAGCTAAATCAGAAATACCTAAGCTAAATCTTACTTTGAACCTAAGAAGAGCACTTGAACTCATGCTTAGCTCAAAGATAAAAAGTGGTATAGTTATAGACAATAACAGTAAACCCGTCGGAATACTAAGCAGGCTTAAGATTCTAGACTTATTAAATGGAAAAAACATAGGAGAAAATACAGATTTGACGATTTCTGGGGATTATGATTGGGACTTTGTAATTTTAGTAAGAACTGAAATAAACAAGAGGGAAAAGTTTCTTGTTAATTCCGCCGGTATAAAAAGCATAAGAATAAACGTGAAGAGAATAAAGAAGGCTCCAAATCAATACCAGATAAACATGCTTGCAATAGGCAAAAAGAGATATAATATAAAGGTAGATGGCATAACAAAAGAGATGATATTTGAAGAGATAATAGACAAACTTGACAGTGCTTTAGAAAGAATCAAAGATTAAAAGGAAAGAAGAGACGTTTGCTTTTCTATCTTTTCTCCAAATATACTATTCAATTCAACGTCCAGCAAATGAAGCTCATCTGCGAGATACTGGGAAATGTGATACTTTTGTGCTATGTTTAATGAGATTGAAAGATATTTCTTTATATTTCCTTCGCTGGAAGTAAGCACAAGATTGCCTCCGCATTTCAAACATTTTCCAATAAGAGGAGCTCTCCTGTATCTTTCATTGCATTTAACGCATCTGAATTCCTGAGTTCCGAATCTACGCAAGTTTCCTTTTATGTCCTTTATAAAATGCCTGTCTATTATTATTTTTGCAACATCTGAAACATCTACTGCCCTTATTTTTTCCTGCAACGACATCTGTGCCGATACTTTTTCAAGCATCGTTCCCAGAGTTTTATAAGATGAAACATTAACACCGTCGTTTATATCCTCTGTATCATGTGTAAAGAATATTGTTTTATAAGGATCACTGAAAATATCCTTTACCTGCATTATTTTAACGTCGGAAGGCTTGGCATAATTCAATGTAGCTTCATAAAACTCTACAGGGTATTTATCCACGATATCCAGGTTATATGCCTCGGAATCTATGCTTTCAAGGTCAAGCTTTGATGAGATAACTAAAGGAGAGTCCATATACCTTGCGCCTCTTGAATCAGGAAGCAAACCTCTGTCAAAATTAAGCAACATGTCTGTTAAAAGCATAAGCGCAGCTTCATCTCCATCGCAGTTCCTACGCATTGCAGCGTGGAAAAAGGGGTGTGCAAACAGACCCTGTGTTTTTGAGAAACCTATTATTCTGCCAACAGTCCCAGAAGAAGTATGTGGAGCTAAACCTATAACTAGCTTTCCTACTAAATCCTCTCTAGAACTTACGTTCATTATTCTTTCTACATGATAGTACTTTGTTAAAAGTTCATCTATAAACTTTGATACTCTTGAAAAAACTTCTGCTGCGTTTTCATTCATGTCTCCAAAAGTCGGTAGAATTATATCCTGCTGCTTCAACTGAAGAATTTGTTCCTTATTCTCAAGCTCCTTACCATAGATATCATGTGTATACCCTAGTTCTTTAAGTCTGCTTATGCTTGTGCCAACTTCTTTTGGCTTGAAATGAGTTATTGGTACTTCTATCGCATCAAATCTGATTGTTCCATCTTTATTGACGTTTAAATTATTAATTGCGCGGAGTATACCTTTTTCCAAAGGTTCTATGTCACCGTTTGAATTGAAAACGCCTTTGACTCCTTTTATTACAGCAGGCCTGTCTTTTATGTCAAGTTTGTTAAATGCCCTATCAAGGTATTCTTTTAAGATTATCTTCTGCTTTGCTTTTTGAACAGTTGACTTACCATGATGAAACATATCTGTTGTTTTAGTCCCGCATATTCTGCAGTACCTTATTCTTTTTGTTTCTGAACCGCATATATCACACTTTGCAAATATACTTTCTTTTTTACAGTTCTCACAGTAGAAAAGCCCATATTCTGCAAGGACTGTTTCTTTTTGAGCAGCGACGATTATATTCCTAGACGCACCGCCACTTTCTCCTATTGGAAATATAACGTTTGGATTTGTATCCATTTCCCGCATCTTTGCCTTTTCCGGCCTGCCAAGCCTCCCGCCTATGAAGGTACCCGCTATATCCCTTATTTTCAATCCGGATATGCTGCTCAAAAGTTCCAAATTCGAGAAATTTTGGCCGATTTTCAAAAGTATCATATCAAAACTATAGTTTCCGTATCCAATAGTAAACAGAAACGAATCCGCATTGTCTATCACTATGCTGTTTCCTTTTACGTAATGCTCTATAGCTATAATTTCAAGCGTTCTTTTTATTGCAGTACCAAATGGCAGTATAAGTATTTTGTATGCAGACCCAGGTATTTCATTTTGATACTCTATTTTTGCATTTGAATTGACATATTCTATAAGCTCTGTAAGTTGCTTGTAACTTATCTGTGACCAGAAATAAAGGAATTTTGGATGAAGGGGAATTGAGTACTTTAATGAAAAATCCCTGTATTCGGAGAAACTGCTGAGTGTCTTGGCTTCTTTTACTGCGATTTCGCCTTTACTTTCAGTTATTCTATCCCACCATTCGCTTACAAAAGGAGAAGGCATTAACAGATGTCCTTGCTCTGAAAAGTCTCCGTAATTAAACAGTATATCCCCTATATATAGTATTTCTTCTATTTCATTAAGGAACTGCTCTGACTGTTTAACTGTGTTTATTCTCTTTACAGAGCCGTTCTTCAGCTTTACTATTGGTCCTTCGATTGTTGAGCAAGGGGTTACAGCACATGCCTTTCCTGGAAGCTCTACCCTTAATTGAGAGCCAGTAGCAATGAAATTAGAAAGTATTCTGTTTGTAGCTGGATTTATTGAAGCGGCAGCAAGTCCCGAAGTTCTGCTTCTCCCATAACGTAACCTGAATCCTCCACTCGTAAGCGGATACGAAAAAACCGGCCTTCCGGCTGCTAATTCTTCGAGGTAACGATAGTTCGGCAGAACCTTCTGCGTAGTATTGTTTTCCTTTTCAGTTTCGCTCTTCTCTGCGTGTGAAAGCTCTTTTAGTTTTAAGTAATCAGGCAAAAATGCAAAATCCTCTTCTATCTTATAATTTTTTGCAAAGCCTTTCATTAGTTTGTTTACCTTGTTTGATTTCTGCGCAAATCCCTCGCAAAGTACTAAACACATACCGCCTCTTATCCTGTTGGTTTTTATCCTAGGCAGGTCTTTGTATGCAGATACTTCCCTCTCACTTGTTGGATCACCTTCAATCTCTATAGGTATATTTTTAAGCAGTAAATCCAGTTCATTTAAACTTGGAAGGTACTGCAGCCTGGCTTCATAATCATTATAATCTGTGACTTCAACTTTTATTCTGCTTATCTCCTGTTCTGTTGCATCGTATTTACCGTATCCAAAGTTAGCTCTAAGAGCATCTGCTATAACTACAACTGATGCCGCAGCAGTACCTCCTGCCCCCCTTATTGGACCGCCGAAATGGCATGCGAAGTATTCCTTTCCATCCATTCTTTTCTTAAATTCGAGTTTTACGAAACCCTCTAATGGCGCAGAAACTATTGCGGCAGTTATGTAAGCAAGCCCTACTCTTATACCCATTTCTATAGCATCATGTATATTTTCAAATTTAACGAACTTTGACTCAGCGGTAGCGATTGCACTGTCTATAGCAACTCTCCAGTCATTCGGCCCGTATTTCTTTTCTGCTTCCCTTATGAAATCTGCCAGGCCGCTCTTTATCAGCTTTGGATTTAAAACAGAAAGCAAACCTTCTATTCTGTCTGCAACATCTGAAGCTAAAGGTATGTTTACAGGCTTTAATCTCCCTATAAGCTCATATTGTTTTTTTACCTCTGTAGTTATTTGATTGTGATAAGAATCTTTTTCCATATTAACTAAAATAATATAACTTGCACAATTAAAACATTATTGCTAAAAACAAATAAGTGGGCCGCGAAGGGGATTTGAACCCCTGTCTAAAGGGCCACAGCCTTTTGTTCTGCCTAGCTAAACTATCGCGGCCATTTTGCATTAAATATATTAAATCAGTATTATATTATTAATAGTTGATATATAATTATAGTCCAGTAAGCAGATAAATATTATGGAAAAAAAGGAAGTAGAAGAGATAATTAAGAGAAAAATGAATGAAAATCCGAAAGAGCTAATACCAATCGATTCGCTCATTGAATTGGGTTTAAAAAGGTACAAATGCAAAGTCTGCGGCAAGAATTTCTGGAGTTTCACTGAAAAAGACAAATGCGGAGATGTCGATTGTATAGGTGAGTATACCTTCTTCAATAAAAATATATCTTCCTTAAAATCAAGCTACGAAAATATATGGAAAGATTTTTCACATTTTTTCAAGAAAACCGGACATAAAGAGATAAAACGCTACCCTGTTGTTGCCAGATGGAGAGATGATATATATTTTGTAGAAGCGGCTATAGACGACTTCGCTCCCTATGTAATAAAAGGAATCGCAGAACCTCCTGCAAACCCTCTGGTTATACCCCAGATATGTCTAAGGTTTAATGATATAAACAATGTTGGATTATCCGGCAGGCACCTTACAAGTTTTATAATGGCAGAAGAAGCCGCATTCAACACAAAAAAGAAGAAAACGTATTTTGATAAAGAAGCAATAAAGTATATAACAAACTGGATTCTAAACGGACTTAAAATAAAAAAGGAAGAATTAACATTTATAGAAGACGCATGGGCTGGAGCAGGGTATGCAGGCAGCTGCCTTGAATACTTTGCTGGAGGCCTTGAACTGGGAAACCAGGTTTACATGCGTTATGTTATAAACGGCAACAAATTAGAAGAGATACCCACAAAAACAATAGATATGGGTGCAGGCCTTGAAAGATGGTCTTGGGTAGTTAACAATACTCCTACAATATACGAAGCAACTTTTCCAAAGGTTGTAGAATTTATCAAAAAAAAGGTGGGGATAAATTATAACAATGAAAAAATAAAAAAAGTATATGAATACATAGGAAAAATAGACTTTGAAAAAACAAGAATAGAGGATGCAATAAAAACCATAGCAGAAAAAACAAAAACTGATGAAGAAGGAGTAAAAAAATTACTTAGTGACATGCAGGCTGTTTATTCCATAGCAGATCACAGCAGAACTTTGTTAGTAGCAATAAATGATGGTGCACTCCCAAGCAATGTAGGAGGGGGATACAACCTAAGAAACATACTTAGAAGGGCATTAAATTTTATACGAAGCAAAAACTGGGATTTGGATATAAATGATGTAATAGAAGAACATAAAAAAGAATTTGGAAGCTGGTTTGAAGAGTTAAAGAAAACAGATACGAAAGGAGTTATTGACAAAGAAATAGAGAGGTATAATGATTTTAGGGAAAGAAATTATAAGTTTATATCGTCATTGCTGGATAAAAAAGAGATAGATGAAAAGCAGATGATTGAACTATACGAATCAAGGGGAATTACAATTGATGATATAAAAACCGTTGCTGAGACTGAAGACAAACAGATAACACTTCCTGAAAAATTCTACAGCGATATAAACAAAGCAAAAAAAAGGAAGGAAGAAAAGAAAGATTATTCATTTATAGAAGGGCTAGAAAAAACTAAAAAGATGTTTTATGATGAAAAATTAAAAACATCAAAGGCCAAGATAATAAAAATTGTAAAGCCTGACAAGATCATACTGAATCAAACAATATTCTATCCTGAAAT
>JAJZOB010000021.1 GCA_021852135.1 Nanobdellota archaeon
ATTTCTTAGTATACTATCTATAATAAGAATCCCATCTTGGAGCGTAAAAATCAATTTTTGGAAAACTTACCTTGAAACCATAACAGCTGTAAGCCATTATATCTTTTACGTATTTTAAAAGAGACCAATTCTGCTTCTTTATTTTATTAAGAATTATGTCTGCTGCAGAAATAGACTCGAAAAAATGATAAAGTTCTTCTTTTTTAAGTACTTGGGGTGCTTTTTCAGCCAGCCAAATTTCAAAGTTCTTTGCTTCCATATCCGATGCGAAGTATATCTCCGTGTTTTCTATCTTACCTGAAAATACTGCGGTTATTTTTTCAAATATTGAGTCATCGGAATTTCTAAAAGTATCCAAATGAGTAGAGTTTGTTATATATATTGTATTAAGATCAGTTATTACACTGGCTATATTTCCTTTTGCTCCTCTTACAATGCTGTCAATTAAACCTTCATTTACCTTAAGCTTATTGTAAACAGCTAGTTTTAAAGCAAAAACTTTTAATACCCTATTATTAAGTTTGTAGAATCTTATAATTTCATAAGCTACAAGATATTTTTTGTATTTGCTACGAAATATATCACCAGTTTCAGATTCAAATATTATTATGGAATCGCTTGCTATTGAATTAAGTTTCTGCAATATTGAAGGATCGACTGACAGCAATTTTTCTATGTCCTCAATATAAATAACCTTCTTATTCTGCTGAAAAAGTGATTTGGAGACTGCAACTCTTTTTATGCTTTCTAATATTAAAGAGGATACGCTCTGTGTGTCGTCAACCAATTCATACAAGTTTATAACTTCAAACGTAGAACCTATTTCATTTGCAATTGCTCCTGCCAAAAAGTTTTTCCCTGTTCCTGCTGGTCCATTAAATATGAGCCTTGATTTACCGCTTTTTATGGCATTTAATGCCTTCGAAGGTATACTATTGGAATAATTCTCTACAAACATTTTTATTTCCGGATTAAAAAGAGATAGCATACTTATTTTAGACTGGCCAAAAAGGCAAGAAAGGCCTGAAACTGTATGAACGGTGTTGCGCCCTCAACTATCCTATAATCAGTCTCTGCAAGCTTCTCGAAAACATAATTTTTTATCTTATCATTAACTATATCTGTAGTTGAGATGATGTTAAAAATAGAAATCAAAAGCTCTTTCATGTTTATCCCACTGTCTATTATTTCCGAGAATATTTCTCTGGATTTTTTGAAATCTCCGGATAATGCAACTTTTAGCCCCTCCATCGTCTTTGATATATCCATTAAACCGCTGCTCTGAAGAACAGCTTTCGCGTCTATATTTTTGGAAACGTTTGAAAGAGATTGCATAAGATTCACAAGAGTTCTTAAATCTCCCCTTGAAACGTAATCCAATGCATCCATAGCCTCGCTGTCAATTTCTAATTTCTCACTTTCTGCAAGTCTCTTTATAAATTTATGCACATCTTCTTTGGAAAGCGGCTGGAACCTTAGAATCGCACATCTTGACTGCAAAGGCTCTATCATATTACTTTGGTAGTTAACACTGAACATAAACCTGCAGGTTGCACTGTATTCCTCCATCATCCTACGCAGCGCCTGCTGTGCCTCCTGTGTTAACGAGTCGGCCTCATCAAAAAGAATTATCTTAAAAGGAGCGTCTATTGGTTTTGTCCTTGCAAATTCCTTCACTTTGCCCTGTATAACGCTTAACTTTCTATCATCAGACGCATTCAATTCAATAAAATTCTGATTCCAATCTGGGCCGAATACTGCTTTTGCCAATACAACCGCAGAAGTTGTTTTCCCAACACCAGGTGGACCGGACAATATCATGTGCTGTATCTCTTTTTTTTCAGCCATTGCCTTTAATTTTTCTACTATCTCTTTTTGCCCTATTATTTCATCAAAGGACTGTGGTCTGTATTTCTCTATCCAGAGAGCCATAACTATATATCCGCGAAAAGCTCCGCAGAGGGATAAACTATTATGCCATTAGCTTTTATATCCACAGGTATGTATTTTGTCAGATGGTCCGTAGCTCTCATTTTTATTATTCTAAGTGCTCTTATGAATGAACTCTGTCTTTCTACCATATAAAGGGCTATTACTCCGTCTGATGCAAACTCTTCTACGCCAAATGCAGAAAGCTTATTTTCACCATAAGGCATTTCTCCTATAAAAATGGCGGTGCAGTTCCTTGCTTTTATTATACTTGAAAGCTCTATTATCGCCTTTCTTATTGACATTATATCCGAAAAGAACATTTGTAAGTAAGTTATAGAGTCGATTATCAAGCGCTGTGCAGCCATCGCATCAAGCTCCGAAGAAACAACTTCCTTCATAGAATCATAATCAACTAATGGGATAGTTACTATCTTTATTATGCCGTTATCAATGTATTCCTTAATCTTTGGATCAAACAACATAAACTGAGAAACTAGATCTTCAGGACTTTCTTCCAATGTAAAGTAAAGCCCCTTTTCACCTTTTTTGGCTCCGTCGATTAAAAACTGTAGCGAGAAAGTAGTTTTACCTGCACCTGGCGTTCCTGTAAGGAATACTACACTATTCTTTGGGAACCCTCCTTTCAAAGCTTCATCCAATCCCGGTATACCAGTAGATTCTCTTTCAACATTGTTTTCACTTTTCTTTTCCATTATCCCTCTAATATCATGTCACCCATCAACTGATACTTTACTCTTATAAGAGAATTCTGGCTAAGTATCCTAGCCCATCTTTCAATTAAATCTTTGGTGACATTTAAAGATTGCGCAGCTTGTGATGTCGTAACTGAGTGCTTCTCCTTGACTAATAAAAGTAATTTATTTAGAGGATTGTTTAAAATTTCATCTACTTGTCCTTCTATACCTTTTCCAGGTATCCTTCCAAAATTAGTTGTTTCGAATATCTTCCTCTGCATTTCAGACTGAGAACTCATTTCACTTGCTGTAGAAATCGCTTCAGTTGGCCTAATTAAATTATTATCATTATTAACGGTATTTACCTTAGAGGGCATAGCTAATTGTATTTGATTTAACTTAGTTTCCTTTTCTTCCATGGAAACTTTTGTCTCAGTTTTACTTACAGGCTGTGCAACTAGTATCTTTTCTTCAGTTAAATTTCCTGGCTTATAATTTGGACCGGAGGGCAACTCGTGTGCAATTTTATTGGTTTTTCCTTCATGCAATGTCTCTAATTTCTGAGTTTCTTTTAAAACCGGTTGTGATATTGCCTCTTTTTCAGTGCGTTCTTTTGATTGCTTAACTCTTTTATCTATGCCAAATAAGGACAGTCTCTTTCCCGAAGATAATTTATCTGCTTGATTCACTTTATTTGTTACTAAACCGGTATTTGCCTTTTCCCTTGTTTCTGCAAGGCTTATCTGTGGTACTTCTGGTAATTCAACGCCTAAAGAGGAAGCCGCTCTAAATAAGGAACTGTTTATAAGTGAAACATCTGAATAAACCTTATATGAGGTATCAAGGATATTTTGTGCTACCTGTCTCAAACTACTTTCGTTATCCATACCTATTAATTCAAATTAAGGACTTAAATATATTTATTATTTTTGAATCTAGATTAAAACATTAAAAGTTACAACAATCATTTTAACTCACTATTTTACAGCTACCTGATAAACAATATTCATTTAAATAACCCAGTGAAATAATCTTAGACTCCAATTCAGAGATATAAGAAAGACTGCAGACAGGTGCGGTATTATTTATAACACTACAGATCTGTGCTGTAAGTATGTTTGCCGCACCTAATTCTGTTTCTCCCAATGAACCAGAAGTTGGGTTTTCTATTGAATTAAGTATATCCTGATGAGTGCTATATGCTGGATTTAATCCATTTGAAGTAAGATATGTTCCAGCATCAATACTGGCACCATCGAATACATATTTGTTGTTAATGTCAAAGAAAGGCACTCCTCCAACAAAGAAATTCTGTATCCCAAAACCCGCTGCAGACAAAATAGCAGAACGTGTTGAGTTAAAATCGTGCATCCCTAAAACATAAACATTTGAGTAAATAATAGGGCTTATCTGCGCTATACCAGTTGTATTTATTAAGAATGAGCCTCCCATTTCATCAAAAGACTCAAAATTTATGTACTTTGAAGTATAATAAGCGCCTGTTACAAAAGGTTCAGGATTACCATCTCCATAAGGTGCTTGACCATTATCTATAGCAGGTTGTGCAGTCGACTCTTTAAATATAGAACTCGAAAAATTGAACATTAATGTAGGAACATTTGCATCACTTGTAGCAGATCTGTCATAAAATAACTTTGAAAAGTTCCCAAATCTTGAAAGAGCAATTGCTATTGCCCAGCGCATACCTGCACAGAAAGGACAACCCTGTGCTCCTAGATAAACGAATGTTGGCTTTCCGCCCTGACTTATAGAATAATTAGAAATATTAGAAGGAACGGTTATAGGAATTATATCATAGTTACCACTATTTCCATAAACCAAAACATAATAACCTGGAGATGGCCCATTACTGCCATCACTTGCATTTTCGTATATAAAACTGCCTGCCACCTGCTGTGCTCCAACCTTTGCTAATTGACTACTTAAATCGGATAAACCGTTGATATATGTTGGTCCTAAAGACTGACCGTCAGGCCCTAAGAAAAAGGAACCTGAAGCATTTGCATTGATAGAAGGTGTTAATGACGATACTGACGAAGAGGGAGATATGCGTAAAACGAATACTAAAATTAATAAAATTACTACAATTACTGCTAGGCCTATTACAATGAAAGGAAGAAAACTCTTATTAGAGTTACCTTGTACTTTTTGTAATGGACTAGAACTGCTACCTTTTAACTTTTCATTTTCCTCTCTTAACCTCTGTATTTCTTTTAGCCTTTCATTCTCTTTTTTAAGTCTTTCAAGCTCGTCATCATTGGAATTACTGCTAGTATCTACTTTACTTTCCTCAGTTTTATCTTGAGGGTTCTGCTGTTGATTAGATGTATTTTCGCTGTTATTATCAATGGTTGTAGCTTTTTCAGGCTGTAAATCCTTATTTATGTTCTCGTTGCCTGCTGGATTAGCATTGTGTTCTTTGTCTTCGTCTGGCATTTTTATGTTAATACCTGTCTGCTTAAATAAATTGCGGTATTGAATAGCCCGTTTTTTGTCATCCCTCTGCCTTTGTTCAAAGGCTTCTCAGTTGGATGCAACAACATTCGACTAAGCGCCGGAATACCGGTTTGCACCATGAAGGTCTGCCGTTTCATCCCTTTGTCAGTAATCAGCTTTCGCATCATCTCTTTACACTGGAAAAGGGTATCGTTTCTGCTCAGTTGCCTGCCTTTTACAGCAATGCATTACTGCACTTCAAGTTTAAAGGTGAACGGACTTCCTCCTTTAATGGTCTGTTGTATACAATACCGCTAATATATATAACAATCTGCATTTAATAAATTATCATGGAAGTAAAGATCTTAGAGGATAAGAACCTTAAGAAAGATGAAAGACTTTACATAAAAGGCATAAGACTAATTAATTCTGTAAGGATAGACTATAAAACCCAAAAACATGTTTCCTTTCTTGTACAGGGAGATAATGAGCTCCATAATGTAATGTACTTTGACGAAAAACCACAGGATAAAAAATGGCAGTGTGATTGCAAGTGGTATACCCTTCAGGATAAACTATGCTCACATATAATTGCCGTAAATCTGGCAATAAAGAATGGAAAATTGAAAGTAGATCAGTAGTACATAGACATGTAGGAAGGTACATTTAAGCCGGTACCGAATTTCTCCAACTTTGCGTTTCCTTCCTTTAACCCATAGTCATGCCAGTAATCTAATGCCCTCATGAATGCTATTAATCTTTCATTTTTTGTCTTATCTAAATTTTTAAGCTCTCCCTTATCAAAAAGATATATTCTTGAACCGATTATGCTGTTCTTGTTTATAGTTTGCCTATAAACTATCGTCATTCCATTGCCTTCTTTTTTGCTATAGAGCCTTGCCTTTACGGTTTTGTTCACGTTTTCCTTCCCTTCTTTTGCATTTGGATATTCAAAGTACCTTTCAGATTTTATAAGAGAATAATCATCGAAAGTTTTTTTAGACAAGCGGTCATAAACTGAAACATTAAGGAACGCTAAAATTGGTATGGAATCCCTCTCAGAGAACCCTTCAATGTAAAGTTCGGATGAAACTATGTAGGAATTATTCGTTTCTTTCAGTTTTTCCATGTTTACAAGGAATAGATCCAAAGCGCTATCCAAATATGTAAGGTCCTTACTTCCTTTTTTTGCTATTATATGTTTGCTTTCCCCTTTGTTTTTATACCAGTTAAAAGTATCCATTGACTGAAAAACAGTTAAATCTTCATTTTTTAAGATAAGATTTAGTATTTCTCTATCCGAAACTGTTATATAATTTTGTTTTAGGAGATCCTCTAAAATGCCTCTTTCTTTTTTCTGTATCATTACTGAATTTAAGAATAAATCCCCTATAAATACTTATTTTAAAGAACCCGTACGCAATACCTTGCATATCCAGTCCTTTGGAGCAGAAGCATGCTCCACTTCTTTAAGAATAAGAACTGCTTGTTTTTGACTTTCCAGTTTGCCAAGTTCGAGATAAATATATCCTTCTTCTGCGTCATTATGGCCTTTTAAGACTCGCATAACTCCTTGTGTTTTCTTTTTTGCATCATCTAGTTCATTTATTGAAATGAGTCTTTTAACTTCCTCTAAAAGTTTCAGTATAGCCCCATGCTCTGC
>JAJZOB010000026.1 GCA_021852135.1 Nanobdellota archaeon
CATTGAAAATCTTCTTATACATGAAGAAGCGCACAGGCAGAGTAATTTGTTAGGGACATATGAAAGCGAAAAACCTGATCATTGGATAGAATGGTTGAAAATATATCTAAAAATTGGAGGTAGAATTCCAAAGGTTTACTTAAAAGAAAAATTATATGAGCATGAAAAAGGATACGAAGAGATAAAAGAAGAAGATTTTAAAAACATAATAATTCTGGGATATGAAAACAGCAAAAAGGCAGAGGAAACCTTAATAAAAGCAACACAATACGGCATAAATTTCATATATGTGGATTCTAACAGGAAGATACACAACTATCCAAAATAAACAAACAAGAATTTATTATATGCCTAGTAGCTATAACTAGTTTTAAAACCGTTATTAATTTCTTTAAATTTCTCAATAAGAAAATCTATATATGATTAAAACCGCTAATGAACTTCAGAATTACTGGTTTTAAATGGGCCCAGGGAGGTTCGAACTCCCGAGCTTCTCCGTGTGAGGGAGACGTCATAACCACTAGACCATGAGCCCTCCTAACATAAATATCATAATTATATACATTACCCTAATTATTTAATGTAAATACCTTTTATTTAAAATCCACCTGATGCACCGGAGGTAAGTGAAGAACTTGCAAAAAGTGTAGATACACCTATCCTTACTACAATAAATATACCCAATCCTATCAATACATAAACAGGAACATTTTTCAGGCCGTTCTTTGCCTTTCCTGTGTTTAAGATACCTCCCAAAAGAGCACTAGAAGCAGTTGTTATTATTACATTTATTGTTGAGACTGCTATTACAAGTGTTACTGAAATATGTGGGAGACTAAATCCAGAGAATATACCAAGTGTTCCACTAGGCAGGTTCGCTGCCGTTGCACCTCCATTGGTTGATGCACCTACTTTATCAAGTATTCCTATGAGAAAAGATGAAACACCATAAAGAAGTGGCGCGGCCAACGTAGCGGCTATAAATATAAAAAGAGAATAGCTTTTTACTTGAGCTCTCATATCATTTCTTATGCTTTCATTTTGCAGAAGATTACTTGCAAGGTTTTCTAATATTAAATGTAATTCAGCTCCAGATCTTATTCCTTCAGATATTATTCTTACACTATCCTTAAAGAATTCTGAATTTGTCATGTCATTCATCTCAATTAGCGCTTCGGAGAAGTTTTTACCTGCTTGTGTTTCTATTGCGGCTTTATTTAAAAGGTAATTAAGTTTACCAAACTCCGGCTTCATTGATGCTATAAATGAGTTTTCAGGTATCATCCCTGCTCTAAGATTTGCTGCCATAAGTAAAAGCATGTCCGGCAGTACCTTTTCTATCTTTGCTGATACAGAATCTGCAATCATAGAGAGTATAGATTTAATAAGAAATAACCCACCAAAGAATATACCAATTGCAGCTCCTATTCCATAAAGTGGAGAATGCAAGAAATGAAAGACTAATACCCCACCTATTATTCCTATAACTATAAATAGAATAGAAACCGACCCTATAGTTTTATCAAGATCTTCGCCACCGAGCTGTGCATATATGAATTGTTCCTTTATAGGGATAGTAAGCTTTTTTGGAAGGCTATGCGCCAGTATATCCCTAATATCCTTGTGGCTTGAATTTTGTTTCATACTCCTATTGAAGGCCTCCTATTACCCACCATACCCATAAAGAATATCTGAAATATCAGAAGAAATGGCGGTACAATGTATATTAAATCTACCGTATTAAAGTGCGCTAATGAACCAAGTATTACAAATACAGACATACCTAAACTAGGAACAACTACAGATATAAGCATGTAAGCCATTGACATTGGTGTTAATTCACCAGCATATGATTTCATGTCTGACTGCTGTTTTTTGATAAGCATGTCATTTATAAGCGTAAGCGTACCGGCAACGTCACTTCCTGATTTTATTGCATTTAGCATTATATCTATTGTTCTTCTAAGTGACTGCGAAGGAACTCTTCTTGCTAAATGGTCTAATGCGTCTTCCTGTGGTACTCCCGATTCTATTTCTTCTATAGCGACTTTAAATTCATCTGATACAACACCATAATCTCCATTTGCAACATCAAGCAGCGCATTGAATACTGGAACTCCTGAACCTACTTTTATCATTATTTCCCTGGTTGCAAATACAACTTGCTCTTCTATAAGCTTTGTTCTTTTTGTAGCTTGAAGTTTTGGAAAATTTAAAAAATATAAGAAGTAAACGGCAGGAACTACAATTACAAGAACAGGCATTATAGCTTCAATCTTTATAGTCAACAAATCCTTTTTTATGGCTATTAAAAGTATAAGTGCTGCAATACCAACCATTAAACCAACAAGAACCAGCGTGACAATTATCCCTGCAGCTATATAATCCAAATAGTCTACATCCATTGATGCTTGCATTAGATCTTGTTTTAATGAGGGAGACAAGCTTTTAAACATGGGTGCAAATTTCTTAACTTTCTTTCCAAAGAACATTGCTTTATTCGGTGAAATAATTACAGCAGGTATTTTAGCTTCCATTTTATAAACTTTCTAATTCGGAGGGGTCTCCTTTATCTTTTATCAATTGCATTAACTTATCATGGTTAGTATAATAATTGCTTGCTGCTAATCCTATTACGTTTACATTGTTTATCTCCTTTTCAATCATCCACTGCAAAACAGACACCTTCTCCTTTAAATCGGCTGTCATTTCTTCGCTCGTTAAACCAGAATACAAAGCAAGTTTTGTAGAGAGTTTCTGTGAAGTGTTTATTGTTCTTTCTATCGTATCCGTCCTAGGTTTCCATTCAAACAGGTTATTAGTCTTTAATTCCATCTCTCCGCTTACTTGTCTTTCAACTATCTCAGCGAGTTCAAGTACTCTTCTAACACCCGTTCTTCTCTGTCTAAATGCTGTTATTATTAAGTCAAGAGTTGATACCTCAATTTCTGGCAATTCTATTGGTTCGGATATAAGCCTTTTTACAACCTGTTGTGCTGTTTCTGCGTGCATAGTTGCATAAACAGAGTGACCAGTCATCATCGCTTCGAAAAGGGTTTGCGCATCTTCTTTCTTTCTTATTTCACCTACTACTAAACGGTCTGGCCTCATTCTAAGCGAATTAAGTAGCAAATCAAGCATAGTTACTTGACCTTTTCCTTCTGAGTTAGGCTGTCTTGTAAGCATTGGAACCCAATGCATATACTTTGGAAGAACAAGCTCACTGGTATCCTCTATCGTTATTATCCTCTGGTTTGGAGGAATGAATGGAAGGAAAACATTAAGCATTGAGGTTTTACCTGCTGCAGTACCACCAGTAACTAAAAATGAAAGTTCATACTGCATTGCTTGCCATATAAATGAGACAAGTTCTTGAGAAACAGTTTTTCTCTTAAGGAAATCTATTATTGTCCAAGGCTCTGCACGAAACTTTCTTATATCCAATGTGTTACCATGCGTTGATATTGGATAAAGAGTAGCATTGACCCTATCTCCATTTGGAAGCTGTGCATCCAATAGTGGATTTAAGTTTGTAATCTGTCTTCCTACTTTTCTTGCGATTTGTTGCGCATACGACTCTATTTTTGATTCAGTTTCTATTCTTACGTTGGTTTCAAGCCAGCCATATCTAATGTGATAAACCATAACCTGCGTTTTTGAGTCGTTTATAACTATCTCTTCTAAATTCGGATCCATATCGAGTATCTCTATTATTCCTAGTCCAAACATTTCATGCAGAAGAGTAGCAGAAAGCTCCAAGTATGATTTTTCCTGCATTCCAGGTATTATAGTCTCTAGCTTTTTCTGTACTATCTCAAGAAATTCTCTTTTTAATGCTTCAGAAGTAGTTTGTGAAAGCTGCTGTATCTTTGAAGGATCTTCCCTTATAAGCTCCGTCCTTATTTCTGTTAATACAGCATTCATACTCTGGTCTATCACAGGGGTAGTTATCCTATAAACCATTGTAAACTTAGATGGAAGTCTCAATATCTTAACATCAGCGGAAATGCCATCAGATACTACCTGGTAATTTTCTACTATTTCGTTTTCTTCTGTTTCCATCGTAGTATTATATATAACTAATTTTATGTTCTTATAACTTTAATTCTTTATTTACATATTAAAAACATAATAATAAAGAAGATTATCCTAAGATATGACTGAAAAGCTTGAAACTGCAGTTCTTGCAGGTGGCTGCTTCTGGTGTATGGAAGCGATATTCAAGCAGATAAAAGGCATAGAAAAGGTTGAATCTGGATACTGTGGGGGAAATGTTAAAAACCCTTCCTATGAAGAGGTCTGTACAGGTAAAACGGGTCATGCTGAAGCAGTAAGACTTATTTTTAATCCTTCAATAATATCCTACAAGCAAATTTTAAGGATTTTCTTTACCTTGCATGATCCTACTAGCTTGAACAGGCAGGGAAATGATGTAGGAACCCAATATAGATCTGAAATATTTTATACTGATGAAAAACAGAGAGAGATAGCAGAGAATACAATAAAAGAATTGGCGGAAGGAAAAATTTGGGACAAACCAATAGTTACAGTTTTGGAGCCTTTAAAAGAATTTTACGTTGCAGAAAAATACCATCAGGATTATTATAAAAAGAATCCATTGAATCCTTATTGTTTTATGATAATCCGCCCTAAAATAGCAAAGCTGAGAAAAGAGTATCTTGAGCTTTTGAAGAAGGATTGATGTTTTTAGGACACAAAATAATGGGATTTAATATCTATGCTGCTGATGCTGTTTTTGAAAGTCATGCACTTAATTTCCAAAGAAAATTAAAATAGTTCCTGAAGTTTTCTGCTACTTCCTTCCTATCTATCAATATATAAGTTGGGTATCTTCCCCAGATAACCAAAGCAGTCTTGTTTCCATAGACATTTATTGTAAAACGCATGTTGAATATCTCCTGCATGGATTTTACCTTTGTAAGAGGCTGTTTTTTGTAATAATTTAGCCAACTTCCTTCCTTTTCCGTTATTATAATCCGTTTTCTGATGCCCTTTTTCACCCTCTTTTTATCCCATTTCTTTATAAATTCGCCCATGCCACTGTCGCTTTCCGAAACGCCGATTACAAGGTGTTCTTCTCCCTTCTTTAGCGTATTCAAAATGTCATTGAATACTGTTCTAGCTGCCTTCGGCCCCTCAAATATGAATATTTCCTGTCTGTTTTTCGCGGTGCTATTTAGTTTTTCCAGTACTGGCATAACTTCGAGCAAAGTATCTTCCCTGTCTTTTAAGATTTGTATTAAATTTTTTGGATCAGAAGCGAAAAAATACTTCTTTTTGCCTTTTATGCTGTAAGAAACTAAGCCTTCCCCCATAAGCCTCTGAAGGCAGTTGTATGCAACAGAACTGTTCAATCCGGATTCTCTAAGTATCGGCCCTATCATTGAACTGCCTAATTTTATAAGCGACAAATAAACCTTGCTTTCTGCTCTACTAAGACCTGCATATTCTATTATCCTTTCAATATCCATACTCTCCTTTTTAGGAGAGTTTTATATAAATAACTTGCATGTCGTAATAACGCATGGGAAGTTTTTTATACGCAGACATAAATGAACCTTTAAAGTATGCAGTAAATCGCACTACAAAAAAATTTCTAGAATATTACGTTTCTGCACTTGAATCACTGCATTATATATCGCTTGATTTTAGCAGGATGGATTACGAAGACAAGGAAAAAAGGAAAATAGAAAAAGCAAGGTCTAAATTTTTAACATTTAAAGAATCGGAAGACGTGAAAAAGAAAGCCTACAAATACATTAAACTGGAAGATTTATTCAAGCCCAACAAGTGGAGCACTGAGTTCATAGATATGTTTGATCAAGTAAACCTGCCATATTTTGACAGTTCAGGGAAACTCATGCATTCTTCTCCAAATAGCTTGTTGAAAGAAGCATATGAAAGTTTATATCTGTCATCTGGTTATGCAAAGTTTGGATTTGCTGAAGGGCCGGAAAAGACAATGATTATAAAAGGCAATGCTTTAATCAAAAGAGGCAAGTCAAAGGCAGATTATTCCAATAAATCTATAAGGGAGGAACTGGAAACACTTACTAACAAAATGATGGAATATTTTCTAAGCCGCACATCTCTATTGTATTATGAGTTTACTAAGCCGATGGTTGATAAAGACTCAAATATAAGCAAGGAATACCTCTCTGTATTCAATAAGATGAAAATACCTATTCTTGAGCTTGAATTGGTAGACCTTGGAGAAAGCTTTCAGGATTCAACATACAAAACAAAAAAACGGTATTTAA
>JAJZOB010000037.1 GCA_021852135.1 Nanobdellota archaeon
GTGAGATATGATGAGGTTGCAGAAGCAATTGACAAAGTGATAAAAGGAGAAAACAAGGTGATACTGAATGGCTACTGATGTTAAAAGTTTGACTTCAAATGAATTCAATGACTGGTGCCCTGGCTGCGGGGATAGCGGAATTGTATTAGCAGTCAAGAATGCAATTGTAAAGGCAAATCTAGACCCACATAAGACAGTAATAGTCTCCGGAATAGGTTGTTCTTCTAAGCTTCCACACCTAGTGAATGTAAATGGCGTTCATACTTTGCACGGTAGGCCGATACCGTTTGCAGAGGGGATTAAATTAGCGAATCCAGAATTAACTGTTTTATTGGATAGTGGCGATGGAGACACTTATGGTATAGGCGTAGGCCATTTCATAAGCGCAGGAAGAAGGAATACCGATATTAAGCTGTTTATACATGACAATGGTGTTTACTCCTTGACAAAAGGACAGGCCAGTCCCACTTTGCCGGAAGGAAGGAAGACAAAATCACTCCCTGCTCCTAATATAAACGGGGCATTAAGCCCGCTCTCACTTGCAATAATGTCAGGTTATAACTTTGTTGCAAGAGCACAGAGCTTTAAAGTAAATGAACTTGCTGATATAATGGTAAAAGCTATACAGCACAAAGGTCTAGCATTGGTAGACATAATGCAGGGCTGCCCGACATACAACCCGGAATTTACATCTGCTCCGTGGTTTAATACTCATTTAAAGCCGTTGCCACAGGATTACGACGGCTATGTTAAAGATCCATCTAACAAGGAAGAAGTTAATGAAAAGAAGTTAAACGCAATAAAAATGTTGCTGAGTGAAGATCCTGACAACATGCATACTGGCATTTTCTTTCAGAATGAGGATCCGGACACATTCGAAAGCAGATTACAAGCAAGAAAGATTCCATCGCCGGTATCTCAAAAGATAGCCGATGAAAGTGGGAATCCCTTAACTGACATAGAACCATTATTAAAAAGTTTAGAAGTATAAAATGGCAGAGGAAATTGAGATAAAAGAAGGTTTGCAAGGAGTTTACATTGCTAAATCGGAAATATGCAAAGTTGATGGCCAGGAAGGAAAGCTTTATTATAGGGGCTATAAAATAGAAGACTTGGCAAATTATTCTTCATACGAGGAAGTATGTTATCTTTTGTTATATGGTAAACTGCCAAACTCAAAAGAACTTGCTGATTTCAATAAAAAGATGAAAGAAGAAAGAGTAATACCTGAAAATACTAAGGATATAATCCGTAAGTTTTCCAAAGACTCGCAGACATTGGATGTTTTAAGGACAGCAATGTCTTCTCTTTCGGCTGATGATAGCAAACCTTACAGTGAAGATGAAAATGAAAACATTGAGAAAGCAATAAAAATAATAACAAAGACAGCTACAATAGCGGCTGCTATTGGCAGAATAAAAGAAGGAAAAGAGATATTGGAGCCAGATAATTCATTAAATCACTCGGCAAACTTTCTTTACATGCTTACCGGCGAGAAACCTGATAAAGACTCTGAAAAGCTGATGGATGTGATGTTTATTCTTCACGCAGAGCACAGTTCAAACGCATCTACATTTGCAACTTTGGTTGCTTGCTCCACTTTGGCGGATATATATGCAGGTGTTACCGCCGGTGTAGCTGCATTGAAAGGGCCTTTGCATGGCGGTGCGGATGAAGCTGCAGTTAAGATGATGATGGAGATAGGAAATCCAGATAATACAGAAAATTACATAGAAGAAGCGTTGGCAGGAAAAAAGAAAATAATGGGATTCGGGCACAGGGTATACAAAACTTATGATCCAAGGGCCAGGATTCTTAAGTCTTATTTGGATAAAATAAAGGGAAATTCAAACGAGGAAATAAATGCGCTGATAGAAATTTCTTTAAGGGCAGAAAAAATGATGATAGAAAAGCTAGGAAAAAGCCATGGGATATGGCCAAATGTGGATTTCTTTTCTGGCCCTTTATACATGCATCTTAATATAAAGCCTGAATTGTTCGACACCGTATTTGCGTCTAGTAGGACCGTAGGCTGGTGCTCTCATGTAATAGAATACTGGAGAAACAACAAGCTTTTCAGGCCACTGGAAGAGTTCATTGGAAAAATTGATTTGGAGTATTTGCCTATAGATAAAAGGTAAATTTATCTAGATATGCAATCCTTTAGCAGAAAAAAGGCGTTATTATTTACATCGCTAACGCATTTTGCCAATGATGGTAATTTCCTGCTTTTTTCAATACTTATAGTGTTTTTCTCCAAGTTGCCAGGAGTGAGCATTGCATTTCTTGGATTAAATGCCATAATTTACACTGTCCTTTATGGTGTAATAAGCTTGCCAATAGGAGAATTTGCTGATAAGCTAAACAATGATAGGTTATTATTGGCATCTGGAATAGCGTTAGAGGGGTTGGCAGCGTTCTTTTTCGGTTTTGGGTTTATCTATGCTGGAAATTATATAATATTTGTTGTTTTAGGTTCTATAGCTTTGGGTTCAGGCCAAGCGTTTTACCATCCAATAGGCGCTTCCGTGCTTTCTTTCGTATATGAAAGCAAAGACCTTGGTAAAATACTCGGAATAAACGGGGCATTTGGTAGTCTAGGTAGGGCATTGATGCCTTCTGTCATAACTTTTCTGCTCCTGTTTTTCGGGAGTTTTAAGGGAATGGAGGCCATTGCAGTTTATGTCTGGGTTTTGTCAATGATAATATACTTCGGGATGTCTGGTTTTACAAGGCCTTACAAAAAGCATGAAAAGATCAGAAAGAAGAAATATTTGCCCAAAGGAATAAAAAGAAATCTTTACTCCGCATTGATTCCTATTTTTCTGAAAGGAGCGTTTATTATGGGCACAGTAACTTTTATTGCAGAATACCTTGATAAGATTACAGGATCTGTTGCATTTACAGGTATCATACTTACTATAAGTTTCATACCTGCCATTTTAGGCCAGCCGCTTTTTGGTTATATTACTACTATTAAGGGCGGCAGGTTTACTATCACATTAACTTCAGTCTTTTCCTTACTGGCCTTTATATTGTTCCTTGCTACAGCCAATCTTATAATCTTGACGTTTGCGTATGCAGTTTTGGCTTTTCTAGTATTCACAGGCTTTTCAGTTCTTTTGGATTATACATATCAGCTAGTACCTAAAGAATATTATTCAACTGCCTACAGTTTGGTGTGGGGGGCAGGAAATATCTTAGGAGGGGCATTTGGAATAGCTCTGATGACTTATTTCTTAACTTTTACTGGCATTATAACTGCTATGTATTATATGGCAATAGTGTTATTCATATCGATGGTGTTTCTTCCATTGCTTCCAAAGCCCAGAAAATCCAAATTGCTTACTTAATAAGGGCAGAAGCTATTGAGAAGACGAAAAGCACGGTACCTATAACAATAATTATCTCTTCTATTTCCAGTGTTAAAATATTATATTTGTATAGGAAAGCAGCAACTATCATCAAAAGCAATCCGATGAAAAATAATGGATATCTATATCTGTCGGGAAAGTGCATACTATACCACCTGCAAAATTCTAAAGTCAATTGGCCATCCTGCTGCCAATGCTCTAAGGTATAAGTCTACCAATACTATGAATACCAAGCTTATAAACGCCCATTCTTCATGGTGTTTATTTAACATGGACTGAACGTTGAAGAACCCTTTTCTTGCTTTAGGGTTTAATGCACAGTCGTAGCATTTTACATTACCGCCAGCAAAAACGTGCCTAAAGGCATGGCATGAGAAAACCCACAGAGTTAAAAGTATTGCATTTGTCAATATAAGAAGACTAGCAAATCTGAGTACAAATCCTCCGAAGTATGTCACTGAAACATAGAAATCATAGTAGAAAAATGGAAGCAGTATTATACCTATATATAGTAAATATCTGTGCAAGTTGTTAAATGCAAATAAAGTAGTTTCTCCAGAGTAGCCTCTGCTTGCAGAATCCCCTCTTTCATCGGCTGCACAACTTTGCGGATGGTTGAAGATATTTCTGTAATAGTCTTTACGGTAAGCATAGCATGTCAGTCTAAATAAGCCTACGACTGGAACAACCAATATTGTTGGGGAATAGAACGGGTCTATCAATCCTTTGTATTCTTTTACAGGGAAAACAAACAAGGCAACTATCGCAAATATTAATATTGCCAGAAAAGACCATAATCTCCAGTTGGGTTCGAATAATTCAGGAATCGCTTTTTTCACTGTGCTAAAAAAGTTTGCTTCACTGTCCATGTTTTCTCCTTATCTTATTGAAAAGCATAGTTACAGGGTCATAGTAATTGTCAACTATGCTTTCCTTTTCGGGGATTATTGCATTGTCTGTTATTGCTATATGCTCGGGGCAAACAGACTGGCAGCATTTAGTTATGTTGCAGTAGCCTGCGCCTCCTTCTTCATGCAGAAACTTTGAGCGGTTTACTGAATCCAAAGGATGTGTATCCAATGAAGCGGCTTTTACCATAAACCTCGGTCCTATGTAGTTTTTATCATGCTCTCTTATCACATGGCAGACATCCTGGCAGAGAAAACATTCTATGCAGTTCCGGAATTCCCTTGATCTTGTTATGTCTATTTCGTCTATCTGCCAAGGCTCTTTTAATCCTTTTTTTGGAGTAAACTCCGGTATTCTTTTTGCTATCTCCCAGTTTTTAGAAACATCTGTCACTAGATCTTTTACAATCGGAAATGCTTTCATAGGCGCCACATGTATTTTATCTCCTAATGAATCTATTCTTGTTTTGCACATCAATTTTGGCATACCGTTTATTTCTGCGGCACAGGAACCGCATCTTGCGGCCTTGCAGTTCCATCTCACTCCAAGCGTTGGATCCATGTTGTTTTCTATGTAATGTACAGCATCCAAAACAACCATCCCTTCCTCTACAGGAACAGTAAACTCCTGAAACGTTCCTTCTTTATCTTTCTTTGGATCAAATCTATACACGTTTATTTTTACTTCTTTATTCATATTTCTCCTCTGGCAATATCTCTTTAAGGTAAGGTGGCATATCTGGCGGTGAGAATGTATAGCTTTCTAATTTATCCTCGTTTTTCTTGAATATTATGTTTTTTAGCCATTTTCTATCTTTTTTTGGAAAGTCGCTTCTATAGTGTGCGCCTCTGCTTTCCTTTCTCATTATTGCCCCTCTAACTAGTAACTCCGAAATCTCAAGCATACTGTGCAGTTCAAGGCATTGCAGTAATCCAGGGTTATACCGAAGGTTGCCTGCAACTCCTATATTTTTGTACTCTTTTTTTATATCAAGTATTACTGATAAGGCCTTTTGCATGTTTTGTTCATTTCTTACTATACCAACATTTTCTGACATGGTTTTTCTTAGTTTTTCTGTAAGTGAATACGGGTTAGTTCCGTTAGGATTTATAAATTCACTGACTCTTTTTATCTCTTCCTTTATTTCATTATCAGGTATCTTTTCTAAATTCACTTTTTTGGCGTATGCGGCTGCATTTATTCCAACATACTTTCCAAAGACCAGCAAATCTGCTAGCGAATTTCCTCCCAACCTGTTAGCACCATGAACTCCTGCGGCAGCTTCTCCGACTGCAAACAAACCCTTGATATTTGTTGAATTAGTTTCAGGGTCTACCTTTATTCCGCCCATGTAATAATGGGTTGTAGGCCCTACTTCCATCTTTTCTTTAGTTATGTCGACCCCAGCAAATTCCTTGAATTGCATGTACATTCCAGGCAGCTTTTTCATTATGAAGTCTTTTCCTTTGTATGAGATATCAAGAAATACACCACCATGCTCCGTGCCTCTTCCTTCTTGGATTTCATTGTATATAGATCTCGCAACAACATCTCTAGCGTCTAGCTCTTTTTTCTGCGGAGAATATCTTAACATAAACCGCTCTCCTTTTGTATTGTAAAGCAAGCCACCTTCACCACGTACGCCTTCTGTTACAAGTAAACCTCTAACGCCAGGCGGCCACACCATTCCAGTGGGGTGAAACTGCATCATCTCCATGTCCATCATCTCTGCCCCGATATCAAACGCCAATGCTATTCCATCACCA
Source organism: Nanobdellota archaeon (assembly GCA_021852135.1). Next base: position 6,050 of record JAJZOB010000037.1, read on the forward strand.
GTACTTTCCCACGAATTAGAAGTAACTTCATATATTCTGCCGCAGCCACCTCCTGCAA
>JAJZOB010000024.1 GCA_021852135.1 Nanobdellota archaeon
TAAATGCATATTTGCTTAAATACTGTATAATAGGAGGTAATATGGCAGATTTCGTAAGAAAAAGTTCAGTAAAGGAAGAAGTCAAGAAAGTCGGTAAGGACATGCGTTGCCCTGATGACACAATTGAAGGTCTTGACAAGTTTGTCAAAGAGTCAATCGCCAAGGCAGTAGCAAGGGCTAAAGCCGACGGCAGAAAGACACTTAGGGCACACGACTTCTAAGTAGTTTTTTTGTTTTTTTATTTTTTTTAAAGTTTTTATTCTTTTAGCGTTATAACAATCTATGGTGGATGTAGAGCTTATACTCGGGATAGCAATAATCGCTGTTGCAATAATAACCTTTATACGAATACTAAAGCCAGCATTGGAAGGCATAATAATCATAATTCTCATATTTGCGGGCAGCGCGCTTATATTCCATTCTACTCCAATAATAGGCTTGCCTGGATACAGCCTTCCAGTAAATCTTGGCCCCAATATAGTTGGAGTTTCACAGGGAATAGACAATACAAGCAACATAATAATATTCAATGCGGATTTAGTAAGCATAGACAATTTTGCGGCTTCTGTAAATAATCAATCCCTCATTATCGTTAATAACGGCACAGCGATAGCGCCGGCAAAATTCGGCGTTATAACCGTTAAAGGTTTGCATACCGGAGAAATACGTTTGAAGGCTTACTCTAATTTATTTGGTTTTAATGTCTTAGCATCCAACTCAACTTATAATTACACCAGCTGAATTCCTATCCGCATATGACTTTATTCTGCAGTATATCTCAATTGTAACTCAAACTGTTTATTTTCGATTCTAACTTTGAGATATAAGACAGGTTACACACCGGCGCAGAATTATTTAAAGTCTCGCAAATCTGTGCCGTAAGAATGTTTGCCGCCCCTAAAACCGTCTGGCCAAATGATCCGCTTGTTGGATTTTCAATAGAATTTAGTATGTCTTGATGCGTAGAATAATTAGAGAATACGGAATTTGTCTTTAAATCCAATATGCTCTCAACGTTGTTTATATCTTGATTAAATACAAATTTATTGTTTATATCAATGAAGGCTACGCCATTTACAATGCCTGCTACTCCCCCAACGAAGAAATTTCGTATGCCAAAACCATCAGAACTTTTTACTATTCCATTTGAATTTAAATTAAAGCCATACCTCCCCAAAGCGTAAACGTTGGAATAGATAGTAGGATTTATTTGATCTACTCCAGTAGTGTTTATTAAAAAGGATCCGCCCAATTCATATAACGGCTCAAAGTTTATGTATTTTGACGTATAGTAAGCTCCACTTACTAAAGGCTCTGGGTTGGCATCTCCAAATGGCGCCTGGCCATTATCAATTGGTGGAAATTTTGTAGCTTCATTGAAAGCGTTTTGGGAAAAGTTAAACATAATCGCAGGTAAATTCCAATCGTCTGTAGCTGACCTTACATAAAATAGTTTACTAAAATTACCAAAACGTGACAATGCAATTGCAAGCACCCAACTATCTTGACCAGAAAAAGGGCATCCTTGCGACCCAAAAAAGACTATCGTTGGTTTTCCATTTTGGCTTATTGAATAATTAGAAAAATTGGAAGGAACCGTTATGGGTATTATATCATAATTTTTATCACCAGTATTGCCATAAACCAAAACATAATATCCTGGAGATATACTATTGCTGCTGTTGCTCGCATTTTCGTATATAATGCTACCGGCAACCTGTTGTGCTCCCACACTTGCTAGTTGAGTGCTAAGATCAGATAAACCATTAACGTAGGCTGAACCTAAAGATTCTCCTTCAGGGCCTAAGAAAAATGCGCCGGAGGCGTTTGCATTAACGGATGGCTTTAAAGGAGAAGCGGAAGTCGAAACGGAGAAAACATGGAGTACAAATACCAAAACAATTATTATAACCAATAAAATGGCTAAGGTTGCTGCAATAATTGTAACAAGGTTTTTGTCAGAACCATTTTTCTTTTGCGGAGAATTTGAAATGTCAGCTTTTAATTTTTCATTTTCTTCTCTTAATTTTATTATTTCATCGTCTTCCATTACAAATTTATATATATCATCAGAGCTATATAATTTTTTATGGATGAAAAATACGATCTTTTGATAGAGAGAATCCATTTGTTGGAAAATAGAATAAAGGAATTAGAAAGCATTATTGAAAATAAATCGGAAGGAAAATCTCTATTTCCAAATAAAAACTGTAGTTTTCTGAATAGGCTTAAGAAAGGAATTATACATTCATATAAACAAAGCCCTGTTTTATTTTTTACTTTACTCATAGGAGTGTTTGCAGGTTATATTTATCTATTTTCTATTACAAATCTTGCATTACCTTTTTTAAATTATGGGCAGGTCACATTGGCGTATCATATAGCTTTAGCTGCTTTTTTTAGTTTTTCCATAACTTTGCTGGTGCTTTTTAATTTGTCTATAATAAAACGACGGCAAGCTATAACAAATGCAGAAAAGGCAACTATGGTAGCAGCAGGCGCCGGCTCTGTTGCTTCTTCATTTGGAGCTTCATTTGGTGCGTCGGCTGTCGCACCTACTTTTGGAGCGGTATGTTCTACAGCAATAGCTCCCGAATTAGCAACTTTAGGTGGATCTGCCGGATCAATAGCAGCATCGTCATTAGGTAGTTCAAACATACTTGGTAGTTCGATAAGTAGTTTTATAATAGCTATTGCAATCGTAGTATCACTTTTAAGTCTAAAAAGTATCTCTAAAAAATTATAAATATTTTATTATTATGGTGGTCGCTTCTAATTTGTTTGAAATAAAGTATTTATACTAGTAGAGATATAAGTAATTATATCAGAGGTGATATATATGGGAATGAACAATTGTGGATGCGGCTGCGGCTGTGGAAACAAAGGAATGAACGGAATGGGCAGACACGGCATGATGAGAATGCAGTCTGAAGAGCCATACGGAAAGAAGGACTTGAAGGAAAACCTTGAAGACTATAAGGAAGAGCTGGAAGAGGAAATAAAGTTTATCAACAGAAGGATAAACGAACTTTCTAAAAACAGTTCTGAAGATAGTGACGAGGAAAGTAGTTGAATATGAACGGCAGACGTTGCCGATGCGGGCCTTTTAATGTTGACGTTGTCCCAAAAGGCCTGCTTCAACCATTTATACTTAGATTGTTGGCAGAAAAGCCTATGCACGGCTTTGAGATAATGGAGCAGATATTTGAAAAGACCGATGGCATGTGGAGACCTGGTCCGGCGGCAGTTTATCCCTCTCTTGCACAGCTGGAAAACTCCGGTTACATAGAAGCGGTAAGCAAGGAAAACCAGGGTGAAAAGGCAAGAAAGCAGTACAAGATAACAGAAAAGGGAAGAAATGCCATAAAGGAATACGATAAAATGAGCAGAAACATTGCTGAAAATATGAATCATTTTATGCATTCACTAAAAAGATTTTAGATAATTTTTTACATTTTACTCAAGCGCAAAAGCTTATTAATTCTATGAATGCCTCATAAATTCATGGAAAACGAAGAAAAATTAATTCTGTGGTTTAAAGACATAAAAAAAGAGGATGTTCCCAAAGTAGGCGGCAAGTCTGCAAACCTTGGTGAAATGACAAATTACGTTGAAGTTCCTATCCCTCAGGGGTTTTCAACGACATCTTACGCATTCAATAAATTTCTCGATGAAAACAAGATAAGAGAAAAGATAGAAAATGCAGTGAAGAACATAAATGTAGAGAGCGAAAGCGATCTTAAAAAGGCAAGCCAGGATATAAAGTCCGCAATTATGAACTCTGATCTGCCAAAGGATTTGGTTTCACAACTATTGGACAGCTATCACAAGCTTGTGAAGGAAAGCAATGCAGAGTTTGTTGCAGTTAGGTCATCAGCAACCGCTGAAGATCTACCAGATGCAAGTTTTGCAGGCCAGCAGGACACATACCTCAATGTTCATGGTGATGACGAATTAATTGAAAAGGTAAAGGAATGCTATTCCAGCCTGTTCAATGAAAGAGCAATCTACTACAGGGCAAAGAACAACATAGACACAAAGACAGTTGCACTTGCAGTGGTTATACAAAAGCAAATTTTCTCAATTGAATCCGGCGTTATGTTCACATTGGATGTTTCGAATGGAGACCAGTCAGTTATAGTAGTAGAAGCAAGCTATGGTTTAGGAGAATACATAGTCGGCGGAATAGTTACTCCGGATCTCTTCTACATAGACAAAAAGACAATGCAGATTAAAAGAAAAGTAATAGAAAACAAGGACAGGAAGCTTGTAAGGCTAAAGGAAGGCGGGACAAAGGACGTTAAATTAAGCGATGAAGAGGCAAAGAAGCAATGCCTGGAAGATGATAAAGTAATCGAGCTTGCTGGATACGGCATGAAGATAGAGCAGCATTACAAGAGGCCAATGGACATCGAATGGGCAAGAGACGAGGATGGAAAGCTGTACATTGTTCAGGCTAGGCCTGAAACGGTATGGTCAAACAAGGACAAGATAAAAACCGCAGAGAACAAACAAGGAGTTATACTTTCCGGTTTACCCGCTTCTCCAGGATTTATCTCAGGGCCTGCGCACGTAATACTGGATGTAAAGGATATTGACCAGTTCAAGTCAGGAGAGATTTTGATAACGGTGATGACAAGCCCAGATTGGGTTCCGGCAATGAAAAAAGCAAAGGCAATAGTTACGGATGAGGGGGGAATAACTTCACATGCCGCAATAGTTTCAAGGGAACTAGGAGTTCCATGCATAGTGGGAACCGGTGGAAGAGGAAAGAAAGCAACAGAGGTCATAAAGACCGGTGACATAATAACAGTTGATTCAAAGAATGGGTTGGTTTACAGTGGAGAGATAAAGGTAGAAGAAGAGAAGGAAGAAAAAAGCGGCCAAACCGTTGTAAATGAAGGAATGGTAATAACAGGAACAAAGATCCTTGTCAATCTTGGGGAACCTGATTTAGCGGAAAAGACTGCAAAATTGCATGCCGATGGCGTTGGATTGATGAGAGAGGAATTCATTTGGGCAAACATAGGGAAGCACCCTCTTTACCTGATAAAAGAGGGCAAGTCGGATCTTTTGGTGGATACATTGGCAGATGGCATGAGAAAGGTGTGCGCTGCCTTTAATCCTAGGCCGGTAATACTAAGGTTCAGTGACTTCAAAACGGATGAATATGCGCATTTGGAAGGCGGTGAAGAATTTGAGCCAAAGGAAAGCAGTCCTTTACTGGGGTGGAGGGGCTCTTCAAGGTACTACGATCCAAAGTACAAGGATGCATTTGTATTGGAGTTGAAAGCCGTTAAAAAAGTAAGGGAGGAGTTTAGGTTGAAGAACCTGCATGTAATGGTTCCTTTCACCAGAACAGTTGAAGAGCTTGAAAAAGTTCTGGAGATACTCAAGGAGAACGGCCTTGAAAGAAATGAAGACTTCAAGATATTCCTTATGGCGGAGATACCAAGCAATATAATTCTAGCAGACAAGTTCAACAAGTACATTGACGGCTATTCAATAGGCTCAAACGACCTTACAATGCTTGTTTTGGGAGCAGACAGGAACAACGACACATTAAGTAGCATCTATGATGAAAGGAACCTTGCGGTTTTGAGGATGATAAGGTACTTGATAAAGGTTGCGCATAGGGACGGAAAAACGGTGTCAATATGCGGGCAGGCTCCATCTGAATACGATGAGATAGTTGACTTTTTAGTAAGATCTGACATAGACGATATATCGGTAAACCCCGATACAGTAGAGCATGTAAGGGAATTAGTAGCTTCAATAGAAAAGAGGGTTGAACTAGAAAAAGATCTTGGGCAGAAAGATGAGCATGTAAAGGACTGGGAATTCCCCGTTGTTTAATTATAAGCTATTAATAGTAGCATTATTCATTAAAAATAATGGAATCTCGTTTAACTAAGTTAATACTTGATATGGGAGAGCTTCCCGTCAAGGATAAAGACGAAGTGGATTTTGTTTACTTATCAGATCTGTTTCCAGGACAGTTCATTGCAACAAAAAAAGCCCATAAAAGGAGTTTAGGAGTTACCATTCTCAGAGGCGAT
>JAJZOB010000047.1 GCA_021852135.1 Nanobdellota archaeon
CATTTGTACCAAATGGTGAGCCAGAAGGAGCAGAAGTAGTCTGTCCCGCAGTTCCTGCCGTAGTCCACCCGCTATCGCTTGCGCCCGAATAATAATTTAAAAATACATTTGCACCATCGTCATACTCCCCATAAGTTGAGGAAAGCTGTGGTGCTTCTCCATCGTTGGTATTATTAAATAAATTCGCTGATTTTGAGGCAAAACCCATGTAAACTGTTATTGATGAACTTGCAGGTATGCCACTCAATTTAAGCCAGTAAACACTGCTGGTAGCGGTATTTGAATTTCCTGACTCTAGCCATGAGTCAATTATTGTTCCGTTTGGATAGAAGAACTCTACGTTCTGCAAGTTTGAAGCTTCGTACTGCTGATAGTTTGCTGAGTCAACAACTACTTCCTGTTGGAATGGAGATGGTGTTGCAGTAGATTGGCTATTTTTTATAGTTAACGGAACGAAATTTAAAACATTCTTTGGGATTATAAGAAGTTGCTGGGGAAGAAAACATGATGGACTTATTATATTTAATGCCTGAACATATATCTCAGCGGTTGAGCTCGGAGAGAACTGGCCGCCATTGCTGGGGGTTATACTTCCTGAATAATAACCTGATAAAGTACTTTCATTCTGCTCGGCTATTATCTTGTTGTGATTATAAATTATAAGAGTAAAATTTACATCGCCTACTAAATTACCCTTCGTATCAAGAAAAGAAACATTGTAGAAAACACTTGATGGATTATAAATATAAGAAGTTGAAATATATGATATCGGCAGATTCATAGCTATTTGCGCCTCTGGTTTTCCATTCTCTTTTACAAGTGTTACTTTACCGTCATAAGTGCCAGAACTTATTGGAAGCTCACCGGTGGTGTAAATCGATAAAGATTGCGATGCTTCTTCACTGCCAAATGACAGAGAAATAGAAGTATTACAGATTGAGGATACAAGACTTAGGCCCGGAGAAGAAAAACTAAACTGTTGAGATGAACCTATTCCTTCACCAGACAAAGAATTAACGGCATTTGCTATGCTTGTAGCAGCCAATTGAAGATCTTGTGCTGTACCTGCAGAGTTATATCCAACTTGGTAATATAAAGCATAGGATATGGCTGCTGCCAGAATAAATATTGCTATCCCCATCACTATAAGATACTCCAAGGAAGACTGACTTTTTGATCCAATTTGCATAAGATTGATTATACCTTTATATTAAAGAACTTATCAACAATCTTATTTATCCTTTGACTTACCTCTTCAACAGTTCCTTTGGCATCCACTTTTTTGAGATGAAATTCCTTTGCTATAGATAAGTAAGCCTGTCTGACTTTTGAGATCTTTTCAATGTTATCAAAAAGCTGCAGTCCATCAACCTGTTTTACAGATCTTGATAAAGAGGTCTTTGGGTCCAAATCCAAGTATATGCCAAGATCCGGTTTCCTAAAGCTAATATTTACGGAACGAAGCCATTTGTAATTTATATTTGATGCAAAACCATACGCAAGCGTTGAGAAGAAATACCTGTCGCATAAAACAATAAAACCATCCTGCATCGCAGGCTCTATTTCGGTGTCTAAATGATGTGCTCTGTCGGCGCAGAAAAGCAACTGAAGTGCTTTATTTGAAAGATTAAGCTCCTTGTTTAATGCGGCCTTGGATATTCCTCCTAAAATTCCATTGGTTGGTTCCTTTGTCAAAAGAACCTTGAATCCCTTAGATCTTAAATGCTCTGCCAGAAGAACAGACTGCGTGCCTTTCCCAGCGTTGTCTATTCCTTCTATCACTATAAACTTACCTTTCATGGTTAATCAAAGCTTTTTTTAATTAAATAAGATATCTCTTCTATGCTTTTGCTCCCGTCTATCTCCTCCCAGGCTTTTGCATGAAAACCTTCATTTTTTAATTTATCATAAAATGTTGAAACTGTAGAAAGAAAGTTTTTATTGCTTTCAAACTTGTCCACATCCAGTTTTCCCTTCTGTTTTTCCTTTCTCTGCATGGATATATCGACTGGAACGTTTATGTAAAAAACCTTATCCACTACTGGCATGTCCAAGAGCTTTATAATCTGTTTTCCATTTTCATAGGAAAAGCCACCTGCTGACTGGTACGCCAAAGTGGAAAAGAAGAATCTGTCTATTATAACATAATTTCCTTCTTTTACAGCATCTATTATGTTGCTTCTGTCCTTTACCATATCAATTATATAATCCATAAAAAGTTCATCCACTTTCAAGTCTATCTTTTTATACAGAAACGCTTTTATCCTTTCTCCGTAAACAGATGAATAATCGGGATAAGAGTATGTTAAAACTTTCTTGCCCTCTTTTTCAAGTGCTTCCTTTAAAAGTTTGGTCTGCGTGGCCTTTCCAGCGCCGTCTATCCCCTCTATCACTATTATTTTTCCTTCCATTTTATACCTCCCTTAACCCCTTTTTGTATGCTTGGACCTTATCTCCAAGAAAATCAAGTATCTGAAAACTTTTATCGCGCATGTTTACTACTGGAATTTTTGCAACATCCGGATCCATACCGTATTTTTTCTGGTAAGAGGTTTGGTACTGCCAGCATGATGAATTTATAAGCACTGTTCCCTTGTAAATTGACGCTAAAGTTTTATGTATGTGTCCTGTGGCATATATATCAGGAGTTTCCTCTATAACAAGGTAATCTCTTGGTAAAGGCATCAATTGCGTTGATCCATGCGAAGGTGCAAGATGCCTTGATCTAAGGTGTATTTTCATTATGTTCTCTATATCATCCGCGTCCATTTTACTGTATTTTGGTATCTTATTTGCGTAGTAGGTTATGCTGAAGCCATGATATGAAAGCAAGTTAATTTTTGCCTTACCAACGACAAGATTAACTTGATATGGATTTGAAAGAAAAACCGCATTCTTTAATTTATACAAACTTTCCGCAAAATTCTTATCAAGCTTCGGCTGCGGCTCAGCAATGTGTGTAGCGTCGTGATTACCCTGTGATAAGATCAGCTTTATGTTTTTTGGTATCCTGTCAAGAAAACTGTATAGTTTATCGTATTGTCCTTTAAGATCAGTTATAGCAAGCTCCTTTTCCTGATCGGGATATACACCTATACCATCTATCAAATCACCGTTTAATACAATAAATTTGACTAACTTGGCGATGTTTGAATACTCAGGTATCTCTCCGTTTATCCATCTTATGAACCTTTCAAAAGCATCATTTACGAAAAGTTTTGATCCTACGTGTATATCCGATAAAAAAAGAATAAATGAATCATCAATTTCTTGCTTTAATTTTTCCCTCATCTGTATTTCCGGAAATATTATGTCCTTAACAAATATGGCGTCATTGTATTTTCTTCCAGTTATCATCACGACTTGGTCTTCAAGTATTTCTTGATTAGAATTTGTTATTATCGCTTTGTAACTACCAGTATTGTCCTCGATATCCAGTATAGTATATTTTTTCACAGGGCTTATAGAAACGGAAGAAACCATTACTATTGATTTTACGTCGGAGCTCTGTGGCATGTTTTTTATGTTTGACAGTGATAGCAGTCCAGACCTATCCTTGCTCATTAAAATTGCCTTTAATCTATTGAACCTGTCATTAAAATAGTTTACCCAGTTTGGAGGTTTTGACTCTGATATTTCACCTTCATAGTTTTTTATTATTTCTATGCTTGAATCCGTGTTAGCCTCTCCATCATATAAATCATGAAAGGTGTTTATATCAAGAAAGTTTACGTTTTTTTCTTTGAGAGTTTTTATTAGACCATCAATATCAGAAATATTTACATCCTTTATAGATGAATCCACAAGTATTCCATTTGAAAACAGAGTATTAAGTTGATTTTCATCCATAATATTTAACCACAACCAATACTATCTCAACAGCAATAAATATATATTTGCCTTTTATTTTTTTATAATTCTACAATGCATCAAATTCTTTCAACCAAATCAATGCCAAGAAAATAGGAAAGGTTCTCAACAACTTTTTTAAACGCTTTCACGATAACCAGTCTTTCCTTCTCTCTTTTATCCCCCAATATTCTGTTTTTCTCATAAAATGCGTTGAAAACATCGGATATTCTATGCAGGTATTCGCATACCAAATTTGGTTTAAGATTAGAGACCGCATTGTCCAAAACAGTTTCCCAAAGAAATATTTCCCTTATAAATTTTGCCTCATTTTCATCAAATGAAACATCATCGTAGCGATTTGCGCTTGCCTTGCTAAGTATGCTCAATGCCCTTGAATAGCTGTAATTTATGTAAACTGCACTGTCTCCCTTTAAGGAGATAGCATCGTTTATATCAAATACTACCATTTTTGACGGAGAAAATTTCAGTATATAGTATCTAATTACGTTTGAAGCTATCTTTTTAGCTGAATCCTCATCAATTTTCCTACCACTTTTCTCCGCCTCCTCTACAACTCTACTTTTTATCTTAACAACCAAATCATCAAATTCAACCGTTATGCCCTTTCTGCCGCTCATCCTCATGAATTTTTCATCGGTATTTATTCCAAGATAAGCTGCAGTGTCCTTTGAAATTGAAACCGGTTCATAACCATAATGGTTATATGAACCTTTTCCTGCAAATCTCTCTATTATTAATTTAACTGCATTCTGCTCTGCGTTTTGAGCCGAGTCCGTCAATGTAAACGAAATGTCAATTTTTTGCAGGTTAACTTCATTTCCGTCCCTGCTAGAAATCAGTATTTCAGTTCCATCAAAATTCGAAGAGAATTTCCTGTATTTTATCTTTTCTTCAAGTATGCTGTGTTTTATCATCGCATATGCAATGTCCTTTGCTATATACAAGGAAGTTCCATCAGATCTTGTAAGAGTTATTTCATTGCCATCTATGTTGCTGACTATGCATCCTTTATTTTTCTCGCTTTCGGAAACTTTTGCAATTCCCTCTGCCATCAATTTATCCAAAGATGCTTTTACTATGCCTTCTCCTAGTATATAACGCTCAAGATCTAGAAGGTTGTATTTTATCTTTTCCCCTATCAAAGTAGAAAGCTGAGCAAGCAAAACCTTGTTTACTATTGAATCCAGAAATTCCAAAGTATCTTTATCCCCTGCTTCTATCTTTAAAAGCACTTCTTTTCTTTTTTCAAGCAGAGAACTATCTTTTTCGTAGTCTTCATTAACTTCCTTGTATATCTTTGAGCAGTAAAGATCAAATTTTTCGGAAGTTTCCAGCTTTTTATTAAGGTATTTAAAACCAACAATGATATCTGCGACCTGCGCACCAGTATCCTCAATAAAATTTGATGTTATGACGTTAGCAGAGCTGTAAAGCAGGGCTTTACGTATAAACTCGCCTATATATGAATTTCTCATATGACCTATATGCAAGGCTTTATTAGGATTCACAGAAGTGTGTTCAAGTCTTACCGTTTTACCGGAAAACGGGTTTTTAACGCCTTGTATTTCTATTTTACTTAGTATCTTCTCATTCTTTTCAAGTTCATCGAAATTCAAATCTATATTAACGTAACCGTTTAAAGCAACTGCTTTTCTCACATACTGTGATTCTATTTTATTTGCAATTTCATTAGCAAACGACACTGGGTCTTTGCCTTTGCTCTTCGCGTATCCTATGCAGCTGAATGATATGTCGGAGAACTGGCTGGGGGTTATCTCTGCCCATTCCGGTAAGTTCAGTTTTTCCCTGATTTCTTGAAATTTCATATTTTATAGATACTTTTTCTGTTATTTATAGAATTTGAATCAAGTAATTACAATTTACATTAAGTTATTCGCTTTAAACTCCCGTTAGATAAATTAAATAAGACTTAAATTGGCTTTATTGTAAAGGCAGTTAATTTACACTAAGAAAGATTTATATAGGTATTTAATCATATATAGACTATAAATTTTATAAGGGGTTAAATAAAAAGATAAAAATGACAGAAGTTTGTCCAGTTTGTGGTCTTCCAAAAGACCTTTGTATCTGCGGGACCATTTCGCAGGAAACGCAGAAAATAAAGATTTACACAAAAAAGGTTTCTTTCAAAAAGATGGTTACTAT
>JAJZOB010000046.1 GCA_021852135.1 Nanobdellota archaeon
AGTGCTGTGGCAATTGAAGAAAACAACAAAAAAGAAGTGATGAGCGCATTCAGATATTTACCGTTAAATGTATTAGATAAAAAACTGTTTAAAAGGGTTATTCTATCAATTCTTTTTATTCTTGGTTCAAAATATCCTTACAGAATATTAACTAGAAACTTTTCTAGGTGATTATTCAAAAGCGAAAAGAGTACTTGGATGGAAACCAAAAACTAAATTTAAAGATTTAGTTAAAATAATGGTAGAAAACGATATTAACAAACTTAAAATTAAGTAATACGTCCGTAATTATAATTATATTGTATTTATAAGCTTAATTTGTTTAAATCTACAAGGCCAAAGTCTATACATTTGAGCCGTTGCCTGAAAACTTCAAGGAAATCTTGGAAAATATCAAGCTTAATGGGTTGAATGAACAACAGATAAAGGCCTTTAATGTAGCTTTGGGAAATAAAAACAATACTGCAAGGATAAGCTACAGCGGAGAAATGGCGAACAATATCGGCAAAGGTAAAAAGATAGAAATGACCTTTAAAACACTGGACAGCTATAAACTTAAGCCAGACCTTATGAAAATAGACGTTGAAGGTTTTGAGCTTGAGGTTTTGGAAGGAGCAGTTAAAACGATTAAAAGATATCATCCAAAAATAATCATAGAAACGCACAGCAGGGACTTAGAAAAAAAGGCTAAGAAATTCCTTTCATCTTTTAACTATACCGTAAAGCATGAGGGCCGTTCCGCTTACAATGTAAATGATAAGTTTGACAAGGTAACGAATTTATTTTTTGAATGATAACTTAAATTAGCATCAATTTTTATGCTCATGTTTTTTCTTATTTTTTATTAAATTAGAATTTTCATTAATGGTAAAGCTATATATTATAGATAAAATAATAGCTATAAGACTTAAATAAAGTTCTAAATTGCCTTGAGTTTGTAATGCGCCGACATTTTTACTAATATTTTGCAGACTGCTATTTATTAAATTTAAATCTGACTTTATTACTGATAAATCAGAATTTACTAACATTAGAAATATAACATTCACAATTATTAAGATAGCAAAACTTATTAAGATTAGTGTCAATATATCTAATTTTTTCTCTATTCTCTTAACTTCCGTTACGCTTTTATGCTCTGAAACATCCAATTTTTCTAATTCTTTGGTTAAAGGGTTATTATGAGAAGGTTTCTGTTCCATATATATTTACAGTTTCACTAAGCCAATCATAAGCACAAAATTCAAATATTTCCCCACCTTCAGCATAGAAAGAACCTGCACCATTGGATGCATCAGATGAGTAAACACTACCGCTTTGATTTATTACGGAAAAAGTAACGCTTCCGCCATTATTAGTTGCCCAGTTAAAATTTACTGTACCCGAGTTACCAAATTCATAGTCTGTACAATTAGAGGATAGAACGGAACCTGGATTGTTTATCTGCAAGTTAAATTGAATTGGTTGTGGATTAAAGATAGAACCTGCCCCAGAATTGGACAGTATAACTGCTACAACAATTACTATTACAATTACTAGTAAAAAAACAAATGCTGCTAGTCTTCCCTTAGTTGAGAAATTAATAAATTTTCTGTGAGTGGAAGACATTAAGTTACTACCATGAAAGTGCTTTTCAGAAGAACCAACAGAATTTTTATTCTTATTCGATAACTTGGATTTTTCGTGTTTTTGATTATCCGAAGCAATTCCACCATATATAAGAAAGGGTATGCCTAATAGTACAATTATTATTCCAATTATGTAAATAGCATTACCTAATTGTACCTGTGGATTATTCGAACTACTCGCGCTAGCGGATATTGTTATTCCTAATATAGAAACGCTTGAAGAAGCTGCCGCAGAATTTATTATATACTGCCCAAATATAATAAGGATTAACCCAAAAATAATTAATGATACGCCTGCTGCTAGATAATTTCTTTTCATTAGATGTCTAAGATAGAATGTTATTTAAATATTTTAACTGACAACTTATTACATAAACAATTGAAATTATCATAGTATTTCTTGTTATGACGAAGGTTTTTGGTAAATCTGCTATGAAATAGCCTTTTTCATTTATCTTTTCTCTTAATAGATCGGCTTCTGCAAACTTCTTTTCCTTTCTTTTTTACACAATATCGAAAAAGCTAATGAACGTATCTTACCGCCGTTTTTACATGTTTTATTATAATAGTATATTGTTAACAAAATTGTTAACGATAAGATATTTATATAAAGAAACGCTAAGACTGTTATGAATATGTATGAAATAGCAAAGGATCTTGAAAAAAGGGATAAAAAAGTGTTTTCGTTGGCAGAATTATCAGTTTTGACGGGTTTAAACCCAAGAAGCGCAAGTGTGCTACTAAATAGAATGGCTAAAAAGCAGCTTATTTACAAGATTGAAAGGGGAAAATTCTCATTGAGCGATAATCCTTTCATTGTAGCATCTAATGTAGTTTACCCTGCGTATATATCATTTAGCTCTGCCTTTTATGTGTACGGTTTATTAGAACAGGTTATAGACAAGATATATGTAGCGACTTCAATGAAAACGAAAAATAGAGATTTCAATGGGACAAAAGTCATCTTTGTAAAAATACCTGAAAAGCTTGTATTCGGCTTCAAAAAGATTGCTTATGGCGGAGGGACAATAGCAATAGCCGAAAAAGAAAAGGCATTCATAGATTCGCTTGCTTACACAAGGTATGTAAGGATTAATTTCCTAGATTCAATAATCAAGGACATGGATAAAAATCTGCTTGAGAAATACGCAGAAATGACAAATATTGAAGCCGTTAAAAGGCGTTTGGGCTTCCTACTAGAAAAAAACGGTATTGAAACCAATATAAAAATCAAGGGCAAAACTGTGTATAAGCTGAATCCTTCCATAAAGAACAGAGGAATTTTAAATACAAAGTGGAAACTGTATGCAAATGAGGAGTTATGATTAGCGGGGAAACGTTGCTGAAAATCGCAAAAATGGAGGGGTTAAAGCCATATCAAGAGGAGAAAAAATACATACAAACGCTTATTTTAAGGGCGATATCAAATTCAGCCTCTTTGGTATTCAAGGGTGGAACCGCGCTATTCCTTTTGTATGGGCTGAACAGATTCAGTGAGGATCTTGATTTTACTGCAACTTCTAACCTTGATTTTACAGGGCTTTTGAAAGAAGTTTCTGATTCTCTTCAACTAATGAATATAAGAAATGAAACAATGGAATACGATAGCATTGCCGGTTTTAGCGGTAGAATAAAAGCATACGGGCCGTTGAATTCAAATGAAAGGGATGCATGCTTTGTTAAAATAGACATAAGCACTAGGGAAAAAATCTCTTTGAAAGCAGATCTCAAAGAAATAGATAGTAACTTTCCCGATTTACTTCCTTTTTCTTTACAGGTGATGAACGAAGCGGAGATATTGGCAGAAAAGACAAGAGCGGTCATAACAAGAAACCAGGCAAGAGACGTATACGACCTTTATTTTCTCTTAAAAAAGGGCATAAAATTTGATGTTTCCCTTTCAAACAAAAAGCTTGAATACTACAAATTAAAATTCTCAATTGAATTGCTAGAAAAAAGCCTTGAAAAAAAGAAAGATATATGGAAGCAGGAGCTTAACCCAATACTAATTGGAAACCTGCCTGATTTCAATGATGTGAAATCATTAATAATTGAAAAGGTGACATCTTTTCATTGATGAATTTATGTTATTACGGCGCATATTGAATGCTTGAGTTTTCTAAGTATATTTAATGGTATTATAAACTTAACTTATGAACTGCAATGGAAAAGATTACTCTAAATATCCCCTTGTTATGACGAAGGTGTTTGGTAAATCGGCAATGAAATAGCCTTTTTCGTTTATCTTTTCTCTAAGCGAATCCGCCTCAGAAAACTTCTTTTCCTTCCTTTTGTTTTCACGTTCTTCCGCCAAATCGATTATTTCCCCTGGGATTTCATAGTCTATGTATGCACCTAAAAACTCATTCATCTTGCTGATGGCATTTGAAAGATAGGAGAACTCCTTTTTGTCAACCTTTCCTTTCTTTGTCTTTTCATCCGCCAAATCCAGCAGTGCAAGAAAGCTCTGCAATGCTTCATGCGTGTTTAGGTCGTTGTTCACAGCCTCCTTGAATTTCTTCAGTTCTCTTTCAACTTTCTCCTTAGTCTGTATCCTTGAATAACTGTCCTCTTTTTCCTCGTATTTCTCTGTTTTGTTCAATGCTTTTACAGATAAATCTATTTTTGCAAGCAGTTTCTCGTATTTTTTTAGGTTTTCAAAGTTGAAGTCCAATTTGTTCCTGTAATTGCTGTCTATTACCATTAACCTAAAAGACAGTGGGTTGAAGCCCTGCTTTTCTATATCCCTTAAAGTGTAGAAATTGCCCAAAGATTTAGACATTTTCTGGCCGTTTACTAGCAAATGTTCGCCATGAAGCCAATAATCAACAAATTTTTGCTTGCTGTAGCTTTCGCTTTGCGCTATCTCATTCTCATGATGCGGAAATATAAGATCAACAGCTCCGCAGTGTACATCGATTGTTTTGCCTAGATACTTCATTGACATAGCTGAGCATTCAATATGCCAGCCTGGCCTGCCCTTCTTGAGCTTTCCTTCCCAGTAAACATTTCCGTCATTCTCATCCCAATACTTCCATAAAGCGAAATCAGATGCATTTTCCTTGTCATATTCATCGTTCTTTATCCTTGAGTAGTTGCCGTCAACCTTCATTCCAGATAACTTGCCGTAATCCCTGAACTTTGATACGTTGAAGTATATTCCGTCTTCAGCTTCATAAGCATATCCTTCCTTCAACAGTTTAACGATTATTTTCTGCATTTCAGCTATGTTATCCGTAGCTTTCGTAAACTTTGTGTCCATCTCTATGTTTAGTTTGCTTAAGTCCTCCATGAAGTACTTTGTGTAAAGCTCTGTGTATTCCTTTAAAGAAACATGGCTTTCCATTGATTTCCTTATCGTTTTGTCATCAACGTCGGTAATGTTCATGACGTGCTTTACCTTGTAATCATTGAGTTTAAAGGCTCTTTTTATTAGGTCATAGAATATGAAAGTTCTTAGGTTTCCGATATGGACATAATTGTAAACCGTTGGGCCGCAGGTGTATACTGTCACCAACCCATCTTTCAATGGCTTGAATTCCTCTACTCTTTTGCTCAAGGTATTATAAAGCTTCATAAACACTAATCTTTTTCAATAAATATAAACTATAATTTTAAGCATAGATAAAAGTTAAGATTAAATAATAAGGACTGGCATTATTGTATTATGTTAGGAAAAAGTGGGAGGTATTTGGGTGGATTGCTTCTATTTCTCGGATTGCTGTTCTTCACCTTGATATTCGCGGGCTTTTCCTCAGGCTTTTTATCGCATTCATTTGCACAGAATGCAGTGTCAAAGATAGTCAACTATACTGTGCAGCAGGATGAACTCAACAACGTAATATCGAGCACAAATACTACTGGATTGACAACAACCGTTACTTCAAAGCTTGATTCACAGATATCCTACATAAACTGCGGGATGGGCTGCTTCGCTTCCTCATTTTTGAAGGATTATACTGGGATAAGCTTGCCGTTGAACAACATTGACATCTACCACTATGAGCTTATATCTCTAGCAATAGCAATCCTTGGTCTAGTATTGATATTCTTTTCTTATAAGAAAGAAAAGAAATTTACTGCAGTAGGCAAGAACATAATTTCAATGGCAATTATATCGATAGTAATATTTTACATCCCCTTAGCGTACATCATACCGATACTGCTTTCTTTCTCTGTTTCCACCTATTCTATAAGGATACCTACTACAATATTTTCCGGCTTTGCAAGCACTTTACTGGTAATCGACATAGCGATTATAGTTGTGGGGGTTGTTTTAATGGTAATAGCAAGCATCCTTTCAAGGATAAGGAAAAACCCTGTACAGAACACAGGAACAAAGCTTATAGTTACGCAAAAGTGATTTTTTGATGATTAAACAGAAAGGCTTTTCGTATAGGCACAACTTA
>JAJZOB010000029.1 GCA_021852135.1 Nanobdellota archaeon
CTGCAGTTGTCCCGCATTGCGGTAAGTTATGTAAAAAACGAAAAGTGGTGTTACATTGTTGCTCCATGTTCACCAAAGCGAACACTTCGACGCTCCCACTTACGCTATGTATCATTCTTCACACAACAGCAACAGGCTATAGTCAAGTTTCATGGAGACTTCGCTACCCACTGAGAGAACGTGGCATGTACACCACGTAGTGAGTTCACCAGGTCCAAAGTTGGGACAGTAGGACAGACGTTACGCCCTTCATGCAAGTCACCTATTAAGTGACGAGGTATTACGCTACCTAAAGAGAGTCAGAGTTACTCCCGCTCTTTGCTAGGGCTTAGTCCCGTTGAAATGGGGTTTCGCTGACTAGCGGTGAGCAGGCGTCACCCACTATACTAAGCCTTACGGCTGTGCGGTGAGTTGTGTTTTTGATAAACAGTCGCCGTCCCCTTGTTAATGCTATCTGCGCTTACTAAGCGCAGACATGGCTTGTCGAAAACTTACGCCACTATTTTGCCGATTTCCCTAACCCTGGTTCTCCTGACACGCCTTGGCCTTCTCGGCCAGCAGCACCTGTACTGGTTCTAGGTACGATTCAGCACGATCGTTGCGTACTCCCTTTTCACGGGCTCAGGAATTCAGTCATATCGTTCATTTAGCTGCTTCTCCTCATAATGAGACTCCGCAGCCATTTGCACTTTGTTTCAGACTTATCCCCAAGCGTCAGAAGTACGCCTTGTGTTGCCACTTGCCTACGTGCTAAGCGCATGAATATTAACATGCTTCCCTTTTGCACACGAGTAATTAGCTGTGTGCTTAGGATCGGCTAACTCCCAGCTGACAATCATTGCAAGGAAAACCTTGTGCTTCCGGCGTAATGGATTTTCACCATTATATGCTATTACTAACACCAGGATTTTCACTGCTATGTGATCCACTTGATCTTATGATCAAGCTTCTAATCCCATAGCACGCCCCCCTACACATCTTTCGATGCCCAGGTCTCGGTACTTAGTTTAGCCCCGTTTATCTTCAGATAGCAAAATCTCAATCGGTACGCTATTACGCGTTTTTTAAAGGATGGCTGCTTCTGAGCCTACCTCCCGACTGTCTAAGATTCTGCCGTCTTTAGGTACACTTAACTAAGATTTAGGGACCTTAACCAAGGTCACTGTCGTTCCAGTCTCGTCCGCCTAGCTTACCCAAGCGAACCGACTCCTGAGGTCTACGCAGCACATATATTCGGAGTTTGAGAAGAAGGTGGGACCTTTCGATCCCGAAACTTCCAATCGGTAGCTCTACCCTATGTGCAAGCTCGCTCAGGGCTATACTAAATATACTTCGGAGGGGACCCGCTATTGCCATGTTCGAGTGGTCTATCGCCCCTACCCGCAGCTCACCCAGCCAGATATACTAGGATTGGTTGCGGACCTCCATCGGACGTAAGTCCGACTTCGTCCTGGCCGCGCGTAGATCACAATGGCTTCGGGTCGTAAAGATGTGACTTAGATATTTTCATATCCTGCGCCTCATTGCTTGCGCGCACTCGCTTTCACTTCGCCTTTCGGCTTGCCACACCCATACACTCCCTGGCTCTTGCTTCGAGAAGAAAGACAGAACATTGATCCACATGCTTCGCTGTATGCTTTCGCATCTTCGCTTCGCATGCCTCATTTCTTTCATGCCCTATCTTCTCGTAACCACCTAGTTTCAGATCATTTCACTCCCACACGCGTGGGTGCTTTTCAGCTTTCGCTCGCGCTACTTGTTCGCTATCGGTCTCTAGCTAATATTTAGGGTTGGGGTTTAATGCCCCCGTATTCACTCGACATACCAAAGCCGAGTTACTCATACACGACACAACTGATCTAACTACGATTACGAGGCTGTCACTCTCTATGGCCACTCTTTCCAGAATGTTCACCTCATCAAATCAGTTTAAAAGTCGCACCACATCTCCTTATATTTGCACATAAGGATTCAGTTTGCCCTTCGCCGCTTTCATTCGTATTACTTGCGGCATCGCTTTTGCTTTCTTCTCCTGCGGGTACTAAGTTCTTTCAGTTCCCCGCGTTTGCATGCACCACTATTCATGGTGCAATCGGCTATCCCAGGTTCAACGTTCGACATGCAACTACCCTGGGCTTATCGCAGCTTGCCACGGCCTTTGACGCTGCTAGAGCCAAGCCATCCCCTAGGTGGCTTAAAATTATAAATTTTCAAGCTTGCTTCTCCTCAAATCAATTGCCTATTGGCAATATCACTTTGGTATTATGGCGCATAAACTCTAAGATAGATACTTTGTATTTCATCAAGCAAAAGTAGCCCTCAAAACACAGTAGCCTATTAGGAGCTAATGGTTGCCATAAAAGCACCGCAATATATTTGTAGAAAAAGGTTTATATACATTTAGGCTCAACGAAGGTATTAAATGACAGGGTAGTGCAATTAAATAATTGCATATATTCCTTTTGCACAAGAGGATATGTAGAAGACAATCAATATGTATAAAAAATAAAAATTAAGATGTAAACAAAATGGTTTGTTAAAATGGAAAAAGCCAAAATAGCAAAAAAAGTTTCAGAACATAGGCAAGAAATAATAAACACTATGCTGAAAATGCTCTCGATAAAATCCATATCTCCTTCAAGCGGAGGAACAGGAGAATCCAACAGAGCTGCATATTTGGAAAAACTTCTTATCTCTTTTGGTTTAAAGACACAAAGATATGATTATAAGGACAAAACAGGTTGCATTCGCTCAAACATAATAACTACATTTGGTTTTGAAAAAAACAATCGTCATATCTGGCTGGTTGCACATATGGACACTGTAGCTCCAGGCGAGATTAAATTATGGAAAAAAGATCCTTTTGAACCTTATGTTTTAGACGGAAAGATATACGGTAGGGGAAGTTCTGATAATGGGCAGGATCTTGTTGCGTCTATATATGCTATAAAAATACTTTCAGAACTTACTAAAGATCCAAAATATGGGATAGGCATAGCACTTGTTGCTGACGAGGAGATGGGCAGCGAGTATGGCATACAAAAATTGATAGCGGCTAATTTATTCAAAAAAGATGATCTAGTGATAGTTCCTGATGCCGGAGATGAAAAAGGTCTGTGGATAGAGGTCGCAGAAAAAGGAATGTTATGGTTAAAATTTACATTTACTGGAAAACAGATACATGCAAGCATACCTAATGAAGGAGTCAATGCATATTTATACTCAATGGAATTTTTGACAACTTTACGACAGGAGTTACAAAAAAAATTCAATTCAAGAAATGAACTATTTTCACCTGATTACTCTACCTTTGAAGTTACAAAACATGAAGCTAATGTAGAAAGCATAAACATAATTCCTGGAACTGAGATCTCATATATGGATTGTAGGGTTCTTCCAGAATACAAAATAGCAGATATACTTTTATTTGTAAGGAAAAATATAGAACAATTTTGCATTAGAAACAAAGGAATAAGAATAAATGTCGATGCAGTAAACAAAGAAGAGGCTGCACTGCCTACTAGTTCAAATTCAGAGATAGTTAAATTAATGTCCTCTGCAGTTGAGTCCTCTTTAGGTATAAAACCCAGGATTATAGGTATAGGTGGTGGGACATGTGCGGCATTTTTTAGAAAAGCAGGAATAGATGCTGTTGCATGGAGCATAGACAATCAAATGGCCCATCAGATTAACGAATACTGTTTTATAGAAAGTATATTGAAGGATACTGAGGTTTTTATTTCGCTATTTTTATAAATGATTACACTACATTTATTTCTTCTTTTCTTTTATAGCAGATGCGAGAGCAGCTATGAACGCCATTATTATTCCTACAATCAAAACAGTTTTTAGGCCATCTGAAAAAGGTTGAGATATAAGATTAGGGAAAAATTCATCGCCTACTATAACGCTTGAGTTTGCTTTAGGAATGCTATTTAAAACACTTGCAGGTATTAATGTCTTCATAGGGTTGTATCCTAACAATGCAGCAAAAAGAGCCGATGTAGGTGGAAGTTGTGATATTTGGTTTGCAACATTAACTGGAACATTTTGATTAACTAATCCTTTATATAATGCGGCTGGCAACGCTGTATTTAGTCCTATGGCAAGAACGCTAAAAAATATTATTATGCTAAACATAAATGACATGTTCATCAATGTTGCTCTCATTCCGGCGCTTGCTCCTCTATGTTCTGGAGGCACAGAGCTCATCACATAAGATGTATTAGGTGCTGAAAACATTCCTTGTCCAAAACCCATAACAAAAGTTATTATTGCAAAGATTACAAAATCAAAGTTAACAGGAAGCATAAAAATTGCAATAAATCCTATCACATTTAGCATCATTCCTGTAGTCGCAAGAAATCTTGGACCATACTTATCAGATAATCTTCCTGCAATTGGACCCATGATTAAAAATCCTAATAGTAAAGGAATCAAATCAATGCCTGCTTGCAATGGTGTATTTATAAAATCTACTCCGTGTAAGGGCAACCATATACCCTGAAGCCATATTATCAACATAAATTGCAGGCCTCCTCTAGAAATTCCTGCCAAGAACATACTTAAATTTCCAGCTGTGAAAGCGCGTATCTTAAATAAATCTAAATGGAACATAGGATCCTTTACTTTTGTCTCTACAAAAATAAACAATATCATAAGTACAAATCCCAAAATTATGCCTGTAATTACAAATGGGTTTGACCATCCCATGCTGCTATTGCCATATGGCAAAAGACCATATGTAAGTGATATTAATATAGAAAGTAAAGATGCGGCAAAAAGAATATTGCCTACATAATCTATCTTTTGATCCTTTTTGATAATTGCTATTTCATGCAAGTTCCAATAAGCCCAAAACGCTCCGACAATTCCTACTGGGACACTTATTAAAAAGATAAGATGCCAATCTATAGCAGATAACACTCCACCTAGTATTAATCCAAGCAAGCTTCCTACAGTTACTGCTACCATATTCAATCCAAGTGCTGTTCCTCTTTGATTTTTAGGAAAAGCATCTGTTATTATTGCGCTTCCATTTGCAAAAAGAAAACCTCCGCCAAATCCTTGAACAAGCCTAAAGATTATGAGCAGCATAACTGCAAGAACTCCTGTAAATGAATAAGATATTATATAGAGCATTGTGGATCCTGCAGCAAAGATGGCAAAACCAAGATTGTAAAGCTTAACTCTTCCAAACATATCTGACAATCTTCCTATGGTCACTACCACTACTGAGGACATTATCATATATCCTAAAAGAAGCCAAATTAGAAGTGTAATATTTCCTGGTGTAAGCGGATTTATTCCAAGTCCGTTAAAGATTGCAGGAAGTGATATTATCAATATGGAGCTGTCTATTGTTGCCATCAGCACTCCTAGTGTAGTATTGGCAAGAGCTATCCACTTGTAGTTTTTTCCAAATTTTTCTTCTTTCTCTCGCTCCTCTAAATCGTATTTTGAATACTCATCTTTATTATTTTCAGGAACATCCATGGCTACACATTAATTATAAACATTAATTATAAATTATACTTAGTTTAATTTTAAACTATGTTATTAAAGTTAAAATATAAATATCTATTAGTTACACAAAACAAAAAAACATAAAATATGTATATACTGGAAAGCCATTGAATGAAACATAAGCTTTTTCAAATTTGAAATAATACTAAACTGAAATAATACTAAACTAGTAAATACTAAAATAGTACGTGGTCTAATATATTTTTTTAAAGGCGATGCAAATATAATTATAATATCTATAAATATCTATAATATACATTGAGAATATGCAAGAATATGTATGGGCTGTGCCTAAACCTTTCTACATGCATAAGTAAAGAAAGGATTAAATACTTTACAGCTCTAAACCATATTTACATTTGATAATGATTATGGACTATGATAATAAGAATATAGTCCTCAATGAGCTCATAGGTTTA
>JAJZOB010000006.1 GCA_021852135.1 Nanobdellota archaeon
TGCATAGAAAATACGGGGGGTTTATTCGTAGCTTTGAATGAAGAAGACCTCTCTTTCCAAAGCAAATTCGAAGAAGGGTGCAAGCAATCCAATATACCTATAGAAAATTTAAGCATAGAATCTGCCCTAAAAGAAGAGCCTTTTCTCAATAATTCAGTAAAAGCAGTATATAGAGTACCTGACAAGGTAATAAACTCATTTAGATTTATAACAAGTTTGCTCCTTACTGCAAAAAGAGAATCTGCAAAGGTTTTGCTGAATACAGAGGTATTGGAATTTATAAAAGAAGGAAATGATGTAAAGGGTGTTAAAATAAAAAACAACAATACTGGACAGGTAAGCGAATTGAAGGCAGACTTGGTTGTAAATGCAAGTGGAGCATGGGCATCAAAGCTTATAGACGAAAAATTGGGAATAAAAAGCATAGAAATGATACTTTCAGCAGGTACGATGGCAGTCATAAATAGAAGGTTCACAAAGCACATAATAAATAGGTTAAGGGAACCTTCTGACGGCGATATAGTCGTGCCTTTCTTCAATGATTCAATTATAGGAACTACCGCATTTATCGTTGATGATCCAGAGAAATTTGACGTTGACAAAGAGGACATAAGCTTTCTGCAGAAAGCCGGCAGTGAAATGTTGCCGATTCTTGCAAATTACCCGGTTTACAGATACTACGCCGGAGTAAGGCCGTTGATAGCCGCAGGAGAAAACGATGACAGCAGGAAGGCCAGCAGGGATTTCAAAATATTCGATCATTCTGCTACAGACAATGTAAACGGAATAATAAGCATCGTCGGCGGTAAATTAAGTACTTCAAGGATAATGGCAAAGGAAATCGGAGATTTTATCGGAAATAAGATGGGTAACAAAACCGAATCAAAGACTGATAAGATAAAGCTTTACTGGCCGCAGGTTAACAGTGAAAACATTGCTGAGATGGCAAAGTCTCTGTCATTAAACAGGGATTTTCTTTCTGAAATGGTAAATGAATCGGCGGGTAAAACCTATTCTGATATGTATTCCAATGCAATGGATTTGCTGTATTCGAGGGAGTTGTTTAATTGATATGGAAATGAAGGGAAGTTTTACAGTAGACTACAAAGTTGAAAAAGTTTGGGACATAGTATCGGATGCAAACAAGTTTGCAAAATGCCTGCCTAATGTGGTTTCTACAGAAGTAAACGGCGATAACTTTCAGTTGTCATTCAAGGCAGACGCAAAAAAATACACATCGAAGTTCCTTGGTGCCAGCTATCTTTCTAACCTTAACATCAAATTTTCTGCGCAATTGAAGGAAAAGCAGGAAAATAAGCATATGTTGATACAGGGAGATGGCTCCACAATCGGTTTGAAGTTTTCCCTTGCTCTTTACATTGATTTAAGCGCACAGGATTCTTCTACTAAAATAGACTGGAAGGCCGATATAGAGCTTGGCAGGATGGCAAAGCTTTTCGGTGAAGATGTAGTAAACCAGGCGGTAACCGACGTAGTAAACCAGACAATAGATAACTTGAAAGCTATACTTAAATAAATTTAAAGTTAAAATAGAACAGCTTATATATTCAGGACTTTTGAAAATATTATAAATCATGAAAAGCACTGGAACTACCAAAGACGTAGACATAAATGGCAGCTTTAAGAATGAAAATTTAATACTTTCAGTTCTTGTAATAAGCGTATTGATGGCTTCAATAGACTCTACTATAGTCCTACTTGCCTTTCCGGCAATAACACAGGCACTGCATTCTAACCTATCAACCATAATCTGGGTTATCCTGATATACCTTCTTGTCACGGCAGTTGCTGCTACTCAGCTTGGCAGAATAGGAGACATTTTTGGTAGGTCAAGGGTTTTTAATTCAGGCATAGCAATATTCACTATCTTTTCCTTTATGTGCGGTATTGCTCCGACAGATATTACATTAATTATATTCAGAGGTTTCCAAGCCGTAGGCGGTGCAATGATGACCGCAAACAGCGGAGCAATAATAGCCGATACTTTTAGAAGGGAAAGGCTTGGCAAAGCATACGGCTTTACAGGCATGGGCTGGAATGTCGGCGCAATGCTTGGAATAGTCCTTGGGGGGATAATAACCACTTTCATTGGCTACAGGTATATCTTTTTCATCAATGTTCCAATAGGCATAGTTCTTTTAGCTCTTGCTCTCAAATACATAAAGGACAATAAAAGAGAGCATGAAAAGCTTGATATCGCAGGGATGAGCCTTTTGGGTATAACGCTTTCCATGATATTGTACGCAGGAGTAAGGATAGCATCAGTTGGATTGAATTACACAAACGTTTCCATACTTGTAGCAGGTTTCATATTGTTAATTCCATTCTATTTCAGGGAAAAGGTCTTTGTGAATCCAGTAATAAAGTTTTCAATGTTCAAGAACAAGGTGTTCAAGAATTCTGTTTTAGCGTCGATGTTCCAGGGCCTTGGTTTTATGGGAGTAGCCTTTATGCTTATAATGTATCTACAGGGCGTTCGAGGTTTAACGCCGTTTTATGCTTCCCTGCTTCTTCTTCCAGGTTACATACTAAGCGGCATACTCTCTCCATTTATGGGAAGGTATTCTGATAAATATGGCGCAAGGCTCCTTGCGACTCTTGGCTTATTAGTAATGATAGCAGGAATAACTGTCTATTTTGCATTGACTGCAACCTCTAGTGTATACATAGTCCTTATAGACTCAGCAATAACTGGTTTTGGAGGCTCGATGTTCTGGCCTGCTAACAACAGTGCAGTAATGAAAAGCAGCGAAGCTGGCAGGTTTGGAACGGCTTCCGGTGTTTTAAGGCTGTTTGGAAGCATGGGCATAATGGGGAGTTTTATAATAGTTATAGTCACAGCAACTTTAGCAATTCCGAGGTATCTAGCATTTGAGATATTTGTAGGGACTTCTAAATTGATAGGAGGAATAACAAAGGGATTCATAACCGGTATGCATTTTTCTTTTGTTTTTCTCATAATAATGCTTGCGATTGCTGCTTTGCTTTCTCTTACACGGGGAAATGAAAATATGGCAGAAAAAGTTAAAAATAATCACTTATAAGTAATACAAAGCTTTAAATACTAGTTGTCATCTAAATAAAGAAAGGTGAAAAATATGAAACTAAATGACATTTTAAAAAATGAAAAAGGACCAAAAAGCATTGGAAACAGCGGTTATTACGGATTGTATAACACATTTGAAAAACTGAAAAACAGCGGAATAAAGGAAAACCAGCTGGAAAAATACGCTAGTTACATGGTCAAACACATAGAAGGCTACACTCCAAGAGAGTTGATTTACTTTGTTGGCACTAAAATAGAAGAAGTAACTTCAGACGAAGAAAAGAAGCTTTTAAGCATATATAACAAGGCGGCATGGAACAACATTGCAAAAAAATACCGGATGGAAAAATTCTTTGAATCCGGAAAAGAAGGCTATCTCTCAAAGGTAAAGGATTACTTGCTTGATAAATACGATAAACTGTCAAATGGTTTATATACAGCTATAGACAAATACGCATCTAAACTAAAAGGAAATGATGACTACAGTGAAAGAAACAATGGATTAAAAATGACATACAGTGAAAAGAATTAACTGTGCCTGCGCATTGCAAAAAAGAAGGAAAAGAATACAACTACCTCTATTACTATTATAAAAGACATAGAAAGCAACGATGGGTTGTTTTGGAACCTATTAGGGGCAACAAGGAAGATTATTATGAATGCTGTTACAAGTGAAGCAATTCCTGCAAAGAAAGCATAAAATATATCCTCCCTCCCTATCATACTGCTTTAGAACGTTCGTATTCTTCCTTTAACTTCTTGAAAATCTCATCGTTAAGGCTGTCAGAATAATAGTACTTTTCAGTTGCCTTTTCAATCAATTTCTCGGGATTTTCCTTGTATTCCAATAGTTGAAGAATGTGCTTCTTGACAGTATCTATCTGCATGTCCTTTACTTTCTGCGTGTCCAATTCATATTCAAACTTCCCCGTGTTTATCTTTCCAGTTAAGTTTATGTATGCTATTGCAGTGTCTATATCTTTTTCATTGATTTTCTTCTCTATCGCAAAAAGCCTACGGTAAAGGGCAAGCTGCCTTCTATGCTTTGATCCTTGTTCTTCTGATTTGTCCGTTTTGAAGTCTATTATCAGGAACCTATTCTTTACCTTGTTGAGGAACACGGCATCAAGCTTTGCAGATACCTTTAAATCGATTTTTATGTCCGGAAAAACTACTTCAAGTGGCATTTCAATCGTTTTTTCGGCGTCTATTTCTTCTGCATTGTATTTCCTTTTTATCTCTTCTGTAATACTTATTATGTTCTGAAGGATTTTTTTCTGAGTTTCGTCCAATTCCTCTTCTTTTAACGTGTGTTTGAAGTAATCCTCGGCTATTTTATGTGCCTTTAACCCGAATTTTGTGCTTTCTGTTACTTCACTTATTCCCAACACCTTTGTTTTTATGAAGTTCAATGGGTCTGACATCGCATCCAGTAATGAAAAAGATATGCCTTTAAGCTGACTGAAATAACTGTTTATCCTCTTTACAAGCCATTTATCACTCTCTTCAAGCAAGGCCTTTGCTGCATCATATTCCTTGTTGACAAAAAGAGAATATGCTTCGGCGTATTTTTTCTTGAAAGGGGCTGGCTCGTCTTCCATTTCTGCAATGCTTTTTTCAATAAAGCCCTCAATGTAGTAATCCTCAGCAAGTGCCGGAGGGGTTACAACAAAAAGGTTTTCCTTTGCCCTTGTAAAGGCAACAAAATCTACCCTTATGCTTTCCTCTGCCAACTCTTCCTTAACATCTATTTCCTTTGTCTGCTTGATTATGGAATTAGTTACTAGATCAATGAAGCTTGTTTTGTTGCTCTGTTTCTTAGGGACGTAGATAACATTGTCGAATTCCAAGCCCTTTGCCTTGTGAACTGTTGTAAGCACCAGGTTTTCCTGCTTGTCATTTGATTCATAACTGTCTTCTGCAGTGTAAAGGTACACCAACATATCTGAAAGATTTGGTAGCTCATTGCTGTCCATGTACTGATTTATGTTTTCAAGCGTTGCCGCTGCGCTTATGTAATAGTCATTGTCCAAGGCTACCGATATTGGCAGTATGGTTTCATTGAAAAGCTTGTTTATGTTGAATATGTTAAGTTCTGCAGCGGCTTTTCTATCAAAAAAAGGCTTTGCAAGCCTCTTTACTTCATTCATGCCTATCTCTTTTTTCCTATATTTCTCTTCGATTTCAAACGCAGTCTTTAGAGAAACGCCTGAAAATGGGGTGAACAAAGCCTTTAAGATATCCTTTTCATCAGCATTGAATATGCCTTTCAAATAATCAACTATGGAATTCTTTGCTCTTGTTGAGACAGAAGCGCTTGCAGTCGTTGCATATTTTACGTTCTTAGCGTCCAAAATACGGGAAATGCTTATTATTTGGTCATTAGTCCTCGTTATTATTGCTGCGTTCTTACCCTGAGAGACAAGGTCCATGGCAAGCTTTACGGCTATTTCGTCCGTGCTGTTTCCTATCAGCTGTTTTACGCTGCCGCCCTGTCCTTTATTGCTTTTAAAGTTTGACAATTCATCTTCATAGCTTTTGTCCTTCGTTTTATTGAGAAAATACTGCTTTGAATACTCAAGAATTTCACTGTAACTTCTGTAGTTAAGGCCCTTTGTCAGCTGCTCCAAATTGCTTAGTTTCTGGAATTCAATGAAGTTTTTCAGGCTGCCTCCTTGAAAACCGAAGATGGACTGCTTTCTGTCCCCGACAAGAAACAGGTAATCTCCTAAAAGTCTGGCTATCTCTGCTTCTACATCGTTTAGATCCTGTAATTCGTCAACAAGGACATACTTGTAATGCTTTTTCAATGGATCATACTCTAGTAAAAACCTCTTCAAAAGATCATTGTAATCAATGTTTGTTTCTCCTTTCTCTCTTTCATAATCCTTGAAAGCAGTTACGAAATAATCAAGAAAAGCTAGGATTTCCTCTACAGTTACGCTGTTCATGTTTTCTAAAAATGACTTGTTTATCAGCTCTTCCTTTGTAATTTTTACGTTTATTTCATTGGGTGTTATCCCAAAGCTTTTTATGTACCTTATTGCGTTCTCTACCTTTGGAACCAATTCCTGTATTACGTAATCCCTGTCATAATTGAAAGCATTGTTGTTTTCAAAGCTCTTGAATATTGAAAACCTTATGAAGTTATTGCTAACAAGCTCGTATTCCTTTCCCTGCTCTGAAAAATATGAATTGCAGAAACTGTGGAAGGTAGATATTGTTATGCCGTTTATCCTTGAAACCTCTAAATTGTTTTCCTTTAGTTTTTGGCTGATTTTTTCAAACATCTCATCTACTGCCTTGTTAGTAAAAGTCAAGCAAAGTATCTCTTTTTCGCTTACTCCATTTTTTATAAGCTCTATTACCCTGTCGGCTAATGAGGTTGTTTTACCAGTGCCAGGATTGGCTTTTATCAGTATGTTTTTACTTAAGTCCATTCTAATAATTGTACACCTTATTATAAAAATTTTTAAAATAGTCGGATTCTTTTTACAGAAAAATTTATAAATTAGTTAGTACATAATAATTATTGTAGTCTATAAAA
Organism: Nanobdellota archaeon; assembly: GCA_021852135.1. The sequence goes on from JAJZOB010000006.1 coordinate 6,615, forward strand.
TCTAAGGAGGTGGTTTGTATGGCTTCCGTAAAAGATTTTATAACGAGAATTTCAGTTTCCTTTAAGAATTTTAACACGTAGCATATTGGCCGGTTACGGCCGCCTTAAATTTTTAATTAAATAAGACAGGGAGGTGGTGCATATGAGAATAAAAGACTTGCAACCTATAGAACCAATTGACTTAAACCCTTTCCAGCAGCTTGACAGGTTCATTTCAGGCTTTGGGTTTAACTTCAATTACCCGAGGGTCGACATATTAGATGAAAACAACAGGGTTAAAGTAATTGCAGACCTGCCAGGTGTGGGCAAAGAAGACATAAAGCTGAAGATAGAAGAGGACAGGCTCATAATAAGGGCAAATACGCAAAAAGAGGTAGAAGAAAAGAAGGATAACTATTACAGAGTGGAAAGAAACTCCGCAGGTTATTACAGAGAGATTGCTTTGCCTGCGCCTGTGCAAAAGGAAGGAAGTAAGGCAAGCTTCAAGAACGGGGTATTAACTGTGGAGCTGCTGAAGAAGAAAGGGGCAGAAGACAATGACATAGATATAGAGTGATTTTTGTTTTAATTTTTCTTTTCTTTTTTTGGATAAAAGTTTATAATTAAAAAAATGCTATCCTTAAAGATGGAAAGGAAAGTTTATACTGAAATCAAGGAAATAGTAAATCCAGAACATACTGCACTTATAGTGTGGGATGTACAGAAAATGCTGGTGAACAACATATACAACAAGGAAGAATTTCTTAAAAACATTAATGAACTGATAGAAAGCGCAAGAACTAAAGGGATGCCAATATTCTTTACAAGGATTACGCCATTGCCGAAGGAATTTGAATCTCCTGCTAGAAAGTACTCTTCAAGCAAAATGAAGTTCAACCTTTCGCAACTACCTAAAGAAATGTTTGACTTAGCTATTGAACCTAAAAGCAATGAAATAGTCATAAACAAAAACACTGCAAGCATATTCATAGGCACAAATTTCGAGCTTATGTGTAGAAATGCAGGTATTGAAACATTGATAATCGCAGGAATAGCAACTGAAATAGGGGTTGAATCTACGGCAAGAGATGCAGCAAACCGAGGCTTTTATGTAGTTGTAGATTCAAATGCCTCTTCTTCAAGTGACAAAGAAGCTCATGAAAGATCCCTTGAGAACATGAAAAAGCTTTTTGATGTTCTATCTACTGAGGATATAATAAAGGCGCTTTGATGGCTTTAAAAAAAGACAGAGATAGGATAAGAAAAAAGATAGAGAGAAATTACAAGGTTTTAGGTTGGATAAACGATTTTATGATAGGGTTGGAGTTCTTAATAGGCAGCATAGAATTCCTACCGGGGCACTTGAACACAATAGGAGTTTATCTCTTCATCTTGGGCAGCTTCCAGATATTATTAGTCCCAACGATAAGGATATCAAGGGACATACACTTGAAACTTAGACTAAAAAACCATAAATAGAATCAACAACTTAAACAAATATGGAAACAAAGGAATTCAATAAGACAAAAAGCAAACTTTCTATTATCGGAGTTGGCACTTGGCAGCTTAGCAGCAACAGAGAAGAGAACGTGAAAGCAATAAAATATGCAATAGACAACGGAGTAAACTTCATAGATACCGCAGAGATGTATAATACCGAGGACATTGTCGGAGAGGCAATTAAAGGCTATGAAAGAGATAAGCTCTTCATCGCAAGCAAGGTGTGGCCCACGCATTTTAAATATGAAGATGTAATAAAGGCATGCGAAGCCAGCCTAAAGAAGATAGGAACAGATTATTTAGACTTATACCAATTGCATTGGCCTAACAAATCGGTTTCAATAAAAGAGACAATGCAAGCGATGGAAAAGCTAGTAGATGAAGGAAAGATAAAGAACATAGGAATAAGCAACTTTTCGCTTGATGAGATGAAGGAAGCACAGGCCGTTATGTCAAAGCATGAGATAGCATCTAATCAAGTAGAATACAGCATAGTTACAAGAGACATAGAAAAAACGGGAGTGTTCGATTACTGCAAAGAAAATCACATTGCGGTAATAGCTTATAGTCCATTATCTCACGGAAAGATCTTTGATAACAAAGAACTGCTTGCCGATATTAGTAAGATATCAAGTAAATACGGAAAGACTCCTGCGCAGGTGGCATTAAGCTGGCTAGTTCACAGAGACAATACATTCCCGATACCAAAAGCAAGTAATCCAGCTCACATGAAAGAAGACCTTGAAGCGGCTAAAATAAAGCTTAATAAAGAAGACCTAGATTTTCTTTCAAGTTTGGAAGGAAAATACTACACTGAGCCGATAGCAAAACAGCATAAAAAGAATGAAGACAAGATAAACAGCTATAATTTCAAGGAAGAGAAGATAAACTAAATGCATTAAAGCAGAGAAAATCAATAATTTATATGGCATGCAATACTTTAGACCTTTTGAATGTGCTTGGAAAGAAGTGGGACGCAACAGTATTAGAGGAAATAACCAAAAATGATGGCATAAACTTCGACAAGCTGCTTTCATTGAATCCTAAGATATACCCTAAAACGCTTAATAAAGCGTTAAATGATTTAGTGAAAAGAGGGCTCATAACCAAGAAGGTATCATATAACAATAACATGAAAAGGAGTGAATACAGCATGACTGAAACTGGCAAATCACTAGTTTCTGCATTTGAAACATTTAAAAAAGTCAATTGCAATGGTTCAGAAAGCGTTAAGAACTGCGGAGAATGCCAAAATGGACCAAACGGTAATAACCAAGAAGTTAGCAATCCTATAAAAATATAAAATACCTTTTTAAAATAAGGCAGTAAAGCTGCATTTTTTTGCAGTTGAACTATTTATAGGGATAATTAGTTATTTGATAAGGTATGGACAAGGATAAAAAAGGCAATAGCTCATTTTTTAGCCCTTTGATCGATTTAATGCATGATCAGTACATAAAATATGTGCCATCTTATGGCAACAGCTTCTTTTTCACGATAGGAATATACCTTTTAGAATTATTCGTAATATTGGCAATAAGCGGCATGATAATGCTAATTTTTGGCCCTTACTGGTGGGATACTACTGCAATCGGTACCTTCTTCCGAAGCTTACATTTATGGGCAGCAGAAGCCTTTGTGACATTGATGTTTATCCATCTTTTCGTTAATTTTTCAACGTCTGCATTCAGAAAGAAAAAGCTTGTTTGGATGATTGGCAGTGTGCTTCTTCTTTTGGTTTTACTAGAATTTGCATTTGGTATAGGAGTTCAAGGGGGGCTGCTTTCACAGTGGAACGACAAGGCAGGTGCGGACCTATGGAATGGCATGGGCTTAGGCTTTTGGGTAAATCCATTGAATCAAGGGGCCGTTTTAGGCTGGCATGTAGCCATAATCCCTATTCTTTTGATTCTGCTTATGTTTATGCATTATTCATTGGTAAAAAAAGACGGATTAAGCACTCCTTATAGAAAAGACATACCTTATAAGATGGTAAAGGCAGACCATAAAAAGATGTACAGAAGAATGATTTATATTTTCATAATAGTATTGGTGTTTGCATTTGTATTCAGCTCACCGTATATAGCACCTTTGACAATTAGTCAGGCAGCAAATTCTAATCCTTCTGGAGTTGCAACTACTTTGCTGCAGGAATTCAACTTTTCATCGGGGACTGCTACTTACCTTGACAGTATAGATCCGTATACTTTTAGTACTAGGGCAGTTTACTTCACAGTTCCATATTACACTTATGTAAACCTTGAAAATAAAACAAATGAACTTTCAATATTTTTTAATGAAAGCCCTTCGCAACAAAAAGCGCAGTTTATGCAAGCGTATAATTACTTTAGCAACAATGGCTCAATTTCAAGTGCAATGAATTCTCAAAACCCATTAATAATTGCGACTGCCAGTTTGACTAAAATGGCGGAATCGGGAGAATATCAATTAGTGGTACAAAATGAAAGCTCCAGTGGATTGGATGAAACGTATGTTTTAAGATTTTTGTACGATACAGGTGCGTTGACGACTGCTGCAACGCATTATGGCTTAAGGACTGCACAGTGGGGAATGCTAAAGGTAGGCGCACCCCCCTGGTCTATAGAATATTGGCTTATACCATACGATGCCCTTGAGATAGCAACATCAAATATTTCATGGTGGAATGACCTTGAGAATGGATTGGTAGCAATAAGCATCTTTTTCATATTGATGCTGTTTCCATTTATTCCATATTTGAATAAATTGCCTGATAAACTGAAGATGTACAAGCTGTTTTGGAACAAGTACACAAATCCTGAAATGCGGAAGAAAAAGTAAAGCCGTAACCAAATGGATAATAAAGGTTTATAAACAATAAAATATTACATTAATTATGGGATTCGTAGATGAATTGGCATTGGAATTGTTCTTCGTTGCATTTATCGGATTTCTTATGGATTATACTGTGATTGCTATTTATAGGGATTACAAAGCAAGATATGTAACTAAATCAAATTCAAAATTGAGCATAGAATCACACTTACAGGGCTCTATATACATGTTTGCGGCTATAGCAGTATTCATTCTTGTAATGGGCTTTTATGGAGAAATGACCTGGAATTTACCCGGTGCATATAATTTACTATTCTATGATCCGTTCATAATGTTGGGAATAGTAACCCTTGGATTCGTATTATCAGTTAAATATAATCAGAAATTGCAGTACGTTGGACTTATTGCATTATTCATGGGCTTAGTCCTAATAGAATATGGTATTTCCGGTTATAATCTAGGGTATACTAAATCTCCAATAGCACTTCTTGGTTTGTATACAGCTTTTGGCATTGCAGGAATATTCGCTTATCCAACCACATTGGTAATGGACAAATATAGAGAGAATGGCAGCAATAAACCATTAAATAAAAGTTGGATCATTTACATAGTAATATTCTTAGTCTTCTTAACATTGGGCTCACTGCTTGCAGCCTATACCGGCGGAGCCGCGATTCCTGCCCACCTCGCAGCTCCTCCTTAATTGGTTAACTTTTAGTTTCTAAGGAAGCAAAAACTATTAATATTATTTACTTTCTGATAGAGAAAATGAAAATAGAAATGATCCTTGGGGCAATGAGCAATATTGAAACCACCCATAATGGAAACCCTTACGAAGTAATAGCGAATATTTACCGTGCTAAAGACAGAGAAATAGATATACTGATAGGGCCGGAATGGAGCCTTACATCCGCTTCAGGAGTATATGTTCAGAAATTTATCAGAAACAACAAGGCAAAGGATGCAATTAATATGCTGTTCAATGCTCCGGATTACTGCGAATATGCACCTAGGGATGCAAAGAAAATACTTGAAGAAAAAATAAATGATGAATCACTGTTTAAAGAGGTTCCGAGAATACCTTACTCGAAAAGAGAATACGAAAAGCTGTTAAAAGGTCTTAAGATGGCAAGCAGGGGTTCAGATATGCTTATTTTTCCAGGAACTGCCATGTTTTATGATGAAAATAAGGCGCTGTATAACGTAATGCCAGTGATTAGAAACGGCGAAGTGATAAAAAGCGTTTACAAGTTCAATGATGGCCTCGGTTCAAAATTCAATTTAGAAGGAGCATTAAAGTTATATCCCTCTGAAACAAACAATGATGAATATTGCGAAGGGAAATACTCATTATCTTATGGGGAAGACCCAATAGTAAACTTTGAAGGCATAAACACTTCGGTTGAGATATGTGCCGATGCGGGGATACTAAAAAAATATGGCATAGATAATTTAGATCTGCAGGTGCTTTCTTCATGTGGTAATTCATCTACGGATAGCGTTATAAACAATAGTGGATACATTGCGGCCGTGGATGGATTTAAAGGTGTAGAAATAAATGTGTCCGGTAAATATGCACCGAAGTTAAGACCTATCGAAAAATCAAATGATCTACACTTATTTAATTTGCAGTTCGATCTCTAAACATTTGTTTTGGCGTCTTTCTTTCTATGCAAGTATTCTCTGCCCCAATAATATAAAAATGGGGATACACAGATTATTGTAAGCGGTATAAAAGACTGGGCATAGCTCATATTTGCTATTATGTTGTTATAGTTGTTCATTGAAAGATAATTATGTAGTGAAACTAGGGATTCGGATCCGCCCATACCAAGATATATACTTCCAAGCATTTGCTTGTCTTTCAAGCCAACTTTTTTATGTATCTTGGAAGAGAAGATATACATAGAAACGTTCGCTATTATATAGGAACTTATAGCAGAGGGAATTATTCCTATGTAGTTGAACAGCTTTGCCATTATAGGATTCGCTTCCTGGCCCCCTTGGTATTCCAAGCCAAAATAAGTAAGTATTCTGTCGGAAAACATCGCTGCGCTTTCATAAAGAAACTTAAATTTAACTGCCAGGTTATCCTTATAGAATTTTTTCAAACCGGAAAAGGCCTTACTAAGGTAATATTTGAGGTTTTTATTCGCATAAACCTCTTTGTTTTCATCGTCGATTATGGAATCTAAGCCCATTATACCTTTAAAAAATCATCGCTTATAAACCCTTTTTTTATTTTGAGATAATACTTTAAAGTAGATAAATCCGCCAACTGTTTGGAGAACTCCCCCAAAAAGAACTGGAAATGGCAGTGAAACATCCATCAAGTAACCGGATAAACCTGAACTTGTCTGTGCCAACCTGTTTGCTAGACCCATCACGCTTGATGCCGTCCCATAATCCTGAGAATCCACGCCGCTCATGTTTACTGCACTTCTTGATGGGGAGCCGAAACCCGCTATAAATGAACGGATAGTAAAGAAAAGAGATGAAAGAATAAACAACGGAGAAAATGCTATTATTATTAGCATCACTCCCTGCAATGCCCTTGTATAAGAGGCAGTAAAAAGCGTGGAAAACCTTGGAGAATATGCTTTTCTTGAGGCTGCAAATGCGGCAAGCGCAGTAGCTGCATATGAAATAGTATATATTATACCGATAAGGCTACTGTTTACACCGAAACGCAGTTCAAACCATAGGGGGAGAAGAGGAACTGCCATACCCAATCCCAAACCGTTGAAGGAATTAGCGATGATAACCTTAATAGAGTAGTGTATGCTTTGCCGCTTCATTACTCTGGTCGTTTTTTTCGGTCTCTTTACCTCTGCGACAAACAATAGTGCGAATAGTGAGATAAAAATCATGAAAGCTGAGAGCCCAAACAATATTCTGAAACTGTCTATTATACCCACTGAATTAACAAAAAAAGCCTTGAAATAAAGCATGAGGCTGCCGAATATTGCAAATGCAGAACCAACATACGTAGTATCCGCTAGTTTCTTTACTCTCTCTTTGCTATCCTTCCAGTTGCTCACTATCAATGCCGTAGACCCTGGTGAAAAAGTCCCTCTCATTCCTCCCGCAGCACCTGCTATTCCTCCAATTATTGCCGCTATGACTATTGCAAAAAAATTCACTGAGAGAGTAAGCAATATCAAGGCCGCGAGTGGAAAAACTTCTCCTATTATAAGTGATTTCTTATACCCTATTCTGTCGCCTAAAGCACCAAGAAGTAATGACAGGCCGGCATTGAATGCCATTATGACAAAATATATTATTCCTATTGAGATTATGTTATAATGTAGTGCAAAAAGGTAAAGGGGCAAGGACAATGTGACAAATATGAGAGCTACGCTTCTAGATGCCCTAGAAACCAGAAAGAACTTGAATGTCTTTTCTTCCTTGCTTACTCTATTCATTCATTTATTATCACAGCATACCGTATATATTCTTTTACCAGTAAAACATATTAGTTTTGTATGCTCTATTATTATATGGAAAGGCTGGAAGGGCAGGGAGCAATAAGCATAGTAAAAAAAGGAAACTATATACTTCTTGATTTGAGAAAAGCAAAACATGGCCACATTTGGGAGGTTCCTGGTGGTGGAATAAAAGAAGGAGAAACGCCTGAAGAAGCTGTTAGAAGAGAAACAAAGGAGGAAGTAAACATAGACCTAAAGAATCCAATATGGTTAGGCGCAAAAAACCAGGGGATACACTGGATAAATACGGAAATAGACCATTTTTTCTTGTCAAATTCATTTGCAGGAGAGCCAAAGGCAGTTGATCTGGAAGACAAGGAAACCCTTGAAGTAAAATGGGCAAGGATAAGCGATATAAAAGCAATGCTAAATATAAGTTGGAGAGTAGTAGATGCCATGTACTTCCTTTCGCTTCGTTTTCCGGGCTTAAAAACGGAATACTACAAAATAAGAAACGCATTTGATAACCGTGCAGTGTATTCATTTGAGCAGCTTTCTTATTGGTCTGGAAAACTATCCTCTTTTTTCAGGTATAAAAACTATCTGGATAGAAGACTTGCGGACAAAATTGAAGATATTTTGGATAAACTCAGGCCACCCGTGCTCCAGATAAATCCTGGCTTCGGGGAAATAACGAAAAAATTGATAGAAAAATTCGGCAATGTTGACATTGTTGAACTTTCTCCCGAAGCAAGGTACCATCTAATTAAAAATTTCGGTAATAAACTGCATTTTATAAAAGGAATAGCTGAGAGTTTTCATTCAAACAAAAAATATAATAGCATAGTAGCATTGAACTCTTTTATATACCAGCCTTCTTACATCTTATTTGCGCAAAGCATTCTTTCTTCAATTAATCCAAATGGAAAACTAGTATTTTCACCGCTTAGTATAAAACGCCACATCTTGCCTTCATCGTATGTAGCTTACCGCCATTCCATAAAAGCTTTGGATTCTTACAAGCAGTTTTTTGCAGATTTTGGCCTCGAATTTGATGAATTATACAGCTTTCCTCTAGACAGACTTAATAACATAAAAACAGATGTTCTTTCATTTATCAAGTAATATCGCTCTTACGATATTAGCGAAAGATTTATATGCATTTAGTGCATGATTAAAAAATGGAAAAAATAACAATAGCAGCAATCGCAGGAAGCCTTAGAAAGGACTCGTTCAACAAGGCAATAATAAATACTGCTAAAAAATATGCGCCTGAAAACATAGAAATAGAGATACTTGACTTGAAAGATATACCTTTGTTCAATCAAGATGAAGAAAAGGAAATGCCTGAAAGTGTAAAGATATTCAAGGATAAGATAAAGAAAGCAGACGCTGTACTAATAGCCACACCAGAATATGACAGGTCCATACCAGGGGTTCTAAAAAATGCAATAGACTGGGCTTCTAGGCCTTACGGCGACAATTCATTTGACGACAAAGCCGTTGCAACTATAGGAGCAAGCGGCGGTGCTATAATAGGAACAGCGGTAGCACAGTACCATTTAAGGCAAATATTTTCATTTCTCAACGCGCATCCTTTAGAAAGGCCTCAGATTTTTATAGGGGGAGCAGGCGATAAAATTGAAAACGGCCTGTTTGTAGATGAAGATACAGTAACATTGATAAAAGATCTTGTGCAAAAGCTTGCAGAATGGGCCATAAGGCTGAGAAAATAGTATTTATTCACAGAACTTAAATTTATTTAATGTCACATGTAGGCAGTAGTTCTGCAATTATAACAGAAAAGACATCAGAAAAAAAGAACAGTAGCTACACAGCCAGTGAAGAAGCAAAGAAATCAAACACACATTCATTCGCGCAAAAGCCAATACTTGTATTTTGGGAGACTACAAAAGCATGTATGCTTGCTTGCAGGCATTGCAGGGCATCGGCGATACATTCTGCTCTTCCTGGAGAACTGACAACAGAAGAAGGGCTAGCCTTAATTGATAAAATCACAGAATTCGGAATTCCTTACCCCGTTATAGTATTCACCGGCGGGGACCCACTTATGCGAAAGGATATATTTGAACTTATGAAGCATGCAAAAGAACTTGGCGTAAAATTTGCTTTATCACCTGCTGTAACAAACCTGCTAACATACAATGCAATGGTAAAAATACGGGAGTTGGGCGCAACTTCAATATCAATTAGTCTGGACGGCGCAGTGAAGGAGACACATGATGACATAAGATCAATTGATGGAACATTCGATGCAACTATAAAATCGATAAAAAATGCCATAGATGCTGGATTGAACATACAGGTAAATACTACAGTTATGAAAAGCAATGTAAATGAACTTCCCCGAATATTCAACCTTATAAAAAGCTTGGGAGTAAAGGTATGGGAGGTTTTTTTCCTAATAAAAATTGGCCGTGGAGCAGGGCTTCAGGAGATAAGTCCCTCTGAATACGAAAGTGTATGTAACTTCCTTTACGATGCATCTAAATATGGGGTGGTAATAAGAACAGTAGAAGCGCCATTTGAAAGGAGAGTCGTTAGCATGCGGATAAAGAAGGGTAGTTATTGGAGAGATCCTTTCTATGATCATTTGCATTCAGAGCTTATGAATTTGGAGGGAGAACCAAAGTATAATTCGACCATCTCTCCAGTCGGAACATTGGATGGTGATGGCATAATCTTTGTAGGAAATGACGGTACTATCTTTCCAGGAGGTTTTCTGCCAGTAAAACTTGGTAATGTAAGAAAGGATAACATTGTAGAGATCTACAGAAACAACAGCATCATGAGAAGCATACGTGCAAGAGATTTCTCTGGTTATTGTGGAAAATGCGAATTCAAATGGCAGTGCGGGGGAAGCAGGGCTAGAACATACTATTCCGAACACGACATTCTTGCATCGGATCCCGCATGTTTTTATTCTAGGATAGCAAATAGGTAATAGGTACATAGCTAATAAATTTATATGCCAAATAGCTTCAGCTGAAATTTTTAAGGCGAAAAAATTATAATGACTATTGCATTAGCGTAGGGCATTTTTTAGGCTGTTAATATGCTGTATGGGCATCAGTAGAAACAGCATGGAATACAAGCCCTTTATTGCTCTTTTTTGATAATCATTCCAGTATATATATTCCTTAGAAAAGCCATCTAGAAACTGCTTAAAACCTGTTTTATTTGAATAGTTATAGTATGCAGCTGATAGTATTAGCAGAGACACATCCCAATACCTGTACCTTTCTTTCTGAGTTTTTATTGCCTGTTCTGAATCTATTATATATGCTCCTTCGGAATTACATATGAAGTTATCAAGCTTTGAATCCCCTAAAGAATACCCCTCCCGGTGTATCTCTGAAAACAATTTTCCCAATTTTGACCCTTCGCAGTAATCTACTTTTCCATCAACGTATTCTCTGTTTAGCTCTTTATTATTAAGATCAAAGGAGTAGATCTTTGGCTTTTTTATGTCGTTGTTGGAATTAAGGAACTCCAACTCTCTCTCAAGTCTACTTTTTGATAACGCTGCAAATGGATAAAATAGCTGTAATAAAGGGGAAAAAAGCCACTTGTAAGAATTAAAGCTGTTATACTTCTTCTTGATTATCTTGCGGTCTTTCTCTTCCTGTATCAGTACTTGACTTAAGACCATTAAATTTAAAGATTATAAAGGGTATTTATAACTTTAATTCTAGCTTTCCCGTTCAAAAAGCAGAAGGTAATGGAATTTTAATTCCTTCTCTTTTACTAGTTTGAAGCCTATGCTTTTCATATCGTTTATGACTTTATCCTTGCTTAGTCTTATGCTTACTGGGGGGCCGAACATAGTATCTTCAGGCTTAAAATCAAGTATGGCTATGTATCTCTTTGCTATTTTATTTATGTTTTTCAGTGCTTTATCCCGGCATTCCTGCACAAGGTCATGATAAACATTTGACATAAAAACCAGATCAAAAGAACCTGAGGAATAGTCACAAATGTCTGCCTTTACGGTTTTTATCCCCGCTTGTTTAAGCTCATCAAAATAGATATCATTTAAATCCAAAACGGTAACATTTTCGCTTTTCTCAAGCATTTTCTTGCTGAAGAAGCCGTCTCTTCCTCCTATATCAATTATACTATAACCTTTTTTAATGTCAAGGAAATCTATTATACTTTTATCAGTTAACCCACTCATTTCTCTGATTTTATCCATCATAAGATATTTTTTAAGTAATTGGGATATTTAAATCGTTTGGTACTAAAAAGATGAAATGCTACGCTGTAAATAATGTTTAAATACACACAAAATTTTGATATAAAATGGAGGGAACACTTAACAAACCAGAAAGTGAAAGCATAACAGAAGATAACAATAATAAAAGTGCTTCAGTAAATGGTAATCAAAATAAACCAGAAGTGAACGATTCAAAAAGCGGCATGCTTCCTTCAGATGACAGGATACCCAATACTCCCGGAAATGAAATTAAGATAAACAAATACCTGATAATTGCAGTAGTTGTTATAATAATACTTCTTGTAATTGCGTATTTTCTTTACCATTATAACATCCTTGGAGTAAGGATACTTGTAAGGCATACGCTTGGTTTAAGCACACCAGGCTCTGCTTAATAAACAAAGAATAGGCTTTTATATTCGTTTCTTATCATAATTAAATGGATAATCCAAAAAATATACAAATAAGTTCAGAACCGAATAAAGGTCAAATAGGACATAAAACTGCTGGTATAATAGTAATTATAGTATTATTAGCTGTTTTGGTATTCGTCTTCGCATCATATGAAGGGTATATCCCTTTCCTCAAGCTTTCAACTTCTGTTAATCCGTATTACAGTATTGCTAATGTGCAGCAATTAAGTTCGACTATTTCAAAGCTGCAGAATTCCAGCGGCCCATTCAATCTTTCATATAGTTTGCTTCTAAGCCTAAGCGCCACTTCTGGAACTTCAGTTTTCTCCTTTAATCTGCCAATTAACGGTTATATCGCCCATTATAAGCCGTATATAAGACAAACGGCCGATATTAACTTAGGTGCGCTTGTAAAAGATATAGACAGCTTAAGTAAAAGTATAAACCTGTCTTCATTTCCAAAGTTCCTTGATACAGTGAACCTTACTTTATTATCAAATATCTCTTACGGTACATTGTGCATTCCTTTCTCAATGCTGGCTTCCGCGGAAAATACCAGCTTATCTATCGTAGGGTATGCAATGAATGACTCCAAGATAGGCAATAATTCACTGCTTTGTGTCTCATTAAAAACAAATAATCTGGCAAATTCAAGCGCTCTTTCAAGCATTTTAAGCACATCAATGGCGTCAGCAAACATATCAAACATAAGTCAATTCAACGATTATGTACGGGTCAAATACATGAAAAGCGAGAGTTATAACGGAAATTCTTGCTCTTTGCTGGGCATAAACACTACGCCTGCATTTGAAAGCAAATATAACTCTTCAATGCACTTCAATTTCTGCTTTTCAAATACCTATGGCATACCTTTGAATGGCAGTTTTGTGCTTAACCTGACAAGAGATTCATCAGCAATAACAAGTCTCTTTAATTCATATGGAAACGCGGGTTCAATGCCAAACTTCTCCGATATAGTGCTATCTGCTTCCTTTAAATCGGCATTTAATCCTGCTCCGTCATCAGTCTCAATTCTGTCTTCTCTTCCATCCGGCTCTTATACTTTGAACGAAAGCAGTTTATTACAAACTATTGGAGAGCTAAATATTATGCCGGCAGCTCCTACAAATAGCACTAAAGCCCTTGCTGCAAACGCTGATTTGACTGCCTTGGTTTCAGACAGCTTTCCAGGACTGAATCAAATATATCTGTCTCCCACTGCAGCTGCTGATGAGGGAATTAATCCAGGAGTATTTGAAAATTACTATCTTTTTGGGGCAGGAAATGCCGTATTAGCAATGGAAAATGGCTCTTCAACTAATGGAATAAATGGCACAACCATATTGCTGGGAGTGTCGAACACCACTAAAAATCTTAGTTACTACTACCATACCTTTTTAGGCATACCTAGCATCTCCATATCCAACATAACCTTAGACGCCATACCTGCGATAAAAGTAGTAGCAAATCTGTCATCCTATGATGTAATAACTGTTTTAGGAGTAACAAATTCAAGTCTTTATGAAATTTCAGCAGTTTCTACTGGCAAAGTCTACATAAATGAAGTTAATTCTGGAATGGCTAATTTCATCAAAAATTTTAAACTGGACTATTTAAATTAGAAGATTAAAAGCTATCTGTTTCCTTTATTTCCATTTCCGCTATGCTGTTATCATCATTAAACAAAAAATATGCGGTTATCTTTTTTCCCAAAAGAATATCGGGCAGCCAATATTTATCGTCAGACCACATTTTTTCAAGCGGTAATCCCTTAATATCCATCCATTGCGGAGCCATCTCCTCGCTTTCAACCGGTTCTCCTTCCCACTTATAAGCAATAAATACGTGTGCTCTCTGGTTAAAATCCTTATCTGATGGATTATTCTTAAAATAAAAATTTATCACTGCAACTTTTTCAAACTCCTTAAGATTTACATTGATTTCTTCCTTTGTTTCCCTAAGAAGTGCATCGGTTATGCTTTCTCCTTTTTCAACTTTACCGCCTACACCGTTAAGCTTTCCGGCACCGAATCCCCTTTTTTTCATTGCTATGAGTATTTTATTTGTATTTTTATCAAAAAGATAGCATAAGGTTACATCCCTTAAGTTTCTGTAATTTTCAATGTAGTACTTCAAATTTTTATCATTTGATTCTACCGTATAGGGTCAGACTGCACTCCATCCTCCGTCAACTGCAAGAATGTGTCCTGTAATATAAGAAGAAGCATTGGAAGCAAGAAATACTGCTGCACCCTTAAGTTCATTAGGATTCCCTACTCTTTCCATTGGAGTCCTCTGTGTAATATGATCAAGTATAGCTTTGTCTTTTAATAGATCATTTGTCATTTCGCTTGGGAAAAATCCGGGGGCAATTGCATTTATCCTTATATTCTGGCCAGCAAATTCAACCGCCATTGCCCTCGTAAGATTTACCACCGCACCTTTGCTGGCATAATAGGGTGCAGCAGGTATTATATCTCCGAATAACCCATAAATTGATGCTATGTTTATTATGCTCCCCTTTAAGTTGTGAGCAATCATGCTTGCTATTACCTTCTGTGAAAAGACAAATACCGCAGAGATATCAACGTCAAGAACTTTCTGCCAATCTTCCTTTTTTAAGTTTAAAGAGGGCCCCGCTACGGCAGAGCCGGCATTATTTATTAGTATGTCTATTTTCTGAAGTTTTTCCTCTGCAACCTTAACAACATTAATTATATCCTCTTCTTTTGTCAGATCTGCCTTTACGGGTATTATCTTTCTATTTGTGTACTTGCTTATTCTGTTTGCATTTTCTATCAATTTTTCGTCCCTTCTAGCACATATTACAACATCAGCGCCGGCTTCTGCCAAAGCTTCCGTGAAACTTATACCCAAACCGCTTGAAGCGCCGGTTACTATAGCTGACTTTCCAGTTAAATCAAACATTTTAATTAATTCCGATTTTTCATCCATTTTATTGATATGCAGTTTTATATTAAATAGTTAATTATTAAAAACCAATATCAATAACCTATTACTACTCTGGCAGTTAGATATTTTTATATAAAGAACTTTATTAATTTGTATGAAAGGAAATACCGCCGGCGCCGCACGTATCCTTCTATCAATAATAGGATTTATCTCACTAATAATTGGATTGGCGTTTCTATTCACTGGGCTGCTTATTTTTTTGGGTGTAAACGTATTAAGTACATTCCTACCTAAGTCAGTAATCTCCGTATTCTTGCCTTCAGATATAGGATTTATATCAGGAGTGGGGATAGTATTGGGCATTTCAATTATCATACTAAGCAGGCTTTTCCATACCAGCAGTAAATGGCTAAAGGAAAGGAGAGTAAAAGGAGGGATACTTGCAATCCTTTTGTCTGTTTCTTCATTGATAGGAATAACTATAGCGGGAATTTCGTTTAACCTTACCTTATCAGGGTATATTTTTTATATACTGATATTAGTTTATGCTGCAATAATAATATCAATTCTAACCAGCTGGAAAGATATGAATGGTGGGCTTGAAGATGTTCTCCCGGGAGTGGGCTTCTTTTTTGCAGCCGCTTTTCTTATATTTGTGTTTTTTGCAGTATTGTATGCTTTTTTCCCGCTCCAATCTAGCTCATTATCAAACCTTGGCAGCCAGTCACTGTTTTCTATCTTTACAGGCTCCTTAGGAAGGAGCACTTTTCATTCCACAGCTATAAATTACAGTTATCCAAACTCCCTTGTAAATATAAACTTGAATGGCATTTTTGCATCTGCAGGCCCATTGCTTTCATTAAGCAACTCCTCAAACGCAAGCACTAATAACCTTACAAGAATACTCAAAAATACCAGTATAAACGTTTTATTGCCCACTTCATTTATAGTTTCTGCCATCGGCAACTCTCCCGAATTTGCGTCTAATCTGAAGGCATTAAACATAACCCAATACACCAAACAAAACAACTCCAAAAACGCCAGAGCTTACTTAGATGGATATTTCCCGGAGTTAAGCCAGTTTTACTTCATAATAACCGGTGAGCAAAAAATAAACTCTTCGGATAACATAAGCATACTGAGTCTTTCCCCCTCTAAATTCGAATCTTACCTTAAAAGACTCAACATAACTTTAGTAAATTCCAGCTTTCCGATAAATGCTACAAAATATCTATACTCTAGTGAAAGTGGCAAAAACCTAGGAAAGTACCTGCCTTCACAGATGTTCTTTGTGAATATGTCAAATAATGTAGGAATACAATTAATATACGGAAGCAGCAAGATATTCAATATTACAAGAGTACCCTTTTATTCGGCAGCTATTGAATTGTATGTTAAGAACTCAACTATCTGTTTTGAATTCGGCGCAGATTTTTCATCTAGCAATGAAAAAATATTTGATTCTTCCTATTCTTTGATAGGAAATACTTTGAAATGCAGTTGATTTTAGTTAAACAATAATTAATATATCCAGCAAGGCATAATAATAAATGGCAGGGATATCCTTTCCAGCGGTTCCAAACCTTGTGACAGTTGATAATTACAGCAACAGGCTTAACATGCTGATACAAACTAGGGTTGTTTATCCCCACAATTTTTCAAACACAAAAAACGAGTTCAAGCTGCTTTACTCCGAAACAATACATTCATTTCTTTATGGGTGCCCAGATGCAGCATTATCCTTAGCTGTTAGATGCTTAGAGCAAGGCCTCAAACACTACTTGAATGAAAACAACATCAAAGAAATACACTACAAAGACAAAAACAATAACAAAAGAATTATAAAATTAAGCTATGCAAGGCTGTTTGATTTAATCCAATGCGACGAAAACCCTGTAAAGGACAAGGAGATACTGCAGTACCTTAAATCACTTAGGAATTATACTCATGAAGACAAACTAGTTGAGGACTTCCATGCATTGGAAGCAATAAGGCATGTGACCGACGTTTTAAACGAGCTTTTTTCATTCAAAACTCTGACTATAACGGTAGAAACCTGCCGTTTATGTGGACAAAAGCACAGCATAGATATAGACTCAAAGGATTATTTCATAGGCAACAGGATAATGCTGAAATGTCCTAATAGTTCAGAATACTTCAACAACATTGGTGAGTTTATTGTAGATATATAATGAAAATAAAGCAGGGTTGAATTTCACAACCCTTAATAAATGAATGTTAATTCTTTGCAGAATCACCAAAAAAAATTACTGCTGGTTACCCTGATCCTGCTGCGGTTCTTCTGAAGGAGCTTCAGGATTTGACTCTGCACTAGGGTTTGAATCCGCTGCAGTTTCCTGCTTTTCCTCTTCAGGTTTTTCCGAAACACTTGGTTGCACAGTCTCTTGTTGGCCCATCCCCTGTTGGGGTTCCATAGGCTGCTCAGCATTTTGCTGAGGTTCCTGCTGTTCAGGCTGCATGTGCACCTTCATATGTTCCTCGAGTTCTTCCTTGCTTTTGAACTCTTCTCCGCATGTTTCACACTTAAATTTTCTGTGGAATAATTCCATATTAGTTTAAACAGTTAATCATATAAAAGTGTTTGCCAAATTTTAATCGAAAAACGGTAAATTCTCCAATGATTTCAATAAATCCAATATTTAAAAGAAATTTAAATCAGTAATGGTATAACAAAAAATGGTATACTATTCGCAGGTCAATAAAAAGGAGATTTTAATTGAAGAGTTCGGCGTTGAAGAGCTGACCAAAAGGGTCATAGTCTGCCCAATAGAATGGGACAGAGTATTCCCCAATGATTGGATTGACAGACTAAGAAAGGAATTCAAAGTTGAAATCTTAAAGACTGGTGACAGGCATCTGAGCAAACTGGAGAACAATTATAGGATAAAAGACACCCTTTTCCTTTTCATAAATAGAGGCATAGCTGAAGCAACCGACAGATTTTATATATTGGCTAAAAATCCAAAGGTTAAAGAGATTATATTTTTAGGAACATCTGCATCATTAATTGATGATCTTGATACTGGGGATATAAATATACCTAAATTTGTACTTCCTTGGGAAGAATTAAGTTCAGAATATGTCAATGCCTTTGAATTTTTACCTGTTGGAAACAACGCCCTTGTTGACAAACTTACAAAAGAAACAAATAGATTTGCACAGAACTATAGTCTAAAGGTTAAAAACGACAACAATGCAACCGTGGAATTATTCTATGGAGAGACTACTGAGCTATTGGAATTTTTTAAGCAGATGAATATTTCTACGATAGACATGGAACTATCCGCTTTGTACCGTTTGTCTGCAGCTTTTGATAAGAAAGCAGCAGGTATACTAGAAGTTGGAGATAGGCCCCTGCACAAGGAAGAATTTTTCTCCCAAAAGCACAAAAACAAGAAAAACAAAAGAAACGAAAGTAGAGAGGTTATTTTTAGAGTTGTTAAGTCACTATTGCAAAATTAGAAAACTTAAATACTGAAAGATAAAAACAATATAATGGACTTACAGAAAGGAACGTTTTATAAGGCCAAAGACGGCACTATAATTTTATTGCGTTACCCTTCTAAAAATGATTCAATTCAATTGATGAACCTTATAAATGAATTAGTTGAAGAGCATGCCCCCATAGGCTCAAATGCAAAAGTGAATAGAAAGGAGGAGGAAGAACACGTTAAAAAGGCTATAAAAGAGATTAAGGAAAAAAATAGGATTCAATTTTTAGCCGAAGCCGACAACAACCTAATAGGGAATATCCAAATAAAGAGATTACATGGAAAATCGATGCATGTTGGAGAGTTGGGCATATCCATAAAAAAAGAGTACAGAGACAGGGGAATAGGTAAATTGATGATGAATCAAGCACTGAAATATGCACGTAAAGAAGGAATAAAAATCGTAACGCTTTCCGTTTTCGCAAACAATTATAGAGCAATACACTTATATAAAAAATTAGGATTTAAGAAAGCGGGTTTACTGAAAGGTACTTTAAAAGATAAAGGCAGATATTTCGATGAAATTATAATGTTGAAGAACATAAGTTGAAAGTAGAATACACGTTATTTATCAAGACGTTAATGCTTAAAAGTAAAAGGTCTAATTCATTAAATAAACTGCATAAAACTAATTTAAACTTAAATACATAAATTAAATAGAATGATAATGGCAGAGTACCCCAATATCAGCTTTGAGATATCTAAGGAAAAAGATGAAATAGTATGCATAGAACATCCTAATGGTATACCATTAAAAATAAGTGGAAAGGCAAAAATCATAAAATACGTTGAAAGTGTTTACGAACTACGATTAAAGGATATACAAGCAAGCAGGCAGTTATTTTT
>JAJZOB010000001.1:0-5385 GCA_021852135.1 Nanobdellota archaeon
CCAAAAACTGAAGATTCCCATACTGTATAGAATAACTGCTACAATGACTATGATTAAGATAGCCCAGCCGTAGGTCATCATATACTCTAAGGCTGACTGAGAACGCTTGCTTTTTCTTGGGATATCTAAATAATTAAATGACATATTATTTGGATAGAAAGTAAAGGATATAAATATTTCTTTAGAATGAGAAAACTTTAAATTGTCAATAATAAAGTTTTAAAATATCCAATTTAATCCAGCAGGAATTTTAATAGTTGTGAATATTCTTATTAGCGTCAATGTATATGAAATTGATGCCGGATTCCTTTGCTTTTCTTAAAATTTCAGCCGCTTTTTCGCTATTGTTATATCCTAGAATTATTATGTTTTTAAAATCTTCTTCCTTAATTTCTTTATAGCCTATCTCATGCTCATACAACTTGTTTTTCAAATAAACTTCAGGTATTCTCCCTCCCATCTCAAAATATACCTTTAACCATCCTATCCAATGATCTGGTTTATCACCTTTGTATGTTCCACGCAAATGATTTTGCCTATGGGCTTCTTCATGTATAAGAAGATTTTTTACATCATCTAATTTACTAGAGCACATCGAATCATAAACAAACCATTTATCAATCAGTATTTCATCACTATGCTCATCGTATCTTCCACAAAACGTATTGCTAGAATTTATTATACTGTATTTAGTTTTATCGAACGCTGAGCTATAAGGTGAATTTTCTTTAAGCTTAGAAAGTAATGATTCCAATATACTCTTTTGATTTCTTATGTCGATAAATTTTTCATTTATCATAATATAATCAGAGATATGATATCATTAATAAATCTATTTTACTGCTATAACAGAAGGCTTACAAGGAAAACAAATATTTATTAATTTTAACTACGATTCTTTGAAGTATTTATTATACGAATGAAAGCTCTTTTTTTGAAGTTACTATTCCGTTTAAATCAATTGAATATATTACAGGCAAGCCGGTTGGCAACTCCAATGACAATACTTGCTCCTTTGATAATTTATCTAAGTACATTATTATAGAACGTAAACTATTTCCATGCGCTGACACCAGTACATTTTTGCCTGCTTTTAGATCAGACATTATGCAGTTAATAAAAAATGGAATCGTTCTTTTTTGCGTGTCTTCGAGGCTTTCTCCATTTGGAGGCCTTACATCATAGCTTCTTCTCCAGAGGTGTACTTGTTCTGCGCCATATTTTTTAGCAGTGTCAGCCTTATTCAAACCCTGCAGGTCACCATACATCCTTTCATTTAGCGCTTTATCCTTTATTACAGGGGGATTTTGCTGTAATGCTTTCATTACTATCTCAAGTGTTTCTATGGCCCGGTCTAAAACGCTTGTATAAGCAACATCGAACTGAATGTTTTCTTTCTTTATCAGCTGTGCTGCATCTTCTGCCTGTTTTCTTCCAAAGTCTGTCAATGGCACATCGACCCACCCTGTGAATCTATTCTCTTTGTTCCAAAGGGATTCGCCATGCCTTAACAAACATAATTCTGCCATAACAATAATTAATGTCGCTGTTCTTATTAATTCCTTGTATCTTTGCTAAAAGGAAACAGATAAAAAATTAATAAACTTTTTTCTTTCTAAGTAATTTAAGCGCTATAAGAACGATTAAAAATACGAGAATTGCAGCCGAAACCGAATACATCGCAGAATCTAAACCACACTTGAAGTAAAAAGACCCGGAGATTGAGGATGTGCTGCCAGATAATGCTGCGGCAGATATCGAGCAGGAGTTATAATTTGTAAATATTAGGAAATACAATGGTATTGCGATGATTACTGCAATGGCTGCAAGAATCCATTTTGTATGATCTTTTTTTAGTTTTACGCTCTGGATCTCTACGTTTATTCCTTGGGATTTCAGTTCTTCCCTATATTTATCAGACAAACCCATTATATTTCTACGTGTTTCATTATAAATATAGATTGTATTTTCTGTACGTTCTGCAGGTTTTGCAGCTTTTCATGAACAAAATTTATTATATCGTCTCTTGATCCCCTCACGGAAAGTATGAAGTCCCAATCTCCGCTTACTTCATATATCTCTTTTATTACCCTGTCCTCCTTTAATTCCTGAAAGAACTTATCAAAGTCTTTTATATAAACTTGATTCAAAGAAACAAGAATAAACGCATTTTCGTAGTTATCTGATCCATTGTAGTTCAATTCTATTTTAAGTCCTTTAATAAAACCGTTTTTCTTAAGTTTGTTGTAGTGGTAATATACAGTAGACTGGGGAATGTTCAGTTTTTGGGTGATTTCATTAACTTTTTTACCGCTTTTAAACAAATCTAGCAGCTCTACATCAATTTCTTTAAGTTTCATAGCATTAAGATAATACTTATGGTAATACTCAGTTTAAAAACCTTTCATTATGAGATTATTCTTGCAGATAGGAAGTTTGCTACTACGTTTTTAAGCGTTGAATTCGGCAGAAACATCTCTTTTCCATAAAAAGTGTTTAAATCAGATCTTGAAAGGTAGACTGCTAGATTATTTTCATACAAAAACATCATTCCATTATAGAAATTTGTATTGTTTATGTTAACAGAAGGGATATAAGTAGTATTGTACCCGTTGTATACTAAAGTCCCATTTAACTCATAGAGAGCTGTACTGTTGGGAAA
Organism: Nanobdellota archaeon; assembly: GCA_021852135.1. Next base: position 2,663 of record JAJZOB010000001.1, read on the forward strand.
AGCTGCAAAAGTACCATACCCCAAATCTATGCTCTTGTTTATCGAAGTGCCATTCAGTATTGGAACTGTCACATTTGAATAAATTGAACAAAGCGCAAACGCATCAGTTTTCGCCCTTGCGACCTCGCAGTTCTTTATGGAATTGCTTAAGTTTTCTGATGTAAAGTTATATGAAAAAGCAACGACAGAAGGCAAACTGGAGATATTATCCATATCTATTAATATATTGTATCCTTGTGGGAGTTTTGAACTGCCGAATAGTACTGAGCTGTAAAGAGTGTTGTTCTCAACTACTTTATTCCCGTTTATTGAAAGTGCAGTTGCATCCTTGTAATACTGAGAAGGCACTAATATTGTTGAATCGTGGTATGCTGCATTAAAATACTCTAGTGCATATTGTATGGAAGACGGTATACCAGAAGTTGAGACTACACTGCTAGGCTTGTTAATCTTTACAAATACAAAGACTGCCAGAAGTATTATGATTATTGCTATGAGAACCCAAATAAAAGAAGTCGATATCCTTAGAACTACCATGGCTTATTGCTCATTGTTTTCCTGATTTTGCTCTTCCTGTTCATTGTTCTTATCTATTTCTTCATTGCTTTCTTGAACATTCTCGTCAGTGTTTTCCTGATTATCTTGTTCTTTTTCAGTATATTCATTTTCCTGGGGGCTTTCTTTAACTTTGCTTTCTTCTGCCTCTGAAATCCCGTCCCCGTCTTTAGCAAATATCGTGAATTTACGTTTTACTTTTGAACTGTTGGTTCTTTTTACGTACTTAGGCATTCCTTTGTAAAGCCTTTGTCCATGTATCTTCTTTGCACAGTCCGGGCAGTAATAAGCCTTTATCCCGTCTCTAAATAAGTATACTGCTCTGTCTCTTCTAGTTATTTGTCCGCACGAAGCACACCTAACGTTTCCCGTTCTTCCCCGTCTTATGTTCTTTCCCATTCACTTTATTATTATTAGGGATTATATATAAGTTTGCTATGCCTATCTTTTGCTCATCATCTTTATATTCTACATTATTGTAATCGTTGTTTTTGTCTTCCGGGAGCTTGTACATATACAAGAAAAATATCAGCATTGCTGTAAGAATTACTCCTCCTACAATTGTTACTAAAACAGAAGCGTAAGAAAGTGCGCTATTGTTCAAGTAAGTATAAAGTGATTTAGTCCCGAATACTTTTCCATAATTAAGAAAATTTATGGATATGACTGAAAGAAAGGCAGCGACAAATATTGCTTCCCGCCTTGTTTTTCCAGTTATAAAATAGACAATTGAAACTGCTGCGATCGCGGCTGCAATAATGTATGTTATGTAGTTTATATTCAGATTTAAGCCGTGCATTGAATAGATAAAAAGCAAAAGGCCAATTACTGTAGAGATCGGCGATAAAAACTTCATCTTATCAACCTTGTAGAAAGCAAAAGACAACCCAAATGCTATTAAAAGCGTTCCTACTATAAATCCGACTGCATATATGTTAGACAAAAATGCAGCTGCAGAAAAGCTTGTCAAAGTTGAATTAACTCCAACTCCTGAGATTATTGATACAAATATAGAAAGAAGTATAAGCAATATTATAAACGTAATAAGGGAATAAACTCTTGCAAGCATTAGCGGACTAAACTTTGAATCTTTCCAGATATATTCTGAAAAAACTAAAAATAAATTTCTACCTATGAAAAGAAGCGTCGCAACTAATATTGGAAAAACGTAAAGATAATCTATATATGGCATTATTGATGGATAAAGAACTTCGGCGTTTACAACAAAGAACACTACAAATGTTCCAACCACTCCCCATATAGGATCTAAGTATTTTTTGACTTTTGGCAGGCTTTGCCTATCATAAATAAAAGTAATGGCAGACATGGCTTCTGCAAGAAGAAACGCGAATAAGATTGCAAGAAGACTGTAATTTAACGTTATATAGATGTTCATTGCTTTACCCCCAATTCGCTGTTTAGATCCCTTTTCTTTATTACATTTCTAACAAACAGCAATGTGGCCGGAAGAACCACAATGTAAAACGCAATTATCGCTATACCTATTGGCACTATCGAAGGAGAGGTATTGGCAGCCGCTGAAACGGTCATTACATTGTATATTATCCAAGGCTGTCTGCCTACTTCATCAGTTACCCATCCATCTTCCAGAAGGAAACCTGCCAAAACACCTATAACAATTAAGCCCTTCAGCACTAGCGGATTATCAAAAGGATCTGAAAATATTTTATTTGAAAGTATCTTATTAAAGAAATGGTTTGACTCAAATTTGTCTCTTATCTTCCTTATATTCAACAACCAGATTAATAGAAAGATTATCATTACTACGCCTATCAAAACTCCAATGCCCACCATTATGTCAAATGTATTGTGTACGACTGCAACGGGTGGCCAAGTGCTTTTTGGATAAGCCGCTAAAGAGTCATTGCTTGCTATGGCCCCATTAAAACTTCCAGTAGCAAGGAAACTCATCAAACCAGGAATGTTTATTGAGTCTACAGTCTTGTTGTTTACAAGGAAACCTCCTATGACTTCGGCAACGTGCGGGCCTGAATTGAAGTTCATTTCAAGAGCAGCGAATTTTTCAGGCTGATAAACCATTAAGTTCGTTATTGATTCTATCCCTATTATTACTGTAAGAATTATTGAAATTATAACGATGGCAGCGGCTATCTTTGCAGCTTTTTTGTAGTATTCTCTTTCCATCC
>JAJZOB010000001.1:5395-5684 GCA_021852135.1 Nanobdellota archaeon
AGTCAAACCATTTCTTTAATAGCTTATAGGCAAAGTAAGCGAGGAAAAACGCAGCTCCAGCGAATATTGTAGAACCGATTACATGCCCTATCTCAACCCATGTAGTTGGTGTATTCAGCACTGCAAAAGGATTCACATCAATTATTTTGCCTGTGCTCAGATAATATGGAATATTAAATCCATTTGGAGTATTCATAAATGCATTTATCATAGTTATGAAAACTCCAGACATTACTGCTCCTATTGCGATGAAAACTGAAAGCAACCAGTGCTTCATTCTAGATCGGAA
>JAJZOB010000041.1 GCA_021852135.1 Nanobdellota archaeon
GCATATTCTCCTACAAAAACAGCCCTCGAGCCCTTTCTAAACCTTACATTAAAATCTTCTATGTCCATTGCAGCCTTCAAAACTAATATTGTTGCTTCGATCTTTAATATAAAAATAAGTCTTTAAGTATATTTAATATATAGCTGAGGTTAGGTTCCTATCTATTAAAAAAGAGATAATTATACAAAAATTACACCAAGGAATAAAAACAATGTGAGTATTATCAGAATTGCTTCTTTTACTCTCTGCTCTTTTTTAACAGGCATTTGTTTTTTACTTTTTGTTATTTTGTCAACAACGTGCATTTCGGACAGGATATTAAAGTAATAAAATGTAGAAACCAAAAGTGCGAAAAATGTAAGTATAACAAGTGCAAAATACCCGCTGCTGAATAAAGCGTAAAAGATAAGAAGCTTCCCAAAGAAGCCAAGAGTAGGCGGAAAACCTGCAAGTGATAATATGCCTATAAAGAAGGCCACCGCGCCTATCCTTGAAACCTGCGTCATTGAACTGCTTTCATTCTTGTAAATTATCTTTCTATTTTCAAACATATCATATGCAAGAAACACTATTGCATCTGCGACTGCAAATGCAAATATATAGAACACTGCTGCGTTTATTCCCCTTGTAGTAAGAACTGCTATACTTATGAATGCAAAGCCAGCCTGTGAAATACTAGAATAAGCAAGTATCCTCTTTACTCTGTCCTGCACAGACGCAAGAAATGACCCCAGAAATATCGTTATAAGAGCTATAGAAAGGAAAAGTGCAGTAACAAAAAAGGAAGAAACGGGCAGCGCGAAAAAGAATATTCTTATCATTGCAATTAGTCCTGCCGCTTTGGATACTGAAGAAATAAATGCCGTTACTGAACTTTTGGAGGCTTCGTAAGTATCGGGGGCCCACATATGAAACGGAACCAGTGTTGATTTAAAACCTAACCCAGCTACCACTATAGCAACTCCTACGATAAATGGTAGGTACGAAATCACATTCAAAGAAGAAAATGAAAGAGTGCCTGCACCTGCATAAATAAGAGATATTCCAAAGATCAAAATCGCCATTGAGATTACCCCGGTCGAAAGATACTTTACAGCCCCTTCAAGCGCGTTTCCTGATTTGTACATATAAACAAGAGCATATGTAGAGATGGAAAGTATCTCTATGGAAATAAACATAGAAATGAGATTACTTGATAATACCACAAGAGTCGAACCAAGGACCGCAGAAAGATATGAAATGTCTATTGCAACGCTGTGCTCGTTTTTATCCGCTATTATGAAGAGGTATATAAAAAATGAAAGAAACAGCATGAAACCTGTTACAAACTGGGAATACTGCACTTCAGAAAACAAACTTATATTCATGTTTCCGTAGATAATATCAAAAATAAGTGCTAGACCAAGAAAAACAGCGGTTAAATAGTGCAAAAGTGCCTTTTTATTGCTCTTAAAACTATACCTTAGAAAATCTATGAGTATAAGGAGTAATATTCCAGCAAACAGAATATACTGCGGATTTAAGTATTCCATTTCACAGTCCCACAAGCGTGTTTAAAATCAATGAAGGGAACAGCCCTAACAACAGAATAAAAAAAGATAAGAAAGCCATAAAAAGCAGCTCATTTTTTGAAAGGTCTGTTAAACTTATAAAAGTCTTTTTCAACTGCCCGAATAAAGACTGCTTAATTACCCTTAAATAATAATTAGTAGATAGCATTATACCAAAGATAGCGATAAGAGATAAACCTGCAACCCCATATGAGCCTATAAAAATTAGTAATTCTCCTGGAAAGTTTGATAACCCCGGAACTCCCAGACTTGCAAATACTCCAAATATAAAAAAGGAGGAAAGCAAAGGCATCCTTGACATAAGCCCTCCCATCTTTTCAGTTTCATTTGTACCTGTCTTTTGCAGGAGTATATAAGAGATTCCAAACAGCATTGTTATTATAAAACCATGACTTACCATTAACAGAATCGATCCTGCAACTGCTAAGTTAATACCTGATGAAATGCCGATAAACACCAAGGACATGTAGAACATGCTTGAGTACGAAAGAAGTTTTTTAAGGTCTTTCTGGCCAGAAGCAGTAAATGCAATGTAAACAGCAGTGAACACACCCAAAGTTATAAGCGGCAGTCTGAGATTCAAAAGCAGGTTTCTAAAAAGTCCAAAACCGAATAGAATAAATGCAAACCCTCCAAGCTTTGAAAGCACACTTGATAGAAGCATAGTTCCTGAGGAGGGGGAGTAATAATAAGAGTCAAGAAGCCACCCATGAAGTGGGAAAATAGGCATTTTTATCATGACTGTTATTAACAGCAGGAAAAAGGAAAGATATTCTATATATGAAGGTAAAAGAGACATCTTGGAGGCAATAACAGAAAAGTTGAAGCTCCCAGTATAAAGGAAAAGCAGTATAAAAACTGCAAGAAGAGTAAGGCTTCCGAACTGAGTGAATACAAGAAATTTCATAGCTGCTTTCTTACCCCTCTCATGATTACCCCATAACCCTGTGATGAAAAATAGGGAAAGAACCGCGGCTTCCCAAAAAATAAAGAATACTATAAGATTTGATGAAACGAAAACAGCTATAACAGAAACGTATACTAAAAGATAAAACAGATAAAAAATATTTTTGCTTTGTTTTATTTCCTTAGTTGCAAAAAGAAATATTGCAATAGGAACTGTTACTGCTAGAAGAAGAAACGGAACGGTTATTAAATTTTCCTGCAATGAAAAAGAGAAGCTTATACTAGGGTTTATGTCTACGTTAAAGCCTGAAAAGCCAAAAACAAGGCCAAGAACAAATAAAACGGCATTTACTGCCATTACTGAAAGTGTTATTATCTCCGTAGAAGGCAGCTTGTCGTAGAATATTTTTAGTATTAAAAGAAGCATCCCAATCGCAGGTACTGCCAGAAGAAAGATTAAGTTTATCATATGAAAATCACCGCGAAAAGGATGACTGCAATCAGCCCTACTATAACTGCAGTTATGTACCTGAATGTGTCTCCGTTTTCAATCTCCCTTGTCTTTGAAGACATTATAAAAGTTGATTCGGCCATTCTAGACATTGCATTTGAAAACATAAAATCAAACCTTCCAACGTAAAACCCAAAGGTTGAGATTGTATTCCCTATTGCTATTATGAATCTTTCATATCCATAATCTGCAATTTTCTCTGATATGCCCCTTATTTTCTCTGTTAATTGCTGTGTTTTACTAAGGTAAAAGAGTTCATAGGAAAGGAATGCCCCAAGGAAAGAAGCTGCTAGTGCTATAAATGAAAAAACATCAAAGGAGTATGCAATGCTTATTATACTTTTGAAGAAGTAAAGAAAAACTCCACCGACTGTAGAAATTATTGAAAGGAGTACTATCGGAAAGAAAAGATTAAATTCCTTTTTAAGAGGTTTTTCCGCTTTGTTCCTAAATATGACAAAGAAGGCCCTAAATGAGAAAAGAGCAGTTAAAAAGGCGACAAAAACAAAAGCTATGTTTTCAAATACATTGAAATTATGTGTAAGTGCTGAATGAGCAAAAAAGCTCATAAAGGGAGGTATTGCTGAAATTGAAGCAAAGCCTATTAATGCAGGAATGGTAAACCAAGTTCCATTTAACTTCTTTTTGCTTAATTCATATACATCATAAGTACCAAATGCAATTGCCAGCCCTCCACTTATGAAGAAAAGCATTGATTTAAAAATAGCATGCGTAAACAAGTAAAAAATTGCTCCGCCCGCGTTTAAAGTTCCTATAGCTAAGAACATGAAAGCAAGGCTCTCTATTGTTGAATATGCAAGTATCTTTTTGAAATGTCTCTCCTTTAAGGCAAGCAACGCTGCTGTAAAAGCAGTAATGAACCCTATTACGACTATCAAATTAACGAGACCTGCTGCAGATATGAGAGGAAGAAGCCTCACTAGAAGGTACGCACCTGCTGCAACCATTGTAGCAGAGTGAAGAAGAGAACTTACTGGTGTTGGACCTTCCATTGCATCTATCAACCAAGTATAAAATGGAAACTGCGCTGCCTTTGAAAGTCCTGCAATCGTAAAAAGAGATCCTACAATTATCAATGTAGTCAAAGGTATAGAAGGAATAGAGTTCAAAATAGAAGATATTGAAAAGGTCTTAAGTGTAGAGAAGACTATTACTAAAGCTGTAAGAAAAGCAAGATCCCCAATTCTTGTTATTATAAGGGCCTTCTTGCTTGAAACGGCAGGGCCATCTCTATCATACCAAAAGCCTATCAAAAGATATGAGGTTATACCGACGAATTCCCAGAATATAAAAAACAGAAGCAGGCTGTTTGACATCACCAAACCAAGCATAGCGAATATGAAAAAAGACATCTCAGAATAAAACCTTGCCTGCCTTTCTTTTCTCATGTAAACTCCAGCAAACATCAAAACCATTATAGATATAAATGAAACCAGCAATGCCATGAAAAGTGTAAGGTTGTTTCCTAAAAAGGACAGAGAAAATGAGAAAGTATTGAATGAAAACCAAGTATAGCTTTCTATAATATTATTATTGAAATACAGGATAAAAAAGAAAATTGAAAGAAGAAATGAGATTACTGCAGCTGACAAAGAAATTAACCAGCTTACATTTTTCCTTTCTCCGAATAAGGGGATCAAGACTGCAGAAATTAAAAGCGGAAGAAGGATTAGATACAGCATATCATCCTCTATACCTCCTTAGCTTTGATATTGAAAGCGAGCCGGTCTTTCTTGAAAAAATGACCATTAAGGCAATGAAAACAACAGTTTCAAATACTATCATTATAAGCGTTATAAGTGCATAGCTTATCCCATTCAAAGCCGAATAGAAATTAGCTGCCGATACGAAATTTATTATGGCTGCATTGACTATTATTTCAGAGGATATAATTATGGATATCCCCTCCCTTCTTGAAATTATGCCATATATACCTATCACAAACAGTATGCTTGTAAGCAGCAGAAAATAAGCTTCTTGTATCATATCCTTTCACCCCTGCTTATTATGTATATTGTTGAAAATATGCTTGCTATCGCAGTAAATGCCAGAACAAGAAGAAGGCCTGCATAATTTTGGAAAAAGTATATTCCGAAATCAGCGTAATTTAAAACAGTAAAATCTTGGGCAGAAGGCATTTTAAGCAGCAGAACTGAAGTTACTGCCAGTATTATTATTGGAAGAGAAACAGAAAGCTTTGAGTTTATCCGTTTAACTGCTCCTTCTGGCATTGAGCTTATCCCTATCGCAAGCAAAAGTACTATCCCCCCATTGTATATTATAAGCTCTGCTACTCCCAAAAAAACGGCATTTAAGTAGAGTATCATTGCCGTTACTGATATAACAAACATGAACATGTAAAGAAGAGAATGTATAAGATTCTTGGTAAAGACCATTAGAATAGCGGTAGATATGAGTAAACCCGAGATTATCAAAAACCCAATACTCCCTAAATCCATTATATTAGATAAGACGTTTATAAAT
>JAJZOB010000022.1 GCA_021852135.1 Nanobdellota archaeon
AAAATTACGGGATAAGCAATGAGAGCTCAAATAAGAGCATAGCACATACTAGATGGGCCACACATGGCGGTGTTACAAAGGCAAATTCCCATCCTTTACTGGATTGTAGCGGAAAAATAGCAGTCGTTCACAATGGCATAATAGAGAATTTTCAGGAACTTAAGGGTGGTTTAAAAGATCACATATTCTCTTCTGAGACTGATACAGAAGTTATACCACATTTGATAGAGGAAGAACTGAAAAATGGAAAAAGCTTCGAAGATGCAGTCATTTCAGCAGCGGAAAATATAAAGGGATTCTCTTCGTTTGTCGTTATGAACTCTTTAACGGATAACATCATTGCGGTAAAAAACGGTTCTCCGCTTGTTCTAGGCTTGAAGGAAAATGGCATGTTTGTTGCAAGCGATGTGCCATCTTTTATAAAGCATACAAATAAAGTAGTATACCTTTTCGACGGAGATGTGATATCTATAAGCAAGACAGGTTTTAAGGTTATCAAATCTAATAACTTTGGGAAGCATAAAATAAGAGAGGTGAATTTTTCGGTTTCAGACGTAGATAAAGGCAAATACAGGCATTTTATGATGAAGGAGATAATGGAGCAACAGGCTCTTATTTCGAAGCTTATGAATTCTGACCTTTCATACCTTAAAAATGCGGCGTCAGCGGTTTCTTTGTCTAAAAAGGTGTTTCTTGTCGGATCAGGATCTTCGTTTCACGTTGCACTTCTAGCTGCCAGTCTTTTTAGAGACCTTGGAAGGGATGCGGTTGCCGTACAGCCCCAAGATCTTTTGAACTATTCAAAGACAATAGACAAAGAAGACATTTTTATAATAATATCACAGAGCGGGGAAACTATGGACATGATAGAAGCACTTCCAGTGATAAAGGAAAACAAGAAGATAGGTATAATTAATACTGAGGGTTCCACGCTTGCAAATTCCGTAGATTACTTCATAAATATAAATGCTGGTCATGAAAAAGGCGTTGCGGCAACAAAAACATTTACTATGTCGGCAATACTTTCCTGCCTTATAGCCATGTTTTCTGAAGGAGAAGAAAAGGAAGCATTGAACGATCTCAATCTTTTGAATATAAATCTCTACAATCTTTTTGTTCCCTCAGTTTATCATGCAGTAAAAGAAGCAGCATCTGCCATAAAAGGGGAAAAGAACTTGTTCTTCCTTGGAAGAGGAATTGATTACATCTCAGCGATGGAAGCCGCATTGAAGATGAAGGAAATAACATATATACATGCAGAGTCCATAGATTCAGCAACGTTCAAACATGGGCCACTTGCCCTTATATCGAGGGGAACATACTCCATAGCATTGGTATCAGACAGGTTTAAAGACAGAGAAATAAACAATTTAAAGGAAATAAAAGCTAGGAACGGGAAAATAATCGGGATAGCAAATGAGAAGCTAGAGGTATTTGATTTCCTAATAAGATCACAGCCTGCAGGAATATTTAGTTTTGTTCCTCAGGTAATAGTATCACAGCTTCTTTCATACTATGTTTCTATAGCAAAACATATAGACCCTGACCACCCAAGAAACCTTGCAAAGGCAGTAACTACAAAATAAGTTAACCTTTTTTACATATACTTGCTATAATTTGTATGGCTGAGAGTTATTTTCTCGTAGATGTTGATTACACAGTGATAGAAAATTCTCCAGTAATAAGGCTTTTCTGCATTGATTATAAACTGGAAAGAAGAATATTCTATGATAGAAATTTCAAGCCTTACTGTTATGTATATGCCGAAGAAGAAACATTCAAAAAAACAGTTGGCAGTTTGTCTTTTATAGATTCTTTCAGGGAAGTAGAAAAATACAGACTGGGAGAAAAGGTAAAGTTACTGCAGGTATTTACCAAATTGCCAGAAGATGTACCGAAGATAAAGCAGCTTAGTTTTCCTACCTACGAAGCAGACATACCGTTTTACAGGAGGTATATACTTGATAAAGGACTAGGCACTTTTAATCGCTTGAGCATAGATTCAGAGGGAGATTACATTCAAAATATAAAGAATGAGGGGATAGGGAATTTTCCTATGAAAGTGGCTTCTTTGGATATAGAGACTTTTTCAAAGAGGTCTTTTCCTAATCCAAAATCTGATCCAATAATTGCAGTTTCAGTGGTGAGTAAAGGGTTGAAAAAATGCATCACATGGCTTAATGCCGATGGAGATAACATAATAAAGGTAAAAGATGAAAAAGAGCTGATTTTGAGGCTTTCCGAGTTGCTTTCTTCAAACAATTTCAATGTAATTATAGGATACAATTCTGATTCCTTTGACATGCCTTACATTTCTGAGAGGGCAAAGATACTTGGGATAAAGTTCATGATAAACGGTTTCGAACTAAAGATAAAAGGAGAAAAAAGAAAAATAGCAGAGATAAACGGGATTTCCCACGTTGATATACTCAATTTTATAAGAAACATATATTCAATATACAATCTTAAAACGGAAGTTCTTACTCTCAGAGAAGTAGCCGCTGAAATGACTGGAGAAAGAAAAGGAGAGTTTGACTGGGATATAATAAATGAGGTTTTTACTGACGGGAAACTCGCAACCGAATTATGCAATTACTGCATACAGGATTCAAACATTACACTTTTAATTTTCGATATTATTTTGCCATTGATATCTGAGCTCAATAAACTAATTGGACAAACGTTTGCTGATGTTTCAAGGATGACTACGGGTTCGGTTGTAGAGCAGCTGATAATAAAGAAGGCCCTACTAAAAAACGAGCTGATACCGAACAAGCCGTCTGATTTTCAGGTAAATGACAGGATAAAAAAGGTAAACATAGGAGCATTCGTTTTTCAGCCTACTGCAGGGCTCTATGAAAATATTGCTGTCGTGGATTTTCGTAGTCTTTATCCAAGCATAATTGTATCCCATAATATTTGTCCGTCTACTATAAAGTACAATAACTCAGAAACAATATTTTTATCAAAGGAGGAAAGATTTGGCTTGATACCTTCTGTACTTGATGAAGTTATAAAACTTAGATTTGAGGCAAAAGACAGACTTAAAATTGAGAAGGATAACAAGCAATTAAATGCCAGAGTTTTGGTTTTAAAGCTGATAGCAAACGGGTTTTATGGATATTTAGGGTATTATAATTCAAGGTGGTATTGTTTCGATTGTGCGGGTGTAACAACCTCATTGGGAAGAAAATACGTACAGGAAGTGATATCTACCGCTTCTTCCTATGGATTTAAAGTATTGTATGCTGATACGGATTCAGCTTTTATGCAGTTTTGCGATAACAAGCAAAAAGTAAACGAGTTTATATCTGAAATAAATAGTAAACTTCCAAAGCCGATGGAGTTGGAATTACAGGGGTTTTATGCGCGTGTAATATTTGTAAGTTCAAAAGGAGGAATAGGCGCAAAGAAAAAATATGCAATGTCGGATTTTGATGGCAATTTGACGATAAAAGGTTTTCAATCTGTTAGAAGAGATTGGGCTATTATAGCAAAGAACCTGCAGAAGGAAGTGCTTAAAAAGATCCTCTTAGAAAACGACAAAGCAGGCGCTATCTCAACCGTAAAAAACACTATAGAAAGAATAAAACAGGGAAAAGCAGATTTGGAGGAATTAGTTATTCTTACTAGGTTGAGAAAAGATCCTTCTTCTTATCAGCAGACAAATAGGCACATTTCAGCAGTTGAAAAAAGTGGCATGAAATTCGTAAGTGGGGACACTATAAAATATATAATAGCAAAAGGGAAAAGCAACGAAAGTGTGTCTGAAAAAGCGGTTCTTTATGATATTGCAAGAAAGAATGGCATAAAATATGACCCTGATTACTATGTATTCAAACAAGTTTTGCCTTCTGTCCTTCAGATACTGGAAGTTATAGGTTATTCCTCTGACGACGTTCTTGGTAAGAAAAATAATTCACTTGAAGGGTTTTTATAGAGAATAATACTATTAATATTATAATTAGCTATTATAATATCACTGAAAGTTAAATGGAACACGAATTTGATAATAGTTTTATAGAGAGGATGACGGATGATGGGGTAGGCATGCTCTTCGTAAAAGAAAGGTCCAAATTGGATGAAGCAGCAGTGGAGCTTCTTTCTAGGATAAAGAATAAGGGGTTCAAGTTAATCTATGTTACATCTAGTCTCCCTTTTAAGTCTATAGAGGAAAGGTTTGAATCAGTAAAGTTAGATAATTACTTTATTATAGACTCAGTAACTGCCCCAATAATTCAAGATGCAGTTTCTAATAGTAAATGTTTATTCATAAAATCACCGGGAGATCTAACGGAGATAAGCATAAATATTGAAGGATTACTCAGGAAAGAAGGTCAAATATTCTTAATAATAGATTCTATAACTTCATTTCTTATATATAACTCGGAGAATGAAATATTAAGATTCGTACATTTTACTTCTTCAATAGCAAGAGAGAAAAAAACCAAGCTTGTTTTCATAGTTATAGAAAATAACGGAATAAGCAAAAATTTCTTGGATAAAATAAGAAGCTTCATAGATGAAGAAGCAGTATTAAATTAGCTGCTTAATGGAAAGCGAAGAAAGGGAAAAATGGTTATTAGCAGGTAGGATAGGCAAGGAAATACGGGAGCTTGGTATCTCTTTATGCGTTCCAGGCGCAAAGCTTCTTGACATTGCAGAAGCCATCGAAAAGAGAACCTTAGAGAGAGGAGCAAAACCTTCTTTCCCGCCAAATATATCAATAAATCAAATTGCAGCGCATTATACTCCTAAATATGACGATAAAACGGAGCTGAAAAAAGGGGATATAGTTAAAGTCGATGTGGGGGCAAGCGTTGACGGTTATCTTTCGGACACGGCCGCTTCAGTTGCAGTAGGCGAAGACGAAAACAAGCTAGTCAGTGCCACTAAAGAAGCGTTGAATGCTGTGATTACAGTAATAAAACCTGGAATATCTGTAAATGAGATAAGCAGGGTGATAGACGATAAAATAAGCAGTTTTGGTTTTTCTCCGATAGTCAACCTAGGGGGGCATGGAATTGGTAGGTATAGTTTGCATGAAGGAGAATTTATTTCCAATTCAAAGAATTATACTGGATCTTTTTTAAGAAAAGAAGGAGTAGTTGCAGTGGAACCTTTTGCAACAAATGGCGGAGGATACGTAATAGACAGCACAGAAGTGCAGATTTATCAGCTGATTGCCAATAAAAACGTAAGAAGCACACTTGGCAGAGAGATAATAAAATACATTGCAGAGGAGTACAATGAACTGCCGTTTGCAAAAAGATGGATAATAAACAAATTTGGAAGGCTGGCAGAAATAGAAATAAGAAATTTAGTGGCTGCGGGGTCATTGCATGAATTTAATGTTTTAAAGGAAAGGGACAATGGTTTAGTATCACAGTTTGAGCATTCGTTTCTTTTCGATGACGGCAACTACTCCTTCTT
>JAJZOB010000043.1 GCA_021852135.1 Nanobdellota archaeon
TTTATCATATCTATTATATCTTTGGGATATTTCCCACCGTAAAGATTCTCTATAATCGTATTAGTCTTTTCTTCTATCTCTTGGACTAAAGACTTGAAAAAATTAAGGTCGGCATAAGAGAATATAAACTCCCAATCTGTGTAGGATTTTGCTATTTCCAATATCTCGGATAACCCTCTATTTTCCTTCTTCATATAATTTCTTTTTTCCTCTTCGGAAAGCAAGTCATAAAGTGTGCCGTGCCTACCTTCGTCCCACCGTTTTTCTACGTCCTTAAACAGTCTAAAACCAAGATAATAAGGAAGTTGCGCTGGGGATAGAACGTCTGCTACTTGGAGTACCCCTTTCCTCATCTTGAATGCCGTATCCATATCATATTTTGCTACTTCTTCCACATATTTGTCTTCAACAAAAGTTGCAAAACCCTCATGCAGTATCTTTATCCTTGCCCCCTTCATAATTTGATTTATATCATAAACTATTTCTAGCACCTCCTTCTCCCAGGGATTCAACCTTATATTTTCAAGCGTAAATTTATAAACATCGTAAATATCTTCTTCTGGATAGGTTTCATCCTTACTGTAATAATCGTTCTTTTTATTCGTATGAAAATCTGGGAACATGTCAATAAGCCCACTTAGTGTTTGTGAGTAATCGTACATTTTTTCGACGGTTTTTATATCAAGTCTACTCTCTATTTCTCTGTACCTGTCTCTGTAATAAGCATGCTTGTTTGAATTAGATTTTATGCTTTTTGCAAGTCTATTGTTATATTCTATATGCAAGTGCCCGTACACATGAGCCATCACACTTAACACCTCATCATAAGTGTCGTTTTGGTTTATGTAAACTGAAGTATATTCCTCCTTTTCTAGAGGATTATAAAACTTGTGCCCGACCATCTCGTACAAAACCCCTTGCCGGTATTTCATGTTGTTCTCCTGTATTATCTTCTCCTGGCCCGCCTCCCACGTAGGCAGAGGTGTACCATAAAGAGCAACCTTTTCTGCGAACTCTTCATTATCAAGTATCTTAAATTCTACATTACCAAATGAAAGGCCTAGTTTGTCTATCATGAACGATGCTATTTTTCTTGCTTCTGCTGTATATTTTTCGTCTATTACGGACCCGTGCGTGGCTATTACTTTTATTTCTTTTCCATCTACCAGCAAGTTATCAAGTGGTTTCTTTGCCATATTAATTTAAAAGAGCATCAAGCACTTTTTTCACGTTTCCATAAGAAACGTTATTGCCCGATTTTACCTCGCTGACTTTTCCCTTCTCAATGGAGTTTATCATTTTATAAAAACCATCTGAATCACTGCCTACTTGTAGGTAAAATGCCTTTGTAAGCCTAGGTAGCAGTTTTTTAAGTGTATTATAAAGGGCGCGGTTATCATCTGAATTTTCCCCATCTGTTATGTGCAGCAGGAAAACATCCTCAGACTCATATTCTATTTTTTCCTTGTAAGGGGACATTGAATTATATAAACTTCCGTCCATCATATCCATAACCAATTTGTAGGCAGGCTCAAATGAGGTTCCACCGTTCGCTACAAGCTTGTAAAAATCTTCTTTTTTACGCGGATCGAATTCAAATGCCTCGGTAGTATGCGCCAAATACCTTATTTTCACAGTGTTTTCATATTTTTGTCTTAGCCAAAACTCTATCAAACCTGCAATTGTAGCAGAAAACTCGCCATATGCGTCCATGGACCCGCTTACATCTCTCATTATAATAAACGTAGCCGATAAATTTGGAACCATTTTTTCTTCAATAAAGTTATAACGCATGTCCTCGTCTCTCACATCCACTTTGAAACCATTCTTTTCAAAATAACCTGTTGCCATCTGCCGATCGAGCATTGCCTCTATTGTTTTTTCTTGATTTTCGTCAACACCATTCTCAGCAGTCAATAAACTATAAAGTTTTTTATCCTTCTTACCTGGTTTAGAAAAAGAAAGCCCCCAGTTTTCCATCATTTGCTTAAGCCTCCTTTGATCCACACCTACCCGTACCTTTGAATTCTTGCCATTGCCCCCTTCTCCATCATTATCATCCCCGTCTCCTTCGCCATCCCCCTCGCCATTTCCACCAAGGCCATTGTATGATATCATAGGGTTTATCTTAACAGGTATGGTCTTTATAACGGTTTGCCCATCATTTATATCACGTATATCCGTAGAAGTAAGGATAAGATCGTCTTCCTCATCAATCTTCCTTCTATATTTATCTTCTGCATCCCCCAATTCACTCGTCATAAAACAAAGTTCCCTCCTTGTATATTTTAAATGCTTCTTCTACTGCTTCATTGAAATAACCGCGCTTTGTAATCAGGAAATTCTTTATATAGGAGTAGAGTTCAGAGTTTCTATCTATATCCTTTCCTGTTTCTCCTATAAAATCCTTAAATTTATTCTCCTTTTTTATGAGGTCTTTGTCTGCTGACAGAAGAAAATGCAGAAGATCTTCAAATCTTGTCTTGTAATTTACCGTCTGCAGAGACACTTTTTTTAACTTAAATGCATTTACCTGATTTTTTAGACCGTCTATATCGAAATATCTGCCCGCTTCTGCAAGATAACCATTCGTATCTCTGAATCCCTGGGAGGGGTTTACTGAAAGCATTGAATCTACATATTCTGAGATAGTTCTTGTGTAATCCTGAAAATGTTCACCTGAATAGAATGAAAGCAAAGCATAATCTATTTCAAATCTCACATCATTTGTTATGACAGAATCCATATATCCTCTTATTGTTTCATATACATCTTCCCCAATCTTTTCTTGGTTGTTATCAAGATAACGCACTATATCCGAAAACAAAAGAGAATCTTTTGGCTTATTTGAGCTATAATTAAAATCAAGTATACTACTTATAGCTCTGGAGGATATGCCTGAAGTCCAACCACTTTTATATCTACCCGCCTCATATATTATCTGGTACGCAGCGTCTCTTAAGTACCTGCTTTCTTCAAAATCCTTCTTTGAAACGTAAGAATCGTGATCCGGAAGTAGCTTACCCAAAAAATTCGATGTTGACTGTGTCATCTTCCTTTCAAACTCCTTTAAATTTGATGAATCATAATAATCAAGCAGCTCCAGGATGTTATCGATCTTGTCATTATCTGCTTCGTCAATTTCACTGCCGGAAATTCTTGATAATACGTTCAATTTTGTAATGTACTCCAGAAACTTTGGAACCATATTTTTAACCGGTATTCTAGCTTCAACGGCAAGCCTTTTTTCCTCCGAATATGAAAGATTGCGTCTGACATCAACGCGTATTATCCTTTCGAGCAACGGTCGTGATTCTCTTTCCCTTTCTTCAGTCAGTTCCATAAACGTTTCGTTACTGTGCATTATTATCAAACTATCCAAAGGTATCCTGTTTCCTATCAAATCAGAGAAATTATTATCGTATATGTTGTTTAAAAGCTGGAAGACCTTCGGATTTATATCTTCCAATCTGCTTTTATCCGCACTTATTGTTAGGACAGACCTGTTAGAGTTCATTATTACTTGTATAAATGAAGGAAGGAGGAAGCTGTCTCCAAATTCAACTATAGAAGACCTTGGAAAAATTCTGTCCAATTTTATGTTTTTAGTGTTTATTGTTTTATTTTCCAGGACATCCTCCAATTTATGCTCACATTGATAACATATTTCTGGCCTTTTGTGATTCATTGTTTTTGTAGACCCTCCGTTTTTTAGGTCGAGTGGAAGGACAGACCTGTATATGTTATATGGATTTTCGTTGTACTGACATTTTGTACCGTTTATATTCAATGTAAAAATTTCATGGTCTATAGAATATTTTTTGTATGCCTTTACAATGCTGTTTATAATTTCAGTTTTCCCACTTCCGCTTGGACCAATCAACAACAGTAGTGGTGTGTAACCTTGTCTTGAAATAAACGATGCCTGTTCCAGGGCGCTCATAAGTGTTTCCTTCACGTCCTTTATTCCGTATATGCCATCGAAAGCCTTTTCAGAAATTACGCTTTTCCTGATAAGGTCTACGGTACTTTCCTCCTCGCTTTCCACTAGGCGTTCAAGGCCAATACTCTCCATAAATTAGACCTATTTATCTGTAAAAAGATGATAGGCAACACTGGCGCATTGTTTACAGTAACCAATATCAATCAACTTGCTTATTATCCTCTCTTGGTCAAGTTCAGTGGCAGTTCCAGCTACGGATGCACTTAGTTTGTCTACTATCCCTGCCGTAAGCTGTGGGTGTCTCTCAATTATCGTGGGTGTAAGTACCTTTACAAGCTCATCTATACTTTTCTTGTTGTTGGCGATAGAAGCATCGTTTATTATACTGTAAATACTTTCGCGCAGTACATCGCTCCTCAAGTTTGCCCTTTTCTCAAGATCCGTAACAAAATTGTAGTCAATAGGCTGTACAGTTCCAAACATTGGAACCCTTACTTTTTTGTCATTTTCTTCGCCGGTCTTTTTTATGTAGTACACGTTTATAACGTACTTATTTACGAGATCCTGCACCTTCTCTGACCCGTATTCGACCATTGATACATCATTTTTCATCATCCTTTTTATTTCATCGTATGCATCCTGGATTATGGTACTGCCTTCTCCCTTTTCCCTAGGCTGCACTCTCGCCTTTGTTTCTGGCGATAGATCCTCCATAGTATTCAGAAAGTCTTCGATGTATCTTGTACCGTTCGAACTGTCAAGTATTGTTCCAAGGCACACCTTTTCCTTGAGCTCTTCCTTAGGTATATAGCCTGCTTCTACGCCCATTTTTCTGCTGAAGTTCGCATAAGAAAGCAGTTTTGAAGGTGATTTTACCATGTCGTCGTAAGGTATGCCAAGTTTTACTCCTTCTTCCAGCTCCAAAATTGGCTTCTGTGTTGCTTCTCTTAGTATGTCTTGAAGGGATACTTTTATTTCTGGCACGAAAACTCCATTATATATATCGGCTTTATCTTTGAGGGGGATATTATCATAATGGGAAATACTTGCTTCTACCCATATCCTAGATAACATTCTTAATAGATGCGGAGGGTAATGCATGTTCAGCTCCTTCGCTGCATGCCTATATATATCCTCCAATGCAGTTTCAGCATCGGAAAGCTTCGTCATAGACCTAAACACAATTATATTCGACCTACGCAGAAGGTAGGGCTTTATACTATCAGCTATTTTTTTGTAGTCGTCCATATTTGTGGTTCCTATCATTATTGCGTCAAAGGACTCTTTAAAGGATGGGGACACCTTTGTTCTTGTATCCTGTACGAAGTCCAAAAGGGAATTTGCAAAAGATGAAGAACCTTTAAGAACTTCACTTATATATATTATATTTCCTCTTGGGGAAGGGGCTGATTGGCTGCCAAGTATACCAAAATCGTACGCCAAAACATTCGAGTTATCTCCGCCCAATTCATTCAGTATCCTGTAGAACATTCTTCCTCCAAATATCCCTTTATAATCCAAATGCTGGTCGTCTGCTGCAACAACCGGCTCTGATATGTGGATAACATCATCGTCACTTGCCAGTTCCACGCTTACAAGTTTTTCAATTATGCTCTGTATCTTCTCATGATCGGGCTTATGGTCTTTCAAAATAAATTGGCCGAGAGAATCTGAAAGCGTTCCTTTTACCTTGCTAAGAGTAGAACTAACCGCCCCTCTCTTGTTTATAGTAGGTACTGTCCAGTATTCACTGTCTTGTTTGTCCATACTTTCTATAAGTTCTTCTATCTTTGTTTTTTTAGAAGAGCCAGGCCTTTTCTGTAATAAGTAGATTTCATCCTGTATGTTTTCGCCTAACGTCAATTTTCTTTTTCCTCTGGAGCCCAATTGAGAATGAACGTCCTGCAAAAACTTTTGCTTTTGCTCTTCTGTCAGCACGTTCAATGCTGGATTATTTTCGAGTGAATCTAAATCTAATTTTAAAACATACTGCACTCCTGTTCCTTCAGAATAAACCCTCAAGGTCTCTGCCAAAGTATTAAGAAACTCGCTTTTACCTGCACCTGGTGGGGAGATTATTACTGTAAGTTTGTTTTTCATGTCACTATTTCTTGCTGCCCTTTTAAGAAAAGAAACAAACTCTTCGGCGAAGTCACTTGAATCATATCTAGTTTTTATGTTTCTTTGATCATTTGGCTGCCTTACAAGAAACTGCCATTTGCCATCTTTTCTGCCATATGACTCAATTGCAGCCAATGCCCTCTGATTTGCATTATAGAATAACTCTGGCTTGTCTTTACTTAACATCAGAAATTCATCTAAACTAACTTTTTGTCCAAACGAAGTTTTTTCTACCATATTATTTAACCCCCAACATATATAGGAATCCATTTCCTTTATATACTTTTTCTTCAAAAAATTCTAAATTTTTACTTAAGTTTTTAATAAAATTTACAAATTTTGTACCAAATACCTTCATAAAACGGTTATTTTCTGATATTGACATATTCCTTTTCACAATTCGCCTTTCACCAAATTATTCAATAGTAACCATATGGAAATTAAATAAAAATTAGATTTTAACCTTCGCCCAAACAAAATCTGAAAAAATGACAGAAATCATCCGGGCGTATTAGTTTGTCTTAATCGGATATAAAGAAAAAGTGAAGCGCCATGAGTATATTGAAAAAATCGAAGACTCTCCAGCGAATGCGCTCTTTTGCATTTTTGTATATTGAAATTTATTGTATTTAAATCTATCACTTTATATTAAAATAAATTTTTGACTTCATCAACTATAGAACTTACATTAAATTTCATTTCTCTTTTGCTTTCAAGATCCCTAACAGTGACAAGATTTTCTTGCAGATCTCTATTTCCTACTATTATCGCGTATTTAATCTTTTTTGAATTGCAGTAATCCAAACCTTTTGAAAGCGACACTTCATCTAATAAAACATCAGTAGTTATTCCCGCTTTTCTTAAATCCGCAGCTATTTCTCTTGCTTTGTCCATGTTATCTACGCTTAGAACGCAGAAGCTATTGTAAAATTCGTTTTTGTAATTTGCCGTCAAAACCTCCATTATTACATCAAAGCCTATGGCTCCGCCAACTATGGCAAAATCTGCATCGAAGTTCTTACTGATTTTATTATATCTACCGCCACCGGCAAGTACTACTCCCTTTAGTTCCCCTTCCGTAAATTCAAATTCAAATATGCTACCATCATAGTAATCTTGCCCTCGCACTAATGACCTGTCAAAGTACACTCCTTCTATACCATAAGCCTTCTTTAGGTCTGCCATTAGATAATCTACTTCCTTTATGCCATCAAGTTCGGCTACTTCTTTTCCATTAAGGTAATCCTTTACTTTTTCTGCTTTTTCTTTCCCTATTAAATCACTTATTCTTTTAGTAATCTCTTCAACTCCTACTTTATTCATCTTGTCAATTTCCCTTAAAACCTGCACAATTTTTTCTGCTTCTACCTGTAGATTTTCCATTAAAGACGTAAGAATCTTCCTGTTGCTTACATTTATCTTGTAATTTTTTATGCCAAGCTTTTTCAGCGCAAAGTCTATGCATGCTATAACCTCAGAATCATACACTAAATTTGAAGAGCCGAACACGTCTATATCTGCCTGTATAAACTCTCTCCACCTGCCTTTTTTAGTATCTTCATATCTCCACACATTTCCTATGCTATAAGCTCTAAGTGGAAAAACAAGAGATTTGTTTCCAGAGACAACCCTTAATTTGGATATAGTATGCTCAGGCCTCAATGCAAGTTTCTCTCCTTTTTTGTCCTCGAACGAATAAAGCTGCGACTCTATTTCAGGACCGGATTTATTGGTAAAAAGTGATAAATACTCGAATGAAGGCGTCTCTATTGGTTCAAAGCCGAACAACTCATAGGATTTTCGTATTGTTTCTAGCGCCTGTTGCCTTAAAACTGCCTTTACACCTATAAAGTCTCTTACGCCTTTTACCTTCTCAATTATCATTATTATACTAAGAAATCAAGATTTAAAAACATAAGGCCATTTGAAATAAATGGCCAAAAAAAACTACTCTTTTTTCGCAGACGCGTTTTCAAGTTTTGACTGCTTTCTAGATTTATACAAAAAATAGGCTGAAGCAGCAATTGCGGCTGCACCTAACCCAAAAAGCACAGTGGCATCTGTCTGATATGGCGCGGCTTTTGAAAGAAGGTAACCGTAATATTGATTAAAAGCGGTATTAAACGCGGTTTTAAGCTGCGGCAGCGTTGGATACTCCCACCGTAAAGCATTTCTAGGATTCTCCCATGTGCTGTAAAGTCTATTCCAATCAAGGTTATAAAGACTATTATACTGATTATAGTAGCTCTCAGCCTTTGCCTCCTCAACTCCTCCTGCTGCAAGCAAACCTACACCTGCGCCGCCACTTATCAATGCAGAAAGTTTTTGTTTTATTCCCATAACACCTCCATATTTATTACTTTAAAATGATTTATACTTATATAAATACTTTTAATATTTATAATATTCTAGCTTCCGACTATTTTCATATATGCGCCTTCTAGATTCTTATACCTCTTCTGCAGGTTTTTTACAGTATCCTGTTTCATTATTTTCCCGTTATTTATGAAGATTATATCATCGCATACTTCTTTTATTTCCTGTATTACATGTGAACTTATCAGAATTAACCTGTCTTTTTTCAAGGACAAAACCAATTTCTTAAATTTAAGCCGTTCTGCAGGGTCTAAACCACTCGTTGGTTCATCTAATAGAAGTATACTTGGCTCAGGAATAAGAGCTGACACTAGAGAAACTCTTTGCCTCTGCCCTTTAGACAGTCTTCCTACTCTTAAATTCAAAGGCGGAAGTTCAAGAAGCTTTCCGTATTTGTTTATCTGCTTATCGATATCTGCCTTAGAAAGACCGTTGAACTCTGCAGACATAGTTAGCGCTTCTTTTATTGTCTGTGCTTTGTCAGGTTCGGGAGACTCTATAACAGCCCCTATGCTCAAAAGCACGCTCTTTAGATCTTTTCTGACATCAAAGCCATTTACAAAAACGGAACCTGATGTCGGTTTAAGCAGGCCTGCAAGTATCTTGAAGGTAGTAGTTTTACCCGCTCCATTTGGACCCAAATAGCCGATAACGCCTTTACCTTTGTGCGAAAACGAGATATTATCCAATGCTATCTTATCACCATATCTTTTTGTAAGGTTCTTTACTTCTATGTCCATTATCCCTTTACCTCTTTATACTTGTACATGAATATGCTTGCTATGAAGAATATTATGATATAACCAAGCATTATTTCTATCCCTTCCAGTGTATAAGGTTCATATTGAGTTATTGTAAACTCTGCTCCTCTTGTAGGGATCTTTAACTGTGAGAAGTGAACGAAATGCGTTGAAAAAATGCTATAAACTACCTGCCCTCCATAATTCACAAGGAACCAAGGTTCTACTGACAAAAAGCTTTGGAGAACGCTTGAGGCTATTGGTAAGACGACTATTAAAAGAATTACGACTGCAACGGTACTAGTTTGAGGATTATTAAATAAGGAGCTTAGGAAAAATGCGAATGATAGTATCGAAAGTACGAAAAGCGCTACCAATCCGATAGAAGAAGCGAAAACGGTAGGCAGAGTAGAAAAGAAATAAAGAGAAGCTACAGCCCCGAAAAGGTAGTATATCAAGATTATTGAAAAAGAAGCTAACAATGCCGCTAAGTATCTTCCCACTAAAATAGAGCTCCTCCTGGCAGGTTGTACCAATATATAGTAACTATAATTTGATGCGAAGTCTGTGGATATGGCATTGCCGCCGAAAAATGCGGCCACTATAACAACTACAAAAGTGATATTCTGCATAAAACTGTAAAGATAATTTGAAGCATTACTATACTCTGCATTTATCGCACTTACACCAACGTGGGCTTCTACGACAAACACCGCTATAGATATCAGTGCCACAACTATTGCTAAGGCAAGAAACCGTCTTGTTCTTAGATATGACTTAAGTTGGTACTTGAATGAAACTGCTATTTCAGAAAGACGGCCGATATCTCTGGATTGAATTGAAGTATTCATCTATTGGATTTACACTGTTAAAATATAAAGGTTTATAGAAACGCTTGAAAATAAAAATCAAACAAGTCTCATATAATGATATTTTTCCTGGTCAAAAGAAAGACATCTAATCTCCTTACCTTTTGCTGGAAAATTACTGGCAGGGTACCCTACTTTTATATTTTTTCCCCGAGAAGTAACTCTTCTTTTACTGGTGCCCATGGATACAAAAGCCTCCCCAGCTCCTTCATCTCCAGCAACTACATATTCGCAGCCCATCTTTTCTGCGAAAAAAAATGATGCAGCAAGTGCGACTTTAAATGCCCCTGGATCGCCTTTTACCCAATCCGACAAAAAATGCTTGTAGCCAAACCCCTCTAGATTATCTATGAAAAGATATGCTCTGCCGCTCCCGTCTATACCTATAAACTCCCTGCCAAAAAGGACTGGTTTTTTGCCCCGCTTTATCGTAAATATGATAGTGCCACCATATTCTTTTATATCATTTGCGTATCCGCTGCTGTACTCCTCCGCATCCTCTGAACTCCAGCAAATAGCAACCTTCTCTGCCCATTCAACTATCTTGTCTTTTGTATCATAAGGAGAGAAAACATCTAATTTATATTTGTATGTTTTTTTGTTTATTATTGACAGAAAATCTTTCAATTTCTCCCCGTTTCGTAAGCGATATAAATCATCATTTTCGTCGTCAATGCTGTTCAGCACAGATTCTACATCTTTCTTCTTTAATGGAGGGTCTATTCTTTCCAATATGCAAAGAAGATTTTCAAGACCAGATATTTTAAGCTTTTTTTCGTTTTTTGGTACCTTTATTACACCATTTAAAATGTCTGAAAGCTCCACATTTGGATAATTCAAGATAAAATTTGTTGCTTTGCATATGTAATCCTCATTAAACTCTGCTTCCAATTTTTTGATTGTAGCTATATATTTATGTATGAAATTCGTGCTTTTATCACTAATAAAAAAGGGGTCATAGAAAGGAAATTGTCCAAGTTTTAAACTTTTTTCCATAGCTTATAAAAAGAGCGTATTACTTTTGAGAAGTGTACTTTAGCCATATAAGATTATTGAAATAACTAATTTAAATGCCTTCTTTAAGCGTTTAATGGGTATTATGCTTTTCTATTCTACAAAGAACCGGCATTTATTGATAGTCATTACAGATATCTACCCAAAGGGGAATACGAACTAAAAACCAAGCGCCCCGAGCGGGATTCGGACCCGCGTCAATGCCGTGACAGGGCACTATCCTAGACCACTAGACTATCGGGGCTTGTATTCTTTAAAAAATCAGCTACAACTATTTAAAGTTTTATTTGTTTTTAATACTCTTTTAAAATTAAGCCTTAATATGAAGAACTAACGAATTTGATACTTTTTTATAGCTTTTCCCGTTAAAATCAAACTTTACATTTGCCTTTCCTAATTCAAAGTTTCCTACTATCCCTACCTTGCTCTTCACTTCATACATTACTATAATCTCGTCATTTGGATTAAGTTCCTCCTCTTTCCAAGATATCAGCATACTATTCCCATGCTTTGTTATCTTGCCCTCTTTCTGGCCTGCCTTTGCTATTTTCAATGAATTTGGAGGTATCTCATCCTCCAATTCTATGCTGTATATTTTCTTTCTGGATACATTTTTAAGCCTTAATGCAACTTTAACGTCTATGAAACCATCTACCGCTTTATGCTCTATAACCTCTTTTTTAAGCACTACCTTCCTGTTAAAGTAAAAGAATATAACAAATGCTAGGATTATTATCAGAACTATAAGATAAATTGGATAGTAAGAAATGGAATAGCTAAGTGTTATGCTTTGACCGGGCAACAAAAAGTTTATTGAAGGCTCTATCGAATGATTAACTAAAACTGCAGAGCCATTGGATGAGGATTTACCCACTAAAAACAATGAATTAAATCCATTTACGGTCAAATTTACATCGCTCTTGTTTATAGGCACGTTTCCTTCATTTTTCACGGTTACGGACGCACTTCCTCCCAACAAGTTAAAACTTGATTTTTTACTAATTATGGGCTTATAATACGGCAGAATTTTAACTGGGAAGTAAAGTGCTGATGAATTTTTGTTATAATTTGTATAGATAGATATGTAATAGTTCCCAGGAGGTAACAAAGGACTTAGTGTATTTATTGGCATTGTAAAATTAAATGTATTTAAGCCAAGGTTACTGATAACCTCATTTTTTGAAGCGGAATAAACAAGTTTTCCCTGGGTAGAAAGATTATAAACAAAAGGAAGTATTAAGCCTGTCTGATCGAGGGAATTCATTATGTTTACTTGAAAGTAAATTGTATTGTATGGGTAGAATGACTTTGAAGAATTTATTGAATACAGGTATATAGAAGTCTTAGTTATCGGGATTATAGCCGTACTTATGTTAAAGTAACTTTCTACTCCATTTGCACTGTAAGGTATTTGCATTGATATTGGATAAGAAAAGAAGACACTCTTGGATTCAAAAGAAAACAAAACTGTTTTTGTTTGGCCGGGAAGAAGTTGAAATACCTGGGGGAAAGCACCTATACTATCAAAATAACCTGAGTATATGATTGAAGCTCTGCCAACATCAAGAGATATATTTTGTGTAGTATTTTGATTATTGTAAAAAGTAAAATTAAAATATGAAACTGCGTTGCTTTGTACTGTTATGGAATTTGGACTTACTTTTAAAGCATGAGCATTGCCTACTAAAAACATCACAGAAATTACCAAAAAAATCAAAATCGTCAAATCCTTTAATGCTTTATTCATAATCATAAAAGTATTTTTAGTATTAAATAGTTAAGCATCTAAATTTTATTATAAAGGGTCACAAGTTTATCAACAGTTCTCTTTATATCAAACTCTTTTATTATTCTTCCAAAACTATACTTGGTTATATTTCCATAAGTTAAATTGGCCTTTTCCACCAAATCCTTTACACTATGCGCGTTAAACTTTTCTCCGCATTTTGCATAATTAAGCATTTCCTCTTGCGCACTATTTTCCGGCAGAAGTATAGGTATTTTATAAAATGATGCATACAAATCTACTATTCCTTGCGTCTCAAAAGTGGAGGGATTGCATAGAATATCCGCAGCAGAATAATAAAGCGGGATATCTTCATCTTTTATAAAACCTGCAAAAATAACGTTTCTGTTTCCTATTCTTTTGCTTAATGTTATAAGCTCACCAATATATGGTCCTGCTCCCGCTATTATTACCTTAAAACCATTTGCAGACAGGGGCTTGGCCGCCTTTACAAGTATGTCTATGTTTTTTTCTTTACTTACTCTCCCGAAATATAATATTATTTTATCTTTAATGCCTAACCCAAGCAGCCTTCTTGCCTTTTCTCTCCTTTCTGTTTTCATTAGATTAAAATCAATTCCTGTAGGTATAACCTTTATATTTTTTAAACCGTTCTTTTTTAAAATATCTTTAATGTAATCGGTTGGAGCAATTATACTGTCAGTCTTGGAGTAAAACCATTTAAGATAACGCATAACTACAAATCTACTGAGTTTTATTGCCGCTTTGTTGTTAGTAAAATACGCAGAAATGGCTTCATCTGAAAAAACCATGGTATGAAATGTGCCTATGAATTTTGTATTAAGTAACATGCTTGCTCTATATCCGAATAGGCCTGCTGTAAAGGGCGTGTGTGTATGGATTATATCTGGCATTATTTCCATTACTCTACTACTCTCTTTGCTTATCAAACCCATTGTGTACTGGGGATACTTTTTGAACTTCATTCCTTTTATAATATAAACTCTTTCGTCTTTTTTAGCAAGTTTGGAAGTTTCCTTCCCGCCCGATGCAAATATATATACTTCATGTCCTCGCCTCTCCAATTCTTTTCTAGTATTTAATATTGAAGTAACTACCCCGTCTCTGGAAGGAAGATAACTGTCTGTATAAAATGCTATTTTAAGTGTTTCCATTTTAATTTGCGGATATATGCGGCTCCTTTCTTGCTCCAAACGCTTTTTCTATCTCATTAAGTTCTTTAGTGCCTAATTTTTTTGGCAGGTCTACTACAAGTTCTATAATAAGATCCCCTCTCTGTCCATTCTTACTATAAAGTCCTTTTCCTTTTAGAACTAACGGCTCTGTCTCTCCTGCATTTACAGTTATTCTTTCACTGCCCCAAGGTGTTGGCAAGTCTAATTCTATGCCATTAAGGATGTCCCTTAAATCTAGATATAGTCTTGTCTTTAGATTATTTCCAGTTATCGTATAGCTATCGTTTTTCTTTATATGAAAAACGACATAAAGGTCACCGTTTTCACCACTTGCGGACGGTTCGCCTTTACCAGCTATTATTGTATAATCCTCTTCCTTTACTCCTTTTCTAATAGGTACTGAAATAGTCTCATCTTTTACAACGAAACCGGTTCCATTGCAGTTATCGCATTTCTTTTTTACAACAAAACCACTGCCCCCGCATTTATCGCAATTTGTAGTAAAAATAACATTTGACCCGAATTGGTGTATATTTCTACGAACTTTACCGCTGCCATGACATTTCTGGCATGTTTCTCTTTCCTTCGCACCTGTCCCGGAACATACCTCACAAACTACTCTATGCTTTATTTTAATGCTTTTTGCAGTTGGTTTAAACACGTCTTCCAAGGTTATATCTAAATCATACCTTAGATCTTCTCCTTTTGAAGAAAAACCAAAATTCCTGAAAATGTCTTCAAACCCGCGAAAATTGAATATGTCCCCGAAGTCATTAAAATTAAATCCTTGTTCGCCGCCTTGTTGCTGATAAGAACCACCTCCTTTATTCATCAGTATTCTATAAGCTTCGTTTATTTCCTTGAACTTTTCCTCTGCTTTTTTATCCCCTTGGTTTAAATCAGGATGATACTTTTTAGCAAGTGCCTTAAAAGCCTTTTTAATCTCCTCTTCTGACGCATTTGGACTTACACCTAAAACCTGATAAGGATCCTCCATAGTATTCTAAAGAAAAGATTACTAATAATCTTTAATTTTCGCTTTTTCCTGCTCCGCCTTGTGTATTATTATCATTATTTTCTTCATTCTGAGTATTTTGCTGTTCAGTACCTTGTGCAGGCTGCTCTTTTTGGCTGTAGATTTTAGAGCTAAGCTTGTTTATTATAGCTGTAAGCCTGTCCTTATCTTCGTTTATCTGCTCCAATGTAACATCTTCTTTTGATGTATCTTCCTTTATTTTCTTGATTATTTCATCTGCTTCGCCCTTCTCATCTTCCGTTATCTTATCCTTGAAATCATTCAAAGTTTTTTCAAGGGAATAAGAAAGAGCCGAAATGTTATTTTTGGCTTCTATCAATTCCTTTATCTTTTTGTCATTCTCTT
Source organism: Nanobdellota archaeon (assembly GCA_021852135.1). The sequence continues at coordinate 15,388 of JAJZOB010000043.1, forward strand.
CATTTTCCTTTGCAGCTTGCATCATTTTTTCTATCTCTTCCTTTGAAAGTTTATGTGGAGCGCTTATAGTTATTTTCTGTGTCTTACCAGTTGCCTTATCTTTTGCAGATACATTTAATATACCGTTAGCGTCTATATCGAAAGTGACCTCTATTTGTGGAACTCCCCTTGGCGCCGGAGGTATGCCTTCGAGATTAAAACTACCGAGACTTATGTTGTCCTTTGCAAGGGGCCTTTCTCCTTGAAGTACATTTATGGTAACACTTGTCTGATAGTCATCAGCCGTAGAGAAGACCTTACTTGCCTTTATAGGTATTGTGCTATTTCTTTCTATTATTGGTGTGGAAACTCCTCCCAAAGTTTCTATACTAAGGGTTAAAGGAGTAACATCCAAAAGGACAATGTCTTTTATATCTCCTGCTAAAACCGCACCTTGTATGGCTGCGCCCAATGCCACTGCCTCCATAGGGTCTACTCCTCTTTCTAACTTATCACCAAATATATCCGTAAGGAATTTTTGGACTATCGGCATTCTTGTCGGCCCCCCTACCAGAATTATTTTCGAGACTTTTTCCTTTTCTATTCCTGCATCCTTTAGGACATTGTCTATTGGTTGCCTTGATTTTTCTATAATTGGCCTTACTAAATTTTCCAACGTTGCTCTTGAAATTTTGACATCCAGATTCTTTGGAGAGTTGTTAACTACTGTTATATAAGGCAAATTTATTTCGGTTTCTAACACAGTTGATAACTCTATCTTGGCTTTTTCAACGGCATCCCTTATCCTCTGCATTGCTACCTTGTCTTTGCTTATGTCAAAATTTTCCTTAGTCTTGAAATCATTTACTACATAAGTCGTTAAAGCATTGTCCATGTCGACCCCGCCAAGCTCAACATCCCCCGAAGTAGCTAAAACCTCGAATGTGCCTGCAGAAATTTCCATTAAGGTTACATCAAGAGTTCCGCCTCCAAGATCGTACACTAAAACTTTAGTGTCCGTTGATTTGTCTAATCCGTATGCCATGGCCGCTGCAGTAGGCTCATTTATTATCCTCACAACATCCAATCCTGCTATGCTTCCTGCATCCTTTGTTGCCTGTCTTTGATTGTCATTGAAGTAGGCCGGAACGGTTATTACCGCTTTTTTGACTTCCGTACCTAAAAACGCTTCTGCATCTCTCTTTATTTTCTGCAGTATAAAAGCAGATATCTGCTGAGGAGTATATTCTTTGCCGCTTACATTATATTTATAATCGCTCCCCATCTTTCTCTTTGCTGCAAATATTGTATTTTGAGGATTTGAAACTGCTTGTCTTCTTGCAGGTTCTCCTACCAGGATTTGATTGTCTTTTGTAAACGCTACTACGGATGGAAACATCTTCCCAGCTACTGTTGCTCCTTCTGCACTTGGTATTATCGCAGGTTTACCTGCCGTTACTACCGCAGCCTGTGAATTTGAAGTTCCCAAATCTATTCCTATTATCTTTTCTTTTTCTGTCATATACTGATTTTAACTTTCGGATATCTTATTATTTTTCCGTTAAGTTTATAACCTTTCTGCACCTCCTCGATTATCTTTCCTTTTTCTTTTTCGCTTTCTTCGGTCGCAACTGCTTCTGCTATATCTGAAGAAAACTCCTTACCAACTACTTCCATTTCTTCTAGGCCATAATGGGATAAGATGGAAATAAGCACTTTGTGTAGGGCCTTTATCTTTTCATCTTTATCCTGCTTTAATACGCTATCAAAATCATCCAGTAACTTAAGCATATCCAGTATTAAACGCTCATTTGAATACTTTATGTATTCAACTAACTCTTTTTCCTTTGATTTTTTGTAATTATCTACTTCGGCAAGAAGATAAAGATACTTAGACTTGTAATCATCTTCGGTTTGTTCTTCATGTTTTTCGACATTTACATCTTGTGCGGCATTTGTATTTTCTTCCATAAAATTAGACCTATGTACAGTAATATCTATTTTTTATTAATTTTTGCTCTTTTTATCCTTTTCTTTCTTTTCATCCTTCTTTTCCGTGGAAACTTTTGGTAGAGGTAAAATCGACGGAAGCTGCAACATCTTTGAAAGAGACATTGCTTCTATTATGCTTATGTTAAGACTAGTCTGCAACACTTCTTCGGTTACGGAATCGTCAAGAACCTTTTCATCCTGCCATTTGTTGTAAATCTTATCAATATCTTCCGAAGTATGCACTATAAAACCCTCGATTACTATATGCCCCAATTCCTCCGAAGCATTTGCAGTGAACTTGGCATCAAACCTAAATTGAAACTTCAAAACCTTAAACTTCTCGTCCTTTTCAACGTCTAAAACGGTTATGTTGTTAGATATGCCCATCTGCGTTTCTGGAGGTATGTTATCCTCTCTTTTCGCATCAACCTTAGTTATCAAGTAATTTATTATCATAGCATTCTATAAGAGTATTAGTATTTAAAAGTTTCCACAGGTAAGATAAAAAACTATATATTTAGGAAGGTAACTTTAAAGGAGAATGAAAGAAGGAAAAAACGCTTATTATTACTTCGAAAAACTTAAGGAAAAAGGTTTGAACGAAGAAAGATATTATGCTCAGAGCTTAAGTCCTATAAATGAGGAAAATAGCTTTCCAGATGAGAAAGCATTTATGAACTGGATTGTAGACAGTGACTTTATGGACCTAAGAACTATGAATGAAATAATCTTTTCAGTCTATTCGAATCCTTCTTCAGAAGAGAATATAGTAATAAATAGATACATAAAAGAAGAGAATAAGCAAGAGCAGATATCCAAGCTTTCTGATGAATGTACAGAAAACGTGCTTTATTTGCTTAAAGTACTTACTGATTTAAAGAGCTATACTACAGAAGATTTAATCAAAATCCATGAGGACACATTTGACAAAATTGACAGAATGAAAGAAAGCCTAAATGACATAATAAACGGTGCATTTGAATACTTTAAAAAGAAAGAAAAGCAGGGCAAGAAGGAACAGTATATAGGTTAAATAGTTTAAATGCACGGTAATACAAACTGTATGTCAATAGCTAAGATAGCGTTGTTATTTGCCTCATTGTCACTTATACTTGTAAGTTTTGGAGTATTGATAGGCTATTTCCTTGGAGATATCTTTATATGGCTTTCCATTTTTCTTTTAATGGCAATAGCGATGAACGTTTTTTCTTACTTCAAAAGTGATTACATAGCTATAAAAATGACAAGAAGCAAAATAATAGATAGGTCCGAAAACCCCAGATTTTATGATATTGTAGAGAAAATTTCTGAGCAAGCTCAGATACCTATGCCAAAGGTTGGCATAATGCCAACTGAAGTTCCGAATGCTTTTGCTACAGGGAAAGATGAAAATCATTCAGTAGTAGTTGCGACCAAGGGTATATTAAAGATGCTGAATGATGATGAATTAGAGGCAGTCATAGGGCATGAAATCAGCCATATAACTCACAAGGATATTTTAATTTCAACTATAGCCGCAACAATAGCAACATTAATATCTTACATTGGAAACATGATACTTTTCTCTGAGTTTTTTGGAGGGTTAGATGAAAGAAATAATAGTAGCGGTATAATTTTGCTTATAGCAGCAATACTAATACCAATAGGAGCAATCTTTATACAACTAGGTATCTCTAGAGATAGAGAAGCATACGCAGACGAAGGCAGCGTCAGACTATTAAGAAAACCTGACCAATTAATATCCTCCCTGAAAAAAATAAGCAATTTTAGCATGGTAAACAAAAAGTCAATTTTTGGAAGAAACAAACAAAGTAATACACAACCTGGAGCTTACTCCTCACTTTTTATAGTAAACAACTTTTCAAAGCATTATCTTACAAATTTATTTTCAACACACCCTTCTTTGGAAAAGAGAATAGAAAACATAAACCGCGTAAGAAATGAACTTGAGATATAGCTACAAATATTCTATCCTGCCCTTTAAGCCCTCAAAATCGTAATTTATCTTTATCCTTTCCCTTCTTCCATTTTTTACGATATTAAAGCCCGTCTCCTGTTCAAAAATCAATATTGGATTTTTATTGCCCGAAGAGTAAATTTCATTTAGAAGTCTTTCTTTGTAAACATAAGAACCTGAAAGATCCATTACGGTGGCATTTGAAATCAATTCTAGCAGCGACTTTTTAAAATCTGTCGCTAATGCTTTTATTTTACTGTCATAGTTGTTTTCTAATATGTAAAGCAAGTTTAAGTGGTAATTCAAAATTGAAAAATCTACAAGTATGTCTCCTCCGTTTTCGGTCCTAACGTAAAAACCGTTTAAATTTCCGCCTAATCTTTTGTATATTCCAAACCAATAAATTGAATGTGGAGCTACATGATCCCGAAAGGGCTCATTTTTAAACTTCCTTTCAATTAAATGTGCTTCTTCATGCAAGATTGTATCAAAAAGCTCTTTTTTATGTTCGTTGATTCTGCCATCAATAAAAGAATTTATGCATATTTTGTCTTTTTCTAAGTTATAAGAACCAAAAATATCCGTTGGCATATTCTCAAGGTAATAATTTTTGATATTGAAAGCACCGATCTTTTTAAATTCAGGAAAATCTCTACCCAGTTTATTAATTGACGTGTCTAACAATGACTCCAAATTAACTGCTTCCATCTATAAATTTAACTGTACCCTATATATAAAGATTGAAAAGGTAGAATATTAAAGAAATGCTCCTGTAGTCTAACTTGGATAGAACGCAGGCCTGCGGAGCCTGATATCTGGATTCAAATTCCAGCAGGGGCAAATAAATAATAAAAACAACAATCATTTTCCAAGGGGCAGTGGTCTAGCTTGGTTATGACACCAGCCTAGGGCGCTGGTGGCCCTGGGTTCAAATCCCAGCTGCCCCAATGTTTGCTAGGAGTATAGGATGCACAGAATACGCTTTAACTGATAATGGTAAAGAATTAAGAAATGCAATAATCCCATTATTAAATGGGCATCTGACAGAGATGGATATAATGAAAAAAGTAAAAGCTGTGATCAATCAAATATACACGCGTAATTTTGGATAAAGCAATTTGATTGATTTTTATAGAATAACCAGTGTACATATTAATATGAAAATAGCCGTAGGCTCAAACAACCCTGTCAAGGTAAACGCCGTAAAGAACGCTTTCAAAGAGTTTTACAATGAATTCGAGTTGGTAAGTTTATCAGCTCCATCAAATGTTTCAAATATGCCCATGTCATTAAAAGAAACAATCAAAGGAGCAAGAAACCGCGCAATTTATTCAATAAAAAGTGAAAATGCGGATTTCGGCGTAGGATTAGAAGGCGGATGCGAAGAACTTGATGGTAAATTTTTCCTTGGAGGTATAGTCGTCATAGTAGACAGAAACGGAAAAGAAGGAATAGGAAAATCGAGTGCAGTGAGTTTGCCAGAATCATTCATAAGGGAAATTAGAAAAGGAAAGGAACTGGGTGAAATAATTGACGAAATTACTAATGACAAAAATTCAAAGCAGAAAGGAGGAGCTGTTTCGTTTTTGACTAACAATAAACTACAAAGAGAAGGTGAATTTACTGATGCAGTGATATTTGCGCTTGTACCTTTTATAAAAAATGGCCTTTACTAATTATAATGGTGTGCTATCCTTCAATTATCAGTCTTTAAGGTATTTTAACAAAGCCGCTTTCAAGTCAGTATTTCTAAATGAAAACCCTGAATCAATCGCTTTTTTAGGCATTACTTTTTGGCTTGAAAATAGTAAAAGCCGGCCCATCTCCCCTAGAAGAAGGTTCAATGCAAAGCTAGGTATCTTTATAAGCCTCCTTTTGTTTTCTATTTCTGCAAGCATGGAAAAGAAATCTTCCATTTGAACAGGATTTGGTGAAACCGCATTAAACGGGCCGTTTAAGTTTCTATAAATAATAAAACGAATTAAATCAGAAAGGTCCTGCAAGTCTATCCAAGAAAGCCACTGGTTTTTATTATAAGCTGAAAAACCGTATTTTACAATCTTATCTAATCTTTCAAGTATGCCCCCTTTGCCGATTACTATACCAGTCCTCATTATTGAAACGCTTATTCCGAATTTTGCTGCCTTCATTGCCTCATTTTCCCACATTATGCAGGTCTTGCTTAAAAAATCGGTGCTTATCCCAGAATTTTCATGCAAAATTTCATCGGTGTTTTTCTTATAGTAACCTACTGCCGAACTATTCACAAGAATCTTTGGTCTTTCCTTTGCTTTGCCTATGGATTCAACTATATGCCTAGTTGACATGATCCTGCTTTTAAGTATTAAATCCTTTTCTTTCTTTGACCACCTTTTATTTGCGAGTGATTCGCCCGTTAAATTTATCACCGCATTGTAACCTGATATTGTGTTTGCTAAAAAGTCTGTATTCTGCTCGTAAGGGTCCCATTTTATGTACTTTACAGTTTTATTGTTTTTTGTCTCTCCCCTTGTAAGTACAAGAACTTCATTTTCACTTGATAGATACTCAACCAGTTTCCTGCCTATAAAACCAGTTCCACCTGCAACCACTATTTTCATATAATTTATAATAAGATTCTTAAGAATCTCTTTTTATTAACTTTTAGTAACATAAACAAAAAAGCGTTTATACTAATAACTTTTTACCATTGATAATAAGAAGGTGATAAATATGGAAAAACTAAAACTAAGCGAATACTTCTCTGAAATATATGAAGATGGAGAATACCCAAGATTTAAGGTTCTGATAGACGGAAAATGGATTAAAACAAAGGATAAATTCGATTTGATAAGCAGCATAGACGAAAGCAAGATAGCAGAAGTAGGATTGGTGAGCAAAGAAGATTTAGATACGGCATTAAAATCTGCAGATGAGAATAAGCATAAAATAAGGGGACTTGCGGCTATAGACCGTTTAGAGTTAATAAACAAGGTAAGAAAGGAGATAGATACCTATAGAGAAGAGATAGTAAAAGTTTTAATGAGGGAATCCGGAAAGGCTTACAGCTCTGCAAATGGGGAAATAAATGCAACAATTGAAAGGCTGAGATTAAGCATGGAAGATTCAAGAAAGATAATGGGAGAATACATACCTGGAGACTGGTCAAGCGATACCACAAGAAAAATGGCATTGGTAATACGCGAACCCTTAGGAGTTGTTTTAGGGATTTCTCCTTTTAACTATCCTGTTTATACTTCGATAGCGAAGATACTGCCGGCGCTGCTCTCTGGAAACGCAGTAATAGTGAAGCCTCCAAGCTCTGATCCAATAGCACTACTCATGTGCGCAGAAATATTTAGAAAATGTGGTGTGCCTTCCGGAACACTGCAGGTCATAACAGGAAGTGGAGAAGTTACGGGAGATAGTTTAACAAAAAGCGACAGAATACATATGATAAGCTTTACAGGAAGCACAAATGTAGGAAAGCATATTTCAAGTGTCGCAGGCCTTAAAAAGATACACTTGGAATTGGGGGGAAAGGGAACTGCCATAATCTTAGAGGATGCTGACCTCGACCTGGCGGCAAAGGAATGCGTAAAAGGTTCTCTCGAACTTGCAGGACAAAGATGCGATGCCGTAAGCCGTATATTGGTGCTTGATTCCGTAGCTGACAAATTCTATGAAAAACTCAAAGAACACTTTAAAGATTACAAATTTGGCAATCCTTTTGATGGGAAGGATATAAACCTGGGCCCAGTTATAAACAAAAAGGCAGCTGAAAGGATAGATTTGATGGTAAAGGACGCTGTCAAAAAAGGGGCCAAACTTGTTGCTGGAGGGAAATTCAAAAATTCATACTATGAACCTACATTGCTTGAAGATGTTCCACTAAATGCTGATATAGCAAACGAGGAAACATTTGGGCCAGTAATAACGGCAATAAGAGTAAAGTATGAAGAAGAAGCAATAAAAGTCGCAAATGAATCGAAATACGGTCTTGACTCGGCGGTTTTCACAAATGATTTCTATAAAGGATGGAGGATAATGAAGGCATTACAAGTTGGTAATGTTACATTAAACGGAGCACCTTCGCACGGAACGGCTTACTTCCCATTTGGAGGAGTAAAAGATTCGGGTGCTGGGAAGGAAGGTGTTGGTTACAGCATAGAGGAGATGACAAACATTAAAACTATAATATTCAACTTGGGCGCTAAGGACCTTGGAAAACCTTATAGTGGAGAATTTAAGGATTGAGCAAATGCACTGAAGAGAATTTATTGTATGTTAATAACTTCTTAAGATGTAAAGCCAAATAAATCTACTGCAATTTTGATAGGTTAAGTTTATATATTTTAATTTAATGATTAAACTATGGACTATAAAGAAATAAAGAAAGCCGGCTGGGAGAGGATAATAGAAGAAGTAATTATCGGTATTGTTTTATTTATAGGGTTAGTCTCGTTGCTTTATAGCTGGATAGACAGCTTGTTTGGTGTTATAGTAGGCATACCAGTCCTCACTTTTTTAGGGATTTTAGCGTCTTTTATAGTTGTTTATGCGATAAGAGTGTTTGATAAAGGATGAGCATGCGTTATAAAAAAAGATATTTCTTAGTAGAAGTAGACGGCGTTTCAAACCAAGAGGCCTTTGAAAGACAGATGTATTCAACATTGAATAACATAGAACCTTTCCTAGCAATAAGATCAAATTTTAGGGTAATAAAAGGGCTAACAAAATTTGATGGAGAAAAGGCGAGGGGAGTTATTGTAGTGAATAATGAATACAAGTACAGAGTTATATTTTCTCTTTCATTAATTAGTAAGTTTTATAAATCAAACTTGCTTACAATAATGAATAGTGGAAATATAAAAAAGATAAAATCTTTTAAATTTTAGGAGGAAAACAATGGAACCACCAGGAGATTTAATGGGA
>JAJZOB010000016.1 GCA_021852135.1 Nanobdellota archaeon
GTCTGAGGATACAAGCTCATTTTTGGATTGCTAACGCTTTCTGCTACATAATTGTAAATACCACTAGGCAATGCTACTAACTTTGTATTTGCAAAGTATGTAAATGGTGAATTCTGCTGTAGTAAAGTAACTGCAGTGCCATTTGGATAATCTAAAGATAAATTAACTTTCCCTGTAAAGCCTCCTACAAATATGTAATTCGGTAGATTATCTGAGTAATTTGCATATTCATATGCTACTGCCGTATAACTAGAATTTGTGTATAATGCAAGGTTTGACAACCCAAAAGACTCATTTTCAGTAAGCATAGTATTTGCACCGCATGAAGTTAAATCCTGCCCTGCTAGCAACTTACCTCCATAAAGAGAACTTTCATAGATTATTATTATTCCATTAGATACGTTTATTGTGTAGTTTTCAAATTTAGTAAATGTAAGCAGAGGAAGATACTGAATTGTCTGCAAGTTATTGGAGGTAGCCATTGAATTTATCGAATCCGCTAGTTCATAGCATATTCCGTTCATGTTAGAAACAGTAGGATTGCCAGCTGAAATGTGAGTAAAGAAAACTGCTATAAAGGCTATCAAAATCAAAACGAATGAAACGTCTATTATGAACTCAAATGAAAACTGCCCTTTCATAGTTAGATTAAAAGCAGAGAATATTTATACTATTTCCTGTCTAACTTAAATGTGGGGGAGAGAAGACTTGAGGAATTATTAATAGAGAATACAATAGATAATAATCCATCTATTCTGCATAAACTTATGCAGGTTTCCACTTTTTCTTACATAGAAAAAAGAAGGGAGATAGATTATGCGGATGCCGAATATCCACTGCAGATATACAGAAAAAAGATGAATCATTCGCTTAACGAAAAAGACAAGGGAAAACTAAAAACGGGCAAATGGAACGCAGACCTTATTCTGCTTTACAATGACAATGGAAAAAGAATATGCGAGATAGTCGAGATAGAAACCATAAAGGCAGATGAATTACTGCATCATAGAAAAAAGAACATAATAAAAAAGATAAACACGATTGAAAGAGCTTACAATGCCCTAGACTCAAATAAAATACTAAATAATTTAGATGAAATAAGATTTTCACTTTCTTTGAATGCGGCTCACTTAACAGAAAATGAAAGATACAGAGTAGCAAAGAACATTGGTAGAAGAATAATTCAAGAAAGGAATAGAAACTATAAAGATGAAAAAATAGACTTATACAAGATTTACATGCTAAAAGATGATATTTGGGATTACTGCACTGACAATGAAGACAAAGAGTTTCTTATGAATTATAATATGTCAATGAGAAAGAATGCCTGGAAAAATCCTCTAAAAAGAGCCATGTCTGAACTCTATTATAATTTGAATGATAATGCAAAGGTAAAGGCGCTGTACGAAAGGTATTATTTCAAGAGATAGGGACAAAAAGCCTTTAAAAGCCCAAATACATTAAGAATTAATAAAATCAGATGTTATGGATTCTTTATGGGCATACGAAACAAGGTAAGCAAAACTATAGACAACGTAGTTGAGTATTACCTGAAAAACTACAGAAAAATGATATTTATACCCATAATATTCGTCATATTCTTTGCTTCTTTTATAGGTTATTATTACCATGTCCATGGAGAACTTGTCAATGAAGGAATATCACTAGCGGGAGGAACCAACATAATAATAAGCACGAATCAAAGCATTTCTCCGACATTGATTGCAAGCTCACTGGGTACAGATTTAAAGCAGACAGTTACAGTAAGCGTTGTAAAGGCCCCGTTTACTAATACTATAACAGGTTATTCAATAACTGTTGGAAAGAATGTGAATACTACGCTGTTGGAGAGTAGTCTGTCGACAATACTTAAAATACCTGTAAATGGCAAAGATTCAAGCGTAGATTATGTAAGTGCAACTCTAGCTCAAAGCTCTCTTTACAGTTCTTTCATTCTTTTAGGGATAGCTTTCATTCTTGTAGCAGCCGTTTCCTTGTTCTACTTCAGAAGCGTATGGCAAGCGTTTTCAAACGTGATAAGTATAATAAGTGATATAATAAACATAATAGGAGTTCTTGACATAATTGGGTTCAGCTTTTCAACTGCTTCTATAGCTGGAATTCTCATGATAATGGGTTATTCGGCTGACAGAAACATAATCTTAGCTACAAACATACTAAAAAGAGAAGAAGCAAGTATGCGCTACCGTTTAACAAAAACAATAAAAACATCGCTTACAATGGATGGAGCTGCTTTGGTAACATTTCTTATACTTTTCCTAGGAACAACAAATTCAACATTACATGAGATAGCTATAATCCTTATAATAGGTGTAATATTCGATGACTTTACAGTATGGATATTAAATGGTTCTACGCAGCTGTATGGATTAAAATACAAGGAGGTAGAAAAGCAGCCGGCTAAAGTATAATATGGCAAAATCAATATTTTATGATTGGAGGATAATACTGATGATTGTTTTGGTAGTTGTATCTTTCTTAGCTATACAACCAAACATTACAAACGTAAACGGAGCGCAGGTTGTTTACATGCCAGTTAACTCTTATATAGGAAATTTAAGTTCAAGAGGCGTTATAGGCCTGCAGACTGGATCAGTAATAACGGCTGTAGACGGTGTGCCTGTGCACAATGTACAGCAGTTTTACAGCCAGCTAAACAAATCTGCAATAGTGAACACTTCTTTGAGTATTACTTATGAGAAAGAGATATTTCCATATTTATTCGAAAGTAATACAACAAAGATATTTGTAGAGCCTGGTACCGTCTTTAATTCATCAACCATACAAACGCAGAACATTCCATACACCCACTTAAATTACGGACTGGACATAATAGGTGGAACGCAGATAGAAGTAGTACCAAATTCTACAAACTATAATACTTCTATACTATCTAAACTGGAAACGACTCTTTCGAAAAGGCTTGATGTATATGGAATAAGCGGTACGACTGTTAATACCGTACAGGCCCTTTCAGGAAAGTCATTCATAATGGTCAGCATGCCTAATATAGGAGAAAGTCAGGCTTTGTCGTTGATTCAAAATCAAGGTAAATTCTACGCCACTATAGGAAACTTTACAGTATTCAACAGTAGCAATTCAAGCGAAAGCATATTGGACGTATGCCTTTCTTCAGGCTGCCCATTCGGAGTTTATCAAACTCCTAGTGCATCTAATGGCTACCAATTTCAGTTTGGAATACAACTTGCTTCAGGTGCAGCAAAGAACTTTGAATTAGCAGTGAAATCCCTTAAGCCTTCTACTACAAGCCCAGGATATTTCAACAGAAGGATACATCTGTACTTAAATGGAGTACAGCAAGGACAGCCTCTTTTGATCTCTGAAAATATACTTACTAACTTTAATGGTGCAATAACGATAGAAGGAGGAGGGGTTGACCAGCAACAGGCAGCAACTGACATGAAAACTCTTCAGGCAGTGATGCAGTCAGGCAGCCTTCCAGTTCCATTAAAGATAATATCAATAAGCTCTGTTTCGCCGACGGCAGGTAGCCAGTTCATAAACCAGATATACATTCTATTGCTAATAGCATTTTTGCTGGTAAGTATAGTCATATTCTTAAGGTATAGAGATTATAAGATTTCTTCATTGATACTTCTTACAAGCATTACAGAAATATTTATAGTAATAGGTGTAGCAGCAGCTATACACTGGACCTTGGATATACCAAGTATGGCTGGTATAATCGCTAGTATAGGAATATCCGTTGATGACCAGATAATAATAACAGATGAGATGAGAAGAGGATCTTCGCAGCTTGAATATGCAGTCACAAAGAAGAGGATAAGCAGAGCATTCTTTATAATATTCGTCTCATTCTTTTCATTTGCAGCAATAATGTTCCCGCTATTATTTTCAACTGCAAGCCTGTTTGCCGGATTTGCGCTTACCACAATACTCGCTTCTTTGATAGGTTTGCTGGTTACAAGGCCGGCATATGCAAAGATAATAGGAAAAATTGAAGGATAAAATGGAAGAATTTAGACTTGACCCGGTAGATTTTGCTTTTGATCTGATAAGCAATGAAAAAACCGGTTGCAGGGAATGCCTTCCGCCAGAAAGTTCAATAAAGTCTATAGAATTCAAAAAGGGATATATAAGAGTATACGAAATGAAGGACAGAATACAACCCTCCAGATACCAGCTTGACGGAAAGTTCTTCAAACGGTCAAATGCCCATGGGTATGAAGAACTGATCGTAGAGAATGACAAACATTCTTCAAGTTTTTCGGGCTATTCTGCCGATGACATCGAAAAACTGCTCCTCATTATAAGCGAAAGGCTTAATGAACTTAAGGCTTATGAAATAGGAAAAAATATCTCTGTAAGTAGGTATGTAAATGGACATGATTACTGGGATCTGGTAATTCTTCCAATACCCTTGCAAACCGCACAGAAATGCCATATATGTGAAAGCCTGAACTATGTAGGAAACAGAGAAGTTTACAAAACAGAGAACATAAAAGCATATGTGCCGTTTTCTCCAAAAAAGAATGAACTGCTCAGAATAACGACTACAAAACACAGGGCCATAGAGGAATTGGACAGCGTAATAGCTTTTGATATAGCCAATCTACTCATAAAAATCATGAAAAAACTTACTAAAGAGATAACATTTGACATAAAGCAATCCGGCGCAGACCACTTCGAAATAGAAGTGATTATGGGAGAAATTGATCCAATAGAAGCACTTGGTATAACCAGAATAAATTATTCCCCGGAAGAGAGTGCAAAAAATATAAATGAAAAAATGAATGATGGAAAATGATGCAACCATTAAAGTATTATTAGTAACGATAGTATTGCTCGCTGCATTTACTGCAATACTTTACGTTTACCCATTTAAACCAGCGGTAATAAATCAACAAAACATAACTAATAGCATAAAACTCCAGAATTTTCTTTCTACTTACAATATAAATTTAAGCAGACTATCAGACAAAGACCTGTACTATTTTTATGGAGGACTGACGAATAATTCGATTATATTCGGTTGCGACTATGAAATGGAACCTTTCTTTCCGTATTTACCTTTGAATTCTACCATACTCCAGAAGGAATACAACAGTATATTAAAAGACATTACACTTATTTCTATGTGCAGCGTGGAAAATTATACTAATTGCAGTGTCGCAGAAAAACAGCTTTACCAGGTTATAAATGAAAGCATGACTCCTGCACATAGAA
>JAJZOB010000052.1 GCA_021852135.1 Nanobdellota archaeon
GCTATACTTGAATTATAATTTTCATTGAATATCCAGATACCAAACAATTTAATTATTGTGAAATACAGAATAATCTTAAATTTAGAGCTAAATTCTGAGGTTTGAAAGATATTTAATGGTTAAAATTAAAAAGTAATTATGTTAACTTCATCAGTATTGAATTTTCTGATGCTAGGAACGGCAGGGGTCTTGCTTATAGGTTTTATAGGCCGTGTACTTGGCAAAAAGACAACAATACCATATATATTGTGGCTCATGTTCTTCGGTCTTTTGCTTGGCCCTTTACTGGGCTTACTTAAAAGAAACACTCTGCTTTCTTACCTTCCGTTTATAATAAACATCATAATATTATTGGTTCTGTTTAATGCTGGATTAAGCATAAACTTAAGGAAGGTAATACACACTATTTCAAGAGGTTTAGGACTATCCCTAATAAACTTTATACTGTCATTTTTTGCTGTTTTTCTGATAACATATTTCCTGCTTAACAACCCTATAATCGCAGGACTATTAAGCCTTACAGTTGCAGGTTTAAGTTTGTCAGTAGTATCAAGCTTTAGCAGGAGAAGCGGAACTGAAAAAGCAAGGAACCTGGTGGAATTAGAAGCGACTGTCGAGGAACCATTGACGATAATATTTGTTTTAGTGTTAGTAGGTGCAATAATATTAAATAACACCAGCATAAACTTTGTTTCTGGCAAGGTTATATCAGAATTTTCTATCGGCGCCGTACTGGGAGCACTTATAGGTATGGCATGGGTTCCTATAATGGGCTATCTTCAGAGAAAAAGATACGATTACTCATATGTAGCTTCACTTGCAATAGCTTTTTTACTGTATGTTTTTATAGGAGCAATAAGCGGCAGCGGGCCGATAGCGGTGCTGGCTTTTGGTATAATAATAGCAAACGGGGAAAACATATTCAAGTCTCTAAAATACAGGCACAGTATTTCCTTCAATATAAACAAAGAATCCAAGTCATTTAACGAGCTGGTTACATTTTTAACCACTTCATTTTTCTTTGTTTACTTTGGTGCACTTGTTTTATTGAATGACTACCTAGCTTTTATTTTCGGAATTGTAATAGCACTGACCCTTTTCATAGTAAAATATGTATCAACAAAAATGGCACTTTACAAATCAGCTTATGAAGAAAAAGACAAAGCAATTATTGGATCTATGGTTTCAAGAGGAGCAGGTGCGGCCGTAGTTGCAGCCCTTCCTTTAAGCTACGCTATACCTGGAACAGGTTCATTTATAGACATAATATTTGCAGTTATATTTGTTACAATATTCCTTAACAGTCTCATGATTTCAATAATAAACAAACAAAAACACAATGAGGTAGAAAAGAAATGACAGAGTCTGTAACCTTTATTCTGCTTGTGTCTGCACTTATAATATTCTTAGGTTACATAGGAGAGCAATTTTTTAGAAAAACCCATATTCCCTCCTTTCTTTTCTTAGTTTTTGCAGGATTTATACTTGGCCCAGTACTTGGTGTTATCCAAAAGGCCGCTTTACTCCCATTACTTGGTGTACTGGCGGAAGTAACACTTATAATGGTTATATTCCACGGAGGTTTAGACCTAAAAGCCAAAACACTTTTAAAAGACGGCTGGAGACCATTTGTTCAAGTTGCATTATACGTAAGCATAAGCATTGCAGCAGTGACAATGCTATCATATTTTGTATTGCACTTCAATTTAGTTATATCCTTGATATTCGCAGCTATAGTCGGAGGTGAGACTACAACTGTAGTTATAATACCTCTGTCAAGACAGCTTAACATAAAAGACAAAACAGTAATGTTCCTAACATTTGAAGCAGCATTGAACTCAATTGTTTTAGTTGTTCTCTTCCTTACATTTGTTGGGTTGTACCAAAGTGGAAACGCAAATATTTACTCTACAGTTGACTCGTTGGTGTCTTCCTTTTCAATAGGGATATTTATCGGAATGATACTTTCTGTTATATGGATTTACCTGCTAAATTATTTGAAAAACCAGCATTATACCTATGTTTTAACATTGGGTTTGCTTCTCCTTACTTATGGGCTTACGGATAAAGCTGGCGGAAGCGGTTACCTAGCCGTCATAATCTTCGGTATAGTTTTCGGAAACCACCGGTTTATAAGCGAACTATTCAGAAGAAAAATAAAAATGGACAAGCTGGAAAAGGACATATTCAACTTCCAAGGAGAAATTACTTTCATATTAAAAACCTTCTTCTTTGTATTTTTGGGTTTGATATTAAGCCTCTCATTTTCAAGCTTGTATTTCGGTTTAGGCGCAGGACTTGCAATACTTGGTATTTTATTGTTCTCAAGATTCATTGCCGTTTCGATATCAACATACAAATCTGATATGGTTAAGGATAAACTGCCCATATTTATTTCTCTGGCGCAGGGTTTAACGCCCGCTACTTTGGCAATATTAGCTTTGGAGTATGGTATCCCCCAAGCAAATACCTTCCTTGTATTAGTAACATATGTTATAATTCTGACGAATATAGTTACGACTGTCGGAGCCTTTATAACATTAAGAGGAAAAAAGGTAAAAACAAATGCAGCTTCTGTCTAAAAGAAATTAATATCTAGAAAACCATAGAATAAAATGGATAAATTTAGGGTAGAAAAAGATTATTTAGGGGCAGTTAAAGTACCTAGCGAAGCATATTGGGGAGTTCAAACGCAGCGTGCATTGGATAATTTTCCTGTCTCAGGCATAACACCAATAAAAGAATACACTTATTCTATAGTTTTAATAAAAAAGGCGGCTGCGATGGCAAATTCAGAAATAGGCCTTTTGGAAAAAAAGAAGGCAAATGCTATAGTACATGCATGCAATGCAATACTTGAAGGAAAGTTTGACAATCAATTTCTAGTAGATATCTATCAAGCGGGAGAAGGAACTTCAAATAACATGAATGTAAATGAGGTTATAGCTAACATAGCAATTGAAAAACTAGGCAAAAAAAGAGGTGATTACTCTGTATTACATCCAAATGATGATGTAAACATGGGCCAATCCTCGAATGATGTCATACCTACTGCTACAAAGATAGCTGCTCTCAAACTTTCGAACGAATTAATAAAAGCATTAAATGAACTTGAAATATCCTTTTCAAAAAAGGCCAAAGAATTTGATAAGATAATAAAAAGCGGAAGAACCCATTTAATGGATGCTGCACCTATCAGACTGGGACAGGAATTCAAGGCCTGGGCCGATTTGATAAAGGAATCTATTTCTAGGATAAATGAAGCAAACAAAGAGCTGGAGAATATAAACTTAGGAGCAACGGCTGTAGGCACGGGAATAAATGCTGACCCAAGATATGTGAAAAAAGCTATAATTTACCTAAGAAAGTGGACAGGCCTTAAATTAAACCAGTCAAAAGACCTTCCGGCGGTTACCGAATCTCCCTCTGACCTTTTTGCATTATCAAGCGCAATAACAGTCCTTTGCACAGACTTGACAAAGATTGCCAATGATCTGAGATTAATGAATTCTGGGCCCATAACTGGGTTAGCGGAGATCGTTTTGCCGGCTGTTCAACCAGGGTCTTCAATAATGCCTGGCAAAGTTAACCCAAGCATAGCAGAGATGGTTGACATGGTCTGCTTTAGAGTCATGGGAGACAACAAGACCATAGAATTGGCAACACAAGCCGGACAGTTTGAATTAAATGTTATGGAGCCGATAATAAATTACTGTCTGCTGCATGATTTGATTATACTTAAAAATGCCTGTAAGATATTCGCAGAGAAGACAGTCAATGACATAAAAGTCAACAGAGAAAGAATAGAAGAGATGGTAAATAAAACCCCTGGAGTTGGCTTGGCATTGAACCCTTATATAGGCTATGAAAAAAGCGCTGAAATTGTCAAAAAAGCTGTAAAAGAAGAAAAAACAATAAAACAGGTTGCTGAAGATGAAAATATACTTCAAAAAGAAAAGCTAGAAAAAATATTTGATCCTTTCAACCTTACAACGCCAAGAAAATTAAAAGGCAGAAAATAAAGCTTATTAGTTTAAAAATCTATATAAATAAATGATAATATTCAGCTGCGCAATAGCAGGTTCTGATCGAATAAGCCTGGAAACTAAGGCAACGAAAATAGCTAAACGGCATGGTAAAAACCTGGAGATAATTAACCTTATAGATGAAATGATCAAGGTCGGCAACAAGACAAACCCCTACATAAATTCAAAAAACATTCCTAACTTGGACATAGAGAACATAAGGTTACTTAAGGGGACTGCTCTTAAAAACATAAAAATGAACATAGAAGAAAACACAAAAACAGATTATATAATAGACGGGCACATGTCATTTTGGTGGAGGGGAGGGCCATTGAACCTACTAAATTCAAAAGACCTAAAAGCACTTAACCCTGACTTTTTCATATCAGTATTAAATGACCCTAATACCGTCAATAAAAACCTGCAAAAGAAAAAATCTTGGGAAGACAAAACCATAGACGAATATGAAATAGCATTATGGTCTGAACTAGAGGTTTACACTGCTGATTTAATAAGCAACTCAATAAACAGAAAAAATTATGTTATAGGCTCAAAAGAAGATCCAGATACTTTATATGAGCTAATTTACAGGCCTGACAAACCAAAAGCTTACATAAGCTATTCTATAGAGCATAGGAAAAGCGGATATGAAACTTTGGAAAAATTCATAAAGAAGATAAGACAACATCTGATAGTTTTCAACCCAAAAGCCGTAGATATTGATGTCTATAAAGAAAACGCAAATGAAAGGACAAAGAACCTTATATTTAACCAGACAGTGCGAAGGGATTTTCATTTGGTAGACCAAACAGATATTACTGTTGTATATCTTTCTGATTTAGTTTATTCAAGTGGAATTGACGGAGAAAGAATGCATGCTCATTTTACCGGTAAAAAGGTCTTGCTTTATTTCCCTTTCGAAAAATACAGCCCATTTACTCCTTACTTCGTTGATAACATGTTTAAATCCGAGTCTGATTTGATAAAAGAAATAAAAGAGCTATCGAAAAAATATAAACTTCGGCAAAAACAGTAAAATTTTACTAAATGATGTAAAACCTGAATTTTATTTTATGA
>JAJZOB010000040.1 GCA_021852135.1 Nanobdellota archaeon
TCTTGGGATAGGTAAAGAACCAAAATCCATTGCTCTCGCCGCACCATTAAAAGGCGCGTTTAGCTGGCTTGCGGTTTCCAATGAGTTAAGATAGGTTTTTAACACACCATTTTCAACCAACCTTCTTTTCCTAGGTTTTACCCCTTCTTGATCTATGTAATAGGAGCCTCTAAGCCCGGAGATAGTAGGATCATCTGTTATATTTATTATTGCCGGACCGACATTTTTGTCAATTTTATCCCTTAAGATAGAAGCTTTGTTTATTATGCCATCCGCTTCGGTCGCATGGCCGAATGCTTCGTGCGAATAAACTCCTGTCATAGAATGATCGAGAACAACGTCATACTTTCCTCCTTTTACCGGCTTTGCATTTATGAGTTTCAATGCTTCTTCCGAAGTGCTTCTTCCCAAATTGGTAATCCTGTCCGAATCAAAAAGCTCGAAACCGCCGTTACTATTGATTGATTTTCTTATACTCTGTGTAGAATTACTGTCTCTTACAAATGATTCAATGATTATGCCGGGATAAGAATCATAAAAAGAGACCAATGCTCCTTTGTTATTGCCTACCACCCAATGATTTACATTATCTTGATAATAAATTATCGTTGTTTTTATATTTTTTAATTTTGCCGCAGAATAAAGTTGATTTATCACCTCAATTTTCTTGTCTGCAGGAACAGTTCTGACATCAACTTTCCAACGCGGAATAATATCTAAATTATTTATTTCTGGTTCTAGATTAAAACTATTGCCGTGTATCTTATAGTCAATTGAGTCGATGGCTTTTTTTATTCTTTCTTGGGTTATTGAAGTACCGGAACTAAAATACCAGATACCTTTATTGAATATTCTTATTCCAAAGCCCTCATTTTCTATAACACTGTTCTCTCTTATTTTATTTCCCTCCTTTATGATAACTTGGGAGGAGCTGCTTTCCAAACGTATATCCGCGAACTCTGTTTTTTTAGTAAGCATGTTAAAAAAATCGACACACTCCTTCAGGTTTCTGGTTTCCATGCTATTTTCTGTATCAGCAGCCATATTAAACATATTTAATAATTAAATATTAAGATTATCTATGCTATACTCTCAGGTATTAAGCTTTTTAATGTTAGGAACTGCGGGAGTGCTACTTATCGGTTTCTTTGGGAGAGTGCTGGGCAAAAAAACCACAATTCCATACATAATATGGCTTATGTTTTTCGGGCTTATCCTAGGCCCAATTCTTAATCTTCTGAACAGGAACTCCCTGCTTAATTACCTTCCGGATATAATCAACATAATAATACTATTAGTGCTTTTCAACGCGGGATTAAACATAAACCTCAGAAAAGTGATACATACTATCCCCAGGGGCTTGGCTCTAGCCCTTACAAATTTCACTTTATCATTTATAACGGTATTTTTAATCACGTATTTTCTATTAGGTAACCTCATAGTTTCAACGCTTTTGAGTCTGATAGTCTCTGGGTTAAGTTTATCTGTAGTATCAAGTTTCAGCCGCAGAATTGGCACGGATAAAGACAGAAGTCTGGTGGAGCTGGAAGCCACTGTAGAAGAACCGCTTTCAATCATATTTGTATTAGTCTTAGTCGGCGCAATAGTCTTAAACAACACGAGCATTGGTTTTGTATCCGGAAAAATTATATCTGAATTCTCCATCGGAGCGGTCATAGGTGCATTAATAGGGATGGTGTGGGTGCCGGTAATGAGTTATCTGCAAAAAAAGAGGTATGATTATTCGTATGTAGCCTCGCTATCGATAGCCTTTCTGCTCTACGTATTTATACAGGCAATATCCGGAAGCGGGCCAATATCCGTTCTGGTGTTTGGTATAGTGATCGCAAACGGAGAAAACATATTCAAATCCTTAAAATACAAACACAACGTTTCATTTAACATAAACAAAGAGTCAAAATCTTTCAACGATTTAGTGACATTCTTGACCACTTCCTTCTTTTTTGTTTATTTCGGAACTATTGTAATCTTGAGTGATTACCTCGCATTCATATTAGGGATAGTGATAGCCATGGCACTGGTTCTGACAAAATACTTAGCTACAAGAGTGACACTTTACAAATCAGCGTACAATAATAAAGAAAAGGATGCTATCGCGTCAATAATGTCAAGAGGAGGAGGTGCGGCGGTAGTAGCAGCACTGCCGTTGACCTATGGAATACCCGGCACCGGCGCCTTTATTGACATTGTATTTTCGGTGATATTCATTACTGTTTTCATGAATAGCCTGATGATCTCAGCCGTAAACAGGACTAAATATCCGGAGGAAAAGAAAAATGGCTGATTCGGTTACATTTATTTTACTTGTATCTGCATTAATCATCTTCTTAGGCTATTTCGGGGAACAACTATTCCGTAAAACCCATGTACCTTCTTTTCTGTTTTTAGTGTTTGCAGGATTTATTCTCGGCCCGGTTTTAAATATCCTACAAAAAAATGCATTGCTTCCGCTTTTAGGTGTCCTGGCAGAAGTCACTCTTATAATGGTCATATTCCACGGCGGAATGGACTTAAAAGCCAGAATTCTCTTAAGAGACGGGTGGCGACCGTTTTTACAGGTGGCTTTATACGTCGGCATAAGCATAGTATTTGTTACATTTTTGAGCCACTTTATCCTGCATTTTAGTTTTGTTATTTCATTGATATTTGCTTCTATTGTTGGTGGGGAAACAACTACTGTTGTAATAATACCGCTTTCGAGGGAATTAAATTTAAAGGATAAAACTATAATGTTCCTGACCTTTGAAGCCGCACTAAATTCAATTGTGTTAGTGGTTTTATTCTTAACTTTTGTCGGACTGTACCAAAGCGGGAATGCAAGTGTTTATTCGACCGCTGATTCCTTGGTATCCTCCTTTTCAATCGGTATATTCATCGGTCTTATACTCTCGATAATATGGATATATGTTTTAAATTACCTGAAAAAGCAGAATTATACGTACGTTTTAACCCTCGGCTTTTTATTTTTAACTTATGGACTTACTGATAAAGCCGGCGGAAGCGGTTATCTCGCCATAATAATATTCGGAATAATTTTCGGCAACCACAAGTTCATAAGTAGTTTATTCAGAAGGAAGATAAAAATGGATAAATTAGAAAAACAGATATTTAACTTTCAGGGAGAGATAACTTTCATTTTAAAGACTTTTTTCTTTGTTTTTCTGGGATTGATATTAAGCCTTTCTTTTTCAAGTCTTTATTTCGGATTGGCAGTGGGGGCAGGAATTTTGGGGATCCTGCTGTTTTCAAGATTTATCGCGGTTTCGATTTCGACCTATAAATCAGATATGAAAAAGGACAGGACCGCGATATTGATTTCTTTGGCCCAGGGCCTTACTCCTGCAACCCTGGCGATACTCGCACTTGAAGATGGTATACCCCAAGCCAGTACATTTCTTGTTATAGTTACTTATGTAATAATATTAACAAACATCGTAACGACTATCGGAGCGGTTATGGTGTTAAAAGGCCAGAAAATAAAAACAATAAATTAATTTATCTCATAAAAAACAATAAATAAAATGGAAAACTTCAGAATAGAAAAAGATTACTTAGGTGGATTAAAAATCCCGTCAAAAGCGTATTGGGGGGTGCAGACCCAACGAGCTATAGACAATTTTCCGATCTCCGGCATAAAACCGATAAAAGAATATACTTATGCAATAGTTTCGATAAAAAAGGCGGCTGCCTTAGCAAATTCAGAAATAGGCCTTCTGGATAAAAGGAAGAGCAAGGCAATTGTTGAGGCATGCGATGAAATCTTAAAAGGTAAATTTGATGACCAATTTGTAGTGGATATATACCAAGCAGGGGAAGGAACCTCTAATAACATGAACGTAAATGAAGTCATCGCAAATATTGCTATAGAGAAACTTAAAGGAAAAAGGGGAGACTATTCAATAATCCATCCAAATGATGACGTTAATATGGGCCAGTCTTCAAATGACGTAATACCTACTGCTACAAAATTAGCGGCGTTGAAACTGTCCAAAGAATTGCTTTCTTCCCTAAATGAACTTAAAGGAGCTTTTTTAATAAAAGCAAAAGAGTTTGATAGGGTAGTAAAAAGTGGAAGAACGCACTTGATGGATGCCGCGCCCATAAGATTAGGACAGGAATTTAATGCATGGGCAGACTTAATTAAAGACTCAATTGAACGCATAAAATATTCGAACAGTAAACTTAAGAGTTTAAATTTGGGAGCCACCGCTGTAGGGACAGGAATAAACGCTGACCCGAGATATGTGAAGAAGGCTGTAATTTATTTAAGCAGGGAATTTGAATGCAAATTAACCCAAGCAAAGGACTTACCAGAAGTTACCGAATCCCCTTCCGATCTGATGGAGTTGTCTACACAATTAGCGGTATTATCAGCAGACTTAATAAAAATTGCAAATGATTTAAGACTCATGAATTCCGGGCCTATAACCGGTTTAGCAGAGATAACCTTGCCAGCAGTCCAACCTGGTTCATCGATAATGCCCGGAAAAGTGAACCCGAGCATAGCAGAAATGATAGATATGGTCGGATTTAGAGTCTTGGGTGATAACCATACAATAGAGTTAGCTACGCAGGCCGGGCAGTTTGAATTAAACGTGATGGAACCGATTATTGCTTATTGTTTGCTACACGACCTAGTAATACTTAAAAACTCTTGTAAAGTATTCGCAGAAAAGGCAGTAAACGGGATAAAGATAAACCGGGAAAAAATAGAAGAAATGGTAAATAAAACACCCGGCGTAGGTTTGGCTTTAAATCCTTTCATAGGTTATGAAAAATCCGCCAAAATAGTAAAAGAAGCAATAAAAGAAAACAAAACAATAAAGGAAGTAGCAGAAGAGAAAAAAGTATTGGACAATAAAACGTTAGATTCGGCAGATTTTTTGAATTTATAT
>JAJZOB010000003.1 GCA_021852135.1 Nanobdellota archaeon
CGGCATTCGCTGCATAAATATTAAATTTCATTCTTTTACGTCCTAAAAAATCAATCCTTCTTCAAAAGCTCCAGATACTCTTTTCTCAGCTTTGCTATTTTAGGGCGTATGACCATGAAGCAGTACGGGTTCAGGGGATTATTCTTGTAGTAATCCTGATGGTATTTCTCTGCGAGATAAAATTCTTTCAACGGCTCCAGAGCAGTGACTATCGGCTTGTCCCAAAGCTTTTCTTCCGTTAATTCTTTTATGACCTTCTCTGCTATTTCTCTCTGCTTATCATTAACATAGAATATCTCTGACCTGTACTGGCTTCCTATGTCATTTCCCTGCCTATTCAGGCTGGTAGGATCATGTAAAGTGAAGAAAACCTGCAACAGCTGTTTATATGAGATTACCGAAGGGTTAAAGGTAAGCCTTACCGATTCGGCATGTCCTGTTTTGCCTGTGCAGACCTCCTCATAGGAAGGATCTTTAACAGTTCCTCCGCTGTATCCGGATTCAACTTTTTCTATGCCTTTTATCTGCTTGAATATTGCTTCCATACACCAGAAGCAGCCACCTGCAAGAACTGCAACATCAAGCTTTTCGGCCATATTTTATGATGAGTTTCTGCATTATTATACTTTTTAAACTACAAATAAAGAATTAAAGTTATAAGAACATAAAATTAATTATATTATAATACTACAATGGAAACAGAAGGAACTGAGATAATAGAAGATTACCAGGTAGTATCTGATGGTATTTCTGCTGATGTTAAGATACTTAGGATCCCATCTAAGTTTACAATGAACTATAAGATAACTACTCCCGTTATAGATCAAAGTATGAATGCAGTATTAACAGAGATAAGAACTGAACTTATAAGAGAAGACCCTTCAAAGATACAGCAGCTTTCTCAGACTACTTCCGAGACATTAAAAAGGGAATTTCTTGAAATAGTACAAAGAAAACTCAAGGAAATAATACCCGGGATGCAGGAGAAATCATACTTGGAGCTTTCTGCTACTCTCCTGCATGAAATGTTCGGCCTGGGAATAATAGAGATACTTGATACGGACCCGAATCTAGAAGAGGTAGTTATAAACGACTCAAAAACGCAGGTTATGGTTTATCACATTAAATACGGCTGGCTTGAAACAAACGTAAGAATAGAAACCGAATCAAAAATAGAGTCATACGCGCAACAAATTGCAAGAAAAGTAGGAAGGCAGATTACAAACTTAAATCCCCTTTTAGATGCACAGCTTCCAAATGGAGATAGGGTCAACGCTACTCTTTATCCAATATCCACACATGGAAATACGTTGGATATAAGAAAGTTTCGTGCAGAGCCTTGGACAATAATAGATTTTCTTAAGAGGAAAACTGTTTCGCAAGAACTCGTTTCATTCATATGGCAGGCAATGCAGTATGAACTTTCATTCCTAGTTACGGGAGGTACGGCAGCAGGTAAAACATCGATGCTTAATGTTTTTCTTCCGTTTATTCCTCCAAATCAAAGGATAATCACTATAGAAGATACAAGCGAACTTATCCTTCCAAAGTACATGCATTGGGTTCCAATGCTTACAAGGCAGCCTAATTCCGAAGGGAAAGGTCAAGTAACTATGTTGGATTTGCTGCTTAACTCCCTTAGAATGAGACCTGACCGTTTAGTAGTAGGTGAAATAAGAAAGAAGGAAGATGCGCAGACACTTTTCGAAGCAATGATGACCGGCCATTCAGTTTACGCAACTATGCACGCAGAGACTGCACAGCAGGTTGTAAAAAGGCTGATATCAGAGCCGATAGAACTGCCGGAAATCGAGGTTTCTACCCTTGACCTTATAATAACGTCATTTAGGCAGAGAAGAACTGGTGTGAGGAGGGTATTAGAACTTGCTGAGATAGTTGAAAGGCAAGTAAGTGGAGAAACGGAATTAAAGACTAACAACTTGTTTGAATGGAAACCAAGAACGGATGTAATAGAAAGGACAATAAATACTTCACAGAAAATATCTACAAAACTTGCCCTTTATTCGGGATTGACAAGCGAGGAAATGGCCGCTGATTTAAAGGAAAAGGGCTCTGTTTTGCAGTGGATGGTTGAAAAAGAAGTAGACAACGTAAACTTAATAGGATTAACAGCAAGCAATTACTATACTAACCATGATAAATTAATGCAGTTGATAAAAGATAAGGGAGACCCTTCTGAATTAGAAACTTTGTAAAATGGAAACGAAAATACCTTCTATTATGATTTCCCCGGCCAAGGCCATATTCTTCGGAAAGAAAGTTAAGAAATTTGCGCCTATGTTAAGAGGCCTTGCCCCCTCATTGAAACAAGATCTTATGCAGGCATCAATGGATATAGATTACTTGGATTATATTGCTGCAGGGATAATTGTGACACTGCTTCTTGTTGGTTTAATGATTGGCGTAACAGCACTTATAGTTTTAATAGCCATAAAAAAAGACTTATTGACCGTAAAGATTGAAGCTATAATACCTGTGCTTGTTATTGTAGTTCCAGCCGTTTATTTACTGTATTTTCTAAATTTTCCAAAACTTCAGGCTACAAAAAGAACAAAGCTTATAGAAGAACAGGTTGTATTTGCGACCAGGGAAATAATGATAAAGGTAGGTTCTGGAGTTCCAGTATTCAATGCGCTACTTGATGTTGCAAATGGGGATTATGGTGTTGTATCGGACGAATTTAAACTTGCAATAGAAGAAATAGAATCCGGAGTACCGCAAGAAGAGGCGCTGGATCATTTAGCAAGAAGAGTTCCTTCCCAGTCCCTTAGAAGGACAATAGATATAATGCTTAATGCAATAAAATCAGGAAGTGATGTTGCAGGCACCCTTAATCTTATAAACGACATGCTTATCAAAAAACAGCAGTCGGACATGAAAGCCTATGCCGGTGAATTAACACCGATGTCGATGGCTTATATGCTTATATCTGTAGTTGTTCCCAGCCTGGGGATGTCTGTATTTGTGATCCTTGGCTCATTAGCGCACTTTGACACCGTGGATATAATATACATAGTACCACCGTTTCTTCTGATATTTCAGATATTCTTTATGGGAATGATAGGCGACAGGAGGCCATCTATAGGCGTATGAAACGAAATTCTGCCCACAAAGATATTCGAGTAGCGCTAGCGCATGCACTTCCAAAAAAGCTTACTATACCTATGAAAGAGCAGTTCATATACGCCCAGATGGGTGGTGAAGACCTTGATAGTACCATAGGATCAGTTACTATTTTACTTATAGTTGGAAGCATAATTGGGGCTATATTAATTTTCCATTTTCTGCATTCTCCTATTTACGCAATAGGAGCTGCATTTGGATTATTCTTTGGAGGATTACTACTTGTTAGGTCTGTACTTTCAATGTTTGCAGATTCCGTGTCAGCAAAGATAGAAAAAATATTACCCGACATGCTTTTGCTTATGGCCGCAAATCTTAGAGCAGGGATGATCCCTGAAAATTCATTTATAGCATCAATGAAGCCTGAATTTGGAAAGTTGAATTATCTTCTAAACAAAGCCGCAATAGAAACACAGGCAGGTAAAAATTTCTCCGAAGCACTTATTGAAATGAATGAGATGACGAATTCGGAATTCTTTAAGGATAGTGTAAGAATAATATCCGAAGGAATAAGATCAGGAGCTGAATTGCACTTGATATTGGAAAACCTTGCAAGCAATCTTTTGCAGAATGAAAGCATAAGGAACGACATGAGGGCCCAAGTAAAAAGCTATTCTCTTTTCATATTTATAGCTGCTACGCTTGCAGCGCCGCTTCTTTATGGAGTTTCATCTTTTCTTATAGGGATACTTGATCAGGTAGGTGCGTCAACGAGCGGAGGTACTTCGGCGGCAAACCTCCCAAGTGGAACACTGGGATTATTCTCAGGGTTTACTCTGCCACATATTTCAGTAACACTTGTGGTAGCGGTTTCCATAATAAATGTAATAATAACAACAGCTTCAAGTGCACTGCTTGGCGGGATATTAAATACTGGTAAAGCAAAAAACGGACTTAAGAATGTACCTATATATGTTGTAATTGGGATAGGCATATTTCTAGTAGTAAGATTCGGTGTTTCTACGTTGTTTGCAAGTTCTTCTCTTACTTCCGGAGTATCAAGCGGAATTTAAACAAAAGAATATTACATTAAATAATAAAATAGGTGTATATAATTATAATATATGTTTAAAGGGCTCATGGTCTAGTGGTTATGACGTCTCCCTCACACGGAGAAGGCCGGGAGTTCGAACCTCCCTGGGCCCATTTAAAGCAGTACTTACGAAGTCCATTGCCTGTTTTTTATCTTCGCAGTGCTAGAAAAATGGTATAATGCTGTTTTCTTACTTATCGTTTGCAGATAACAGCCAAATACAGTTATGAAACGCAGGAGATTTTTTCCAAGGAATTTTCTCAGTATTCTATGGATTTTAGTTTTTTCAGGTTTTTTAAATCTCTTTTAATATACCTTGTATTCAATTCTGCAAATTACTATTTAACCTGGATAATTTGTTGTATAAACAATGTTACTTGGAACACCATTATTGTTTGTCTGAATATAGTTTTTAGTTGTACCATTTAATGGCCACCAAGAAACCAAACCTGCATTTGGAATTGGAGGAGCTGCAATACCCTCTGAGTATATCTTAGATATTTCGGAGACACTTAAAGGAGTATCATAAACCTGAACATTTACGATAGACCCATTCCAATCCTTTTTGTTTATAATATCCCCTATATAAAAAGTTGGATTTGAAGATGTAGTGGTATTTATTGACTGTGGAGAAAAAGCTAAAGATAGTG
>JAJZOB010000051.1 GCA_021852135.1 Nanobdellota archaeon
TATGCCTCCCTGGTCTATTCTCATAGGGAGCATTGACCTGTCATTATTTGTCCTTCTCATTTTTACTATCTGCATACTTCTATCAAAATCACCACCCAAACCAGTGTAGAAAAGCTTTATCACTGCGTCAGAGAGGTACTCCCCACTGAAATAAAGAGTATCATTATCCGAAACCTGTGGCTGTTCATCAGTAGCTATAGTCGTAACCTTTAATCCCTTTAATTCTGTTACTAAATCCAACATAAATTTACGAAATTTTGACTTATCATCCATATACATGGAGATTGCAGACAATGAATCTATTACGGCTCTAGAAACATTATTTTCCCGTATTATATCTAGTATTCCAAGATATTCGAAATTCACCGGGGAGTTAAATAATAATATGAGCTTTTTTCTACTAATGAAGTCTTTTAGGTCTTTAAATCCAATAGCCTCCATGTCTGAAATTAAATCGTCTACACTTTCTTCAAAAGAAACCATTAAACAGGTTTCACCATTTTTTAAACCTTCATATAAAAATGACATCCCAAGAAGTGACTTGCCTGCTCCAGGCCCGCCTAGAAGACTTATGACAGACCCTGCTTCAAATCCGCCACCTATCTTTTCATCGAGACCATGTATCCCGCTAGGTATCCTTTTTAGTCCTACCATATTACTTTTACATATAGTATAGAAAGGCTTATTTAATAAACTTTTAGGTTTATCATTTTAGAGAAAAATCAACTATCATTCTGTGTTTTTTCTTTATCTCCCTTGTTTTTATCAGGCAGATTCTTTACATTGCTCTTCTCAAACAGATCTTTTATTCCCTCAACTCCTACAGGTGTAGGTATACTAAATCCTTTGCTGTCTGTCGGGATAAATATCATAAGATTCTTACCACTTAAACTTATTTCATACATCATATTAAGCGACCTGAGCTGCATTGCGAACAAATCTTTTTTATATTTTAAACTTGCTTCTATAATTTTATCCGCAGCAAGTGATTCGCTCTCAGCCAGTTTAACTCTTGCCTGCTTTTCCCTATCTGCTACAGCAACCCTTGCCATTGCATCTTGTAAATCAGGAGGTATGCTTACATCCCTTATTTCAACAGATATTGCTTCTATTCCCCAGTCTGACACCCGGTCCTGTATCAATTTCTTTACATCCTTACCTATTACGTCCCTGCCGGCCAGCATTTCTGACAATTCGGTTTTACCAATTATATCCCTCAAAGCTGTCTGTGCTGCCAGTTGAACAGAATCCCTGTAAATCTGAACATTCAAAACCGCATTCTCCGGGTTAAGGACTTTCCAGAAAAGAAGCGCATCGACATCTACAGGAACATTGTCCTTTGTAAGCGTTTTCTCTGCCTTGAAAATGGTATTAATTACCCTCAAATCCAATGTAACAGGAGTAGTCTGCACAAATGGTATCAAAATGTGTACGCCTGGCCCCAGTATACCAACGTAATTTCCAAACGAAAGAACAGCTTTTCTATTCCATTGGTTGACTATCCTTATTGCAGCAATTAAAAACACAATAAAAAATAATACTCCGATTCCTATACCTGCATACAGATTAACAATAGAAAGCAGATAGCCTATAACTGCAGGTATAAGAATAACAAAAAGTATACCCAGTGCATCTCCATTAAAATTTTTCATCTCTGCAACCATAACGATTAAACAAAATATTGAGTTAAATAGTTTCTGCGTAAAAAATTAAAGTAATAAATAGCACAGGTTATTACAATTATTATGAAAGGACTTTTTCCTTTAAACATAAAGCTTGGCCGGATACAGGGAGTAATTTCTATACTAAAGGAATATAACGGACAAATATCTCTGCAAGAACTTTCTGATGAGGCATTGGAGCAAGTAGATAACCTTGTCAATGTACTTCAGGCCTGTAAATTGCTTGGATTTATAAAAATAAACAAGGGTGAGATAAAACTAAGTAAAAAGCTTGAAAATAAGAGCGCCCATGAAATAAACCTAGAAATAAAAAATAATCTGTTGAAAATAGAACCATTTTTAGAAATAAAAAAAATACTAAGAAAAAACAAAAAGATAACAACTACAGAGTTATTTCAGGATCTGATAAAAAAAGGCGTGATAACATATAGGAATAATCTATCCGGAATAGAAGCATTCAAAAGAGACCTACTTGTGATAGGGATAAGGCTTGAGATACTTACATACAATCATGAAAATGACATTTGGAAGATAATTAGCAGATAAGATTCACTCGGCAAAGATTGAATATATCTCCTTTACCTTCTTTCTAAATTCAGTACTCCCTCTGTCCCTCGGACGTTTTATATCAATACTTAGTATCTTTTTTACAACTGCAGGTTTGTTTGACAATACAACTATCCTATCTGACATCTCCACTGCCTCTTCTATGTTGTGAGAAACCATTACAATTACTTTAGGCAGCGTTTTCCTGCCCTTCAAGACCTCAACAACGGTTTTACGAAGGCTATTCGCAGTAAGCTCATCCAATGAGCTGAATGGCTCGTCCATTAGAAGCAGGATAGGATTTGATACCAAAGCCCGCGCAAGCCCTACCCTCTGTTTCATTCCGCCACTTAAAAGATTCGGGTAAGCATCTTCAAAGCCTTTCAGCTCTAGTTTATAAAGCATTTCCAATGCAGTTTTTTCTCTTTCAGCTTCTGTTATCTGCTTTGAAGCTAGCCCTATCTTCACGTTTTCAAGGTTTGAAAGCCAGGGCAGAAGCGCAAAATCCTGAAAAACAAATGAGATATTGTTTGAAGGGCTATTTATTTTCTTTCCAGCCAATACTATACTTCCACTATCTGCCTTTATGAGACCTGCCATTATCCTCAGAAGAGTGCTCTTTCCACAGCCAGAAGGCCCTATGATAGAAACGAATTCTAACTCATTTGCTGAAAACGATATCCCATTTAACACCGTCAATCCGCTTTTTGGATAGGTGAAATTTATTTTTTCAACATTTAGGAATGCCATACTTAAGAATAAACTGAATTTACTCTGTTATATAACCTACGCCATACAAAATAGTTTATAATGATTATCATTGCCACCATATTTGCAAGAAGAATACCCATCAAAAGAAGATTATTATTATCTAAAGACACATTTAATGCCTTTCCTATCCCTATAGACACTGAAGTTATAAGTTTGCTGCTACCCGCTGAAAAGTATTCGGCAACTATACTTGCATTCCACTCCGCAGCGATTCCGGTTACCGCGCCTGTTATAACTCCAGGCATGATGGCCTTTAGATATATCTTTTTCCATGCAACTATTCCATTAAGATGGAAAATCTTTTTTACTTCATTTATGCTTTCTGGCAGGTATTTTGTAGTTGCCACTATACTAAAGATTACATACCACAAACCGCTTAAAAAGTAGATCATAAACGCCAACAATTCAGAGTTTCCATAAACAAGTTCAGCTATTGCAGGCAGCAGTATAGTAGCTGGTATTGAAGCGAATATCTGGAATAAAAGAAGATATCTTTTTGTCTTGTTTGAAAGGAATACTACATATATGCTTAATGGGATTGAAACTGCAATTATTGCAAGGAAAGCGCCCCAAACCCTTAGAAATGAAAAGGCCAGCGACAAAATAGAATATCCTTCATATCCGACAATTTTGCTTAACAATTGTAAATTTACAAAAGGAATCACTTTGTAAATTAAAAAACCAAAAAGCGCTGCAAGCAATGTATAAAAAACCAAATTGGCAAATACAGTTAGTTTATATCTGATTTGTTCATCCGGTTTTATCCATTTATCTCTGAAATAATTAAATGTAAAATTGTCTCTTTTTCTTTTCTTGTAGTCCTTTAGATAATGCCTATTCGCAAACCTGTCAAACCTTTCAAAGAACAATAAGCGGGTTGCAATCACAAATAAAACGAATACTATTATAGAATAAAGATAAAGATAGCTATTACCAGTTGCAGCCGCCTTTACAAATTCAACCCCTATTCCATGTTTTACTGCGTAGTTCTTTGTGCCTACCGAAAATATCTCACTTGTAACTAAGTAAAATAGCCCAATTGCCCAAGATAAACTCATCTGCTCAGACATCCTTGGAAGTGACGCAGGTATAAATATTTTTTTAAGCCGCTGATAAAAATTAAGTCCATATATATTCGCCATATCTAAATACTCGGAAGGCAGTGATATTACTGCTTGATAAACACCAAATATAATGTTCCAAAGCATACTTGTTATTATCAAAAATATAACTGCAGCATTTATCCCTACTGAACCAGGAAAATAAAATACAAAAAGGTATATAGCAAACGGAAAGAACGCAAGTATGGGAAGTGTCTGTAATATATCGACAATAGGCATTAGAACCCTATTCAATTTCTTGGACCTTGCCACAGCTATGCCAGTAAACAAGGCTATTACCATTGAAATAGCCATGGCTATGAACATCCTTGTCCATGAGTATGCGGTGTCCAGTATGACTGAAAAAACCAGCTGTAACATACAAGGATATGCTGTCCTTACGTTAAATTACTTCTATTTTGTCAAGTGGTTCTTTCTAAGTATAAGAGGGCCGTTATCTATCTGGTATTTTATGCCATTAGATGAAATTAAATAATTTTCATTTTTATTTAAATATTCCATAACATTTGAAATAGGATCAAATAAAACTCTTTCATCCTTTTTGTTTCGGAGCTCTATCCAGCAATGCTCCGCTTTCTCTCCATATCTTTCAACTATCCCCATAACATAAAATGCCCTTAAACCAGTTCTTATTTTTTCCCTATTGAGCAAAACACTTAAAGTAATAGCAAATTCATGGCACAGAAACGGACCATCAATC
>JAJZOB010000036.1 GCA_021852135.1 Nanobdellota archaeon
CAACTATAGCATATCTTCGGTTTAAATCCTCTCATTAATAATGAGAGCTTTTGTGCAATAATAATGAACGCCTTGGCCGGGATTCGGACCCGGGTCACAAGCGTGACAGGCTCGTATGCTAGACCACGATTAGCGCCGGTTTTCAAGCCTGAATTTTTGGCTTTCATTTAGGCACCTTCAAACTTAAAGCAGGTCCTTTCGAACCCGCTTTATAGCTTATTTAAGCAAGCCAAATTTAATACGTCGGTGCGATTTGTTGGATTTGAACCCAGGCGAAATGCCAATAACTGCGCAAGCAGAACAGCATTGAGCATTTTTTAATCTATTTTTATAACTAAATCTGTTTTCAAAAACCCAGATTAAGTATCGCTTCTTCGTCAAATTTTTAAGCCATTGTTTTTGTCGTCGAGATTCTAACCATTAGATATTAACGCTGCAATTTTTGTTTCAGATTAAGTGCCCATCGCCTGCCTCCAAAGCCGCCTTAGGCGGCGATCGGCGGACTCGGGCAGAAAATTTTGAAAAAAGTTTCATCAAAAAGCTCTTTGGAAAAGAGCTTTATCAGAAAGCCGCTTTTTGCCTATGCCTCAAAAAGTGGCGTCTTCTTGATTAAACTTCTTCCTAAGAAGTTTAGTTTAAGTCCCTTTAACTGCTTGGTTGCAAGCTTAAGCCATTTATGGCGCGCCCCTCGTGAGCGAGCGATAGAGCTGGGCTAAGGACAAAAAGGCTAAAAAAGACTGAGGTGTCAAGCAGTATTTAAATATTTGTAAAATTTTTTATATAAATCAATAGTTTTAAATATTAGTTCGTTTATAACGTTTTTCAAATAAAACTTGATAATATGACAAAAATAATAAACGGAAGAATTGTAGAAGGTGAACAGAAAGGTCGAAAGATGTGGTTTGCTTTCATCAAAGTAGAAGAATTGGTAGGCAAAGATAATGTACTAAAAGTCGATGTCTATGATAAGGATAAAAATAAAGAAGGCTACCAAAGGGAATTGGTTTCGGCCCGTGCCGAAGCGTTCAAAAAATTTATTGCATATGAAAAC
This sequence comes from Nanobdellota archaeon, assembly GCA_021852135.1. Next base: position 1,052 of record JAJZOB010000036.1, read on the forward strand.
AAGTTTAGTCCGACTTCCATTCTTTTAAATATAAGGCATATAGAAAAGATAAAAATAGAAACTAGCAGGATAACCTTAGATGACAAAGAATACCTTTGGATAATAGATGGACAGCATAGAATAGAAGGGCTGAAAAAATTATTGAAGGAGGACCCATCCAATCAAGAATATGCCACAATGGAAGTTCCAATCATAATAACAAACCTGGGCAACAAATTTGAAGAAGCCATACTATTTGCAGTATTTAACAAGACACAAACAGGGGTAAAGTATGACCTAGTAGAGACTGTACTTGCTGAACAGATCAAAAAAGGAAACATCGATGTTGAGACTTTGGTCAAAGAGTACGACAAAGCAGGTACAAAAATACTTCGCGAGATAAGCACCAGGATAGAGGCAGTAGATATAGCTAATATGCTAAATGATAGAGAGGGAAGCCCCTGGTATAATAACATCGTTGCTCCAAATGAAAAACCACTACCTTCGCATAAGAAGATAATACGGCAAAGATCGTTTACAACCTCACTTGAACCCTTGATAAAGTACTTCGAAAGATACGCAATAAATGTCGACGCCAGACTGCTAGCAGAACACCTTACAGTTTTTTGGAATGCACTAGAGAGGGTAATGCCTCAAGCTTTCAAATCGCCCGAAGACTACGTAATACAGAAAGGCACAGGTACGGCAGTCTTGCATGAGGTCTATCCAAAGCTCTTGCTTGCTGCAGTTGGTAATAATACAGAAGTGCCAAACATTGATAAACTGACGGAAGGACTTAATGATATAAAAAACAATCTTGGAAGCGATACTGATAATTTCTTGATGCCTGATTATTGGGACAGCAAAAAGGGAACTGCGGGAACTGCCGGTACAAGTAAGAAGAGTTTTGCACAACTTGTCAAGAACATAACAGCTTCTCTGGATCAGTATATGCAATCTAAGAAAGAAGTGAAAAAATGATGGACGGTATAAATCCAGAATTATCAGAAGAGCAAAAGGACGTAATCCCAATAGTGATACATAACTTTGAAAGCAGTAAAAATACATTAGTATCCCTACCTACTGGTGCCGGGAAAAGCAGAATTGCTATAGAGACTATAAATGCACTTTCTGCGAAAATGCCTATACAGGTTCTGATACTCGTTCCTCGTAAATTATTGAGTGGTTCTGTCTGGCAAGTAGAATTGCGAAAATGGGCACCCAATCTGTACAAAAATGCAGTAAATGTTGATGGCAGGAAAGAACCTTCGATTAGAGATACCTTTTGGTCAAACGTCGTTAAATATAGCTATCTTGTAATAGCGACTCCTAATACAATCAGTAGAGACATAGAAAAAGGTCTAGTCAATATCAATACTTTTGGGCTTATTGTCCTAGACGAAGCGCACCACAGCATAAAGAAGGAAGGCGATTCATATTCAATAAGCAAGGCTTACTCCTTTCTGAAACAATACAAAAATAAGGTGCTATGCCTGACCATAGCAGATAAAGTGCCACTGCAACTTGTGGAAAAAACAGGGGAGCTGCTTAAGGCAGAAGTTGTCACAAGCAAATTCGCGAAAGAGAAAAAGTTAGATAAGATCGTAATAAAACTCCAAAATTCCAAAAGGGAGCTGATTGAAAAAATAATAAATGAAGAAACAGGCAGAATGATAGCCATATTCAAATCAAAATATCCAAAATTCAGTGGCTTTCCCTTCGGAAACATAGACTACACAATTAAAAGATGTGGTATTTCTACTTCAGGCAGCGAAGCCGATAAACTTAGGGCCCAAAATGTATACTATAACAAACTAAGGACATTAAGCCGCTTTATTGAAGAAGACAATATCGATCATGTTAAAAATGTACTTTTAGACGGCAATGTAACAGGTATATATCAAAATATAGTAGAAGCACTTACAGGTTATGAAAAAATAAAGCTCGATGAACTCCTAAATGTAGTGAAAACAGAGGTTTCTAATGACAAACCCGTGATTGTATTCACTGCTTTCAGGGATAGCGCTGAAATGATCTATAAAATACTCAAAAGCGAAATGACAGTAGGTATTATGGTAGGTGGGCTATATGAAGATCCATCATTTCAATTAGATAAATACATAGAGGACAAGATAAGCGTGCTAGTGGCCACAATGGATATGGCAGGTGAAGGGCTAAATCTTCAATACTTCAGGACAATCGTAGTCTGTAATTGGATAAATAGCGACTTTAAGAAACGGCAACTGGAGGGGCGTATAAGGGGCGGTAAGATTATACAGCTTATTTATCTAGGTGCGCCAGAGAAGAGTTTGATAATATCATGAGACGATAAGAATGCGGTCTGGACGAGACAAACAATTGATATGTATGATCGGAGAATATTCTGTCGCTGCAGAGCTTTCAAGACGAAGATATCTGGCCACAACTTTAGCTAAAAATGCGCCAGATTTAGATGTTATTGCAACCGATGCAGACCTGTTTTCTACTACAATCCAGATGGCGAGGTAGATAAAGCTGCAAATGTAGTAATTGAGCAGGGAAGCAAGGAGCAGTTAGCCGAGCAGGGCAAGCAACGATACTTGAAGTACTTAAGCCGTCAGAAGACAGGCCTACTGCAACGCAGCATGCTGCTATGCTGGCTATATACAACAACAAAGGCGCACCGCTGAGCCGAGCTGGCCAAGTACCTCAAAAACAAGGGCTGGATAACTGGCGATCCTACAATCTATGGCTCGGAAGGTAGAATGGTATATTCGAAAGTCTGGCGAAGCTGGGGCACGCTAGCAAGACCGGCAATGGCTACGAGCTTACAGGGAGAGGCTTGAAGTTTGTAGATCCAGACAAATCATAATTGGAGCAAACAACCTAGGCTCAGACCTGCACATAAAGCTCATAAAGAGGACTATCGAAAAGCTCCACGAAGACAACATGCTCGTTGTAGCGCCAGAGGAAAGCAATGTGCCTGATTTAGTAGCTTATCCAGTGGACAAAAAGGTCAAGAAAAATACATGTGGGCTGACAGTGAGCGAATGGCTTACGAGATACAGACAAATGCTAGAGAAGACGCAATACTAGCTAATGCCAAAAGAAGGAGAAATACAATATACCTATAACATGGGTAAGCTATGATGCAAATATTGTTGAAGAAATAAAGAAGATTACAGATAACAAAAATACTTATCTTTTTGTAAAGGTATGAGATTGAGATTTATGAAAAAGATAACAAGATTAGATATCCCTTTACGGATTGAAAGTTTCAAAAAACAAGCGAATGAACTTGAAAATGAAGATTTTTATACCGCCGCATTACTCTATTATTCATTTTATATTGAGCAGATAATACTAGTTAAGTATATTCAGTATACCTATAGAAAGGAACCTATCGAAGTCAAAAATATAATTGATAATATAATGCAGATAAAAGAAAAAGGGCAATTGACATTTGGAAATATTATTAATATATGTAAACCGATATTAAAAAATGATCTAGAACATAGATGTAAAGAAATTAAAAAAATTAGAGATGAATTATTAGCGCACCCTTTTTTGTAATGGGAATTGATAAGAATAATGTTTTGAAAATGAGTTTTTACGATGTTAATAATTATAGAAAAATAGTAAGACGCATTTACCGACTTGTAAAAACAA
>JAJZOB010000009.1 GCA_021852135.1 Nanobdellota archaeon
TGAGCCAAGAGAAAGGTTACCTTGAAAATATCATCCTTTCTTCTATCCGGATTTATGACGAAAAAATTGATTATCCTATCGAATCAGACGCGGTAATGCGCAGCAGGGTTGAAATGCTAATATCCGATAAAAAAGATGAGCTGCCGTCTGAAACGCTCCTAGCAAGCCAGGACGTAGATACGCCTTATAAAAGAGTACACATGTACTGCTGCGATGACGGTCCACGCAAGAAGATTTATCTTTTCAAGAACAGTGACCCTACGCATAGCTGCGCAGAGCACCAAGAGAGCAAGGACGATAAATTCGACCCATTTTTAAGAAAGTCTATTGCCGGACTGATAAAAACTGTGGAAGGGAAAGTAAATAACATGTCTATTTGCACTGCAGCGTATATTATTAAAACACCGTTTTTCGATGAGTTGGAAGACAAAATGGAATATATATTACCAAACGCAAGGACCAATAAAAACGGAAAGCAGGTATGCTGGCATATTTACACTAAAAAAGAGTTAGACCATATGAATCTTTACATTTTTGAGCATATTTCGCCAGTTGATAATAAAGTAGTAGAATATAAACTCCCCGGGGAACGGGACTTAGAGTATCTTGATGTGACAATGGATAAGACCAAAAAATATGACCCTTCTGACGAAATGCTGTAAGAAAATACGGTTCTAAAAGGATATATTTGTTCGAGTGTTATCTTTAGAGTATTTGCTCAGGTTGCGTAACCTGGTAGCGCGTAAGACTGGAAATCTTATGGGAGCAATCCCTTGTGGGTTCAAATCCCACCCTGAGCGAAGATTAAATAGTTAATGTCTCTTGTCGTCTTTAAATAAAGCTAAATTTGAGGTGTAAACATGGAAGGCATATGAGAAAGAGAATTTTTGATAACGAAATCAAAGCAATTAAAAGTGGTCCTAAGATAACAGACGTGAGCAAAAAAGTGCTATTAGAATTCTTAGAGTTTAAGCATGGGCAGGCCCTGTCATTCAACCGGATGAATCGAATAGCCGTGGCCCTTAAACCTATCTTTAGAAGCATCAAGTATGATGTGAGGACTATCGATGATAAAAAGACTCAAGAAATTATTATAGATATCAATAGCAATCCTAAATGGAAGGATTGGACAAAGAACTCCAATGTAAAGGTCTTCAAGAACTTTCTCAGATGGCTCAGTAAAACATATAAGGCAACAATAGGCCTATCTAAGATCAAGCCAGTTAAACCTAAGAATTCCCTGATGCCTGAATACCTGATTACTTCCGAGGAATTTGAGCAGATGCTGGAGTATAATCCAAAAGAGAGTATAGAAAGACGTAAAAATACAATTTTAGAAGAGAGGTTTTTCTTTGCTTTTCTGTTTTTACGATTTATGTACCATAATGACTCAAATTGATGTAAATTCGGCAATCTTAGACAATAAAAGAATCTTTATTCTATCACCCACGAAAAGGAATACTATCCCCACTAAAAATGTTATCAATATAAGAGTTAAACTCACTGGCCCCATTAATATCCCAAAATAACCGAACAAATAAGAAACTATCAAAGCTATAATTACTTGAGCTAAGACAAATGGGCTAGGCAATGACGCCCAAAATGCTCTACGCTCTCTTATTGTTAAGGTCATAACTTCCATAGATGTTATAAACGTTATGAACAATAGAGTTTGGAATCCAGCAGTAGTTACATGAAACAAATCTAGACCTATATATGACATCAATACGGTCTCTACTATTGAGGTGATTGCGAAAACCATGGAAAAACTGATTATCGCCTTAACGTTCCATGTATCCGGCTTATTTGAAGATATTTCATTATCAGTAGCTAAGCTTATACTACCTATGTCACTTAAAAACAGTGCCAGGATAAGCTGTATTGATTTCATAGGAAGAAAGTGCAATAATATGAATGCAAACGAAAGAAATACAGATGTCTGAATAACTCTCGCTGCCTTCTTAACTGTGTATGTTACCATTCTCTCGAATATTGATCGGCTTTCTTTTACAGCGTCTACAATAGGCTCTATCCCTGAAGAAGTTAAAACAATGGTTGCTGCACTCTTAGCTACGTCGGTTGCATTTGAAACTGCTATGCCTACCTCAGCCTGTTTTAGCGCTGATGCATCATTCACACCGTCGCCGGTCATTCCAACACGATAACCTGCATCCTGCAATGCCTTTACTATTGTGTATTTATCTTTTGGAAATACTCCAGCAAAACCATCATGTTCTATAACTAATTTTGAAATAGTTTTTTCATCTGCTCCTTCTAAATCTTTAACATCAAGTATTTTATCCCCTATCCCAACTTCTTTTGCTATTTCTTTTGCAGTATCTATATTATCCCCAGTAATCATTTTTGGTTTTACTCCAAGTGCTTTAAGCTCTCCTATTAGTCTCTTACTATCCTCTCTAGGTTCATCACGTAATGGGATTAAACCCACGAATTCCCATGAATCTTTTCTTCTACCAACAGCTATAACTCTAAAGCCACTACTTGCCAACCTAATAACTTCACTATTTACTTTTCCACGCAAGTTATCATCCAATCCGCACTTATCCATTACAGTAGCAGGAAATCCTTTTATTACTTCCTCCTCCGAATTGTCAACCTTAACTGCAGATCCAGAGGTTTTAGTCGTAGGATTAAATGGCGTAAACTTTACCACTTTAAACATGCTAAAATCTATTTTTTCTTCCTTAGCCTTGTTTATTATTGCAAGATCTATCTGATCGTTATCTTCTTCGCGAGAAGCTAATACACCATATTTTAAAACATCTTCTACAGTGAAATTTAAGAATGGGATTGGCTCTGCTGCGAATAATTTATTCTTTGTTATTGTGCCAGTCTTATCTAAACACAGAACATTCATAGAAGATGCCTCCTCTATGGACTCAAGTCTAGTTATTAGAATACTTTTTGATGAAAGTCTTCCAGCACCGTATGCCATAGCCACAGTGAAGGTTGCTGGCAACGCCACTGGTATCGAAGTCAATAGTATAAGCAAGGAAAATGGTATAATTGACAATATGTTTATGCTTGTAAATACCGATGCTAAGAAAACCATTATAACGAGTCCTATCGCCATAATCATAAGGTACTTCAAAATGTTAAACACTATCGATTCTAAATGTGTTTTTGTCTTTGCAATTTTTATTAACTCAACAGTTTTACCAAAAGAAGTGTTCTTCCCAGTGGCAGTAACAACGCACGTAGCCTCTCCGCCTCTTACTATAGAAGATGAAAACACCGTGCTTCCTTCTTCTTTGTCTACAGGAAGAGATTCTCCTGTAAGCATAGACTGATCTACAGAGAGATAATCGCTTTCAATTATAACAGCATCGGCAGGCACTATATTACCTAACCTCACACGTATTATATCTCCCGGCACAAGCATTTTTGCGGGGGCGGTTTTCCATTCGCCATCTCTTCTAACATTTACCATCACAGATAATTTTTGCTTTAGAAGTTCCAATGTATTGTCAGCTTTGTATTCCTCTATAAATGATGCTATCCCATTGAATACAATCAGGCCTATCACAACATAAGCATCTACTACCCTACCTAAGTAAAAAGAAATTGCTGTTACCAAATACAGAAGAAAAGGCAATGTACCTACAAATTTTAGTAAAAATTTTATGACTGGACGTCTCTTTTTAGTTTCAATATCATTCAAACCATATTTTGCGATTCTGGAATTGGCTTCCTTTTCAGATAATCCTTCTTCATTTACGCCGAGCCGTTTAAGCACTTCATCCTTATTTTGAACGTGTCTAGAGATATTATCCATATAATTAAAAATCATTGTTATAATAAATAATTATATGCAAATATGCAAGTAAAGATGTATAATGTTTGTAGTAATATTAACTGTTGGAAATGCACGTTATAAAAACATTATGATTTTATACAAAAATATCCATAACTTAATCCAATAATTATAATTACTAAGAAAATGCTTTAGACTGGATATTTGTGACGGGTTGAAATTTACTTATACTTTAAGATAATTTAACAGAACTTTTCTAATATCAGTATTCCTAAACAAAAACCCAGAATCAATTGCTCTTTTAGGTATTACCCTTTGACTGGAGACAAGCAAAAGCCGAGCCATATCACCTAAGAATAAATTAATAATGGAGCTAGGTATTCTGATAAGCTTTTTCTTATTTTCTATCTCTGCGAGAATAGAAAAAAACTCACTCATCTTTATAGGATTTGGAGAAACCGCATTAAAAGGCCCTCTTAAATTCTTAGAAATGATAAAACGTATCATTTCAGACAAATCCTGCAAATCTATCCATGAAAGCCGGATGAAACCTTTAAATTATATAGGATCCTATCTATTTTAAAGACCACAAGAAACATTAACTAATCAAATCTGTTCCACCCTGAGCGAGCCTTTATCAGTTTATAATATTTGCGGTTTTTAAATAAACTTAAGTTATAAGCTTTAATCTTACATAAAAACAAAATTTATTCGAGCTATGAAGGATTTGGGAAGTTTGTAGTG
>JAJZOB010000008.1 GCA_021852135.1 Nanobdellota archaeon
TTTGGATAGTTTAAAATAAAAGAAGATATATCAACTGCAGACATTTTAGTCGTCGGTATTTTTGGTACAGGGTTTCACGGAGATTTACCTGATTTGACTGCAGAGTTAATAGACTTGATAAATAATTCAACCGCCAAAAAAATCAGTGTAGATATCCCCTCCGGAATGAATGGAGATACGGGAGAATTCAAAAAAGCGGTAAAATCGGATTTTACACTCACTATGCTTGCCATGAAGAAGGCGTTTCAAAGCGGCATTGTATCTCCAATATGTGGTAAAATTTCCGTTTTAGATTTGTTAAATTAATATAACAGTGTTATATTTATAAAGAATAAAGGTTAGATAGTGCTATGGATAATATGGACATAGAAAAAATACGGAAGGATTTTCCCATCTTGTCAAAAAAAATAAACGGTAATACATTGATATACTTAGATAATGCTGCGACTTCGCAGAAACCCTCTGCAGTTATAGATGGCATTAAGTATTTTTATGAGAATATAAACGCAAATCCGATAAGAAGCATACACGGCTTAGCGGAAGAAGCCACAAAAGCATATAACAATGCAAGAGAAAAAGTTGCTGCCTTCATAAATGCTGATCCAGAAGAGGTAGTTTTTGTAAGAAATGCTACGGAAGCAATAAACTTAGTTTCCTTTGCTTTTCCATTTAAAGAAGGAGACCGCGTTTCAACTACATATCTGGAGCATCATTCAAATCTTCTTCCCTGGCTTCGTTTAAAAGAAAAGGGCATAAACGTTGACATCGTTTCAATTTCCGATGATTATGAATTAGATATGGATTATTATAAACAGCTTCCTAAAAACACAAGGTTGGTTGCAGTAACGCACGCTTCAAATGTTACGGGGACAATAAATGATGTTAAAGAAATAACAAGGGTTTCACATGAACAAGGCTCTTTAGTTTTAATAGATGCTGCACAGTCCATCCCGCACATGCCATTTGACGTTAAGGATATCGGTGCGGATTTTATTGCATTTTCCGGCCATAAGATGCTTGCTCCCTTTGGGATAGGAGTTTTATACATAAAAAAGGACATAGCAGAAAATCTAAAGCCTTTCTTGACAGGGGGTGAGATGATAAAGGATGTTAGCTTATCAAAAGTAATTTATGAGAATATCCCCAATCTTTTCGAAGCAGGCACGCAGAATATTGAGGGCGCTTATGGGATGGGTTTGGCGATTGATTATTTGAATGATATAGGAATGGAAAACATAGAAAAATATGAAAATGAACTTACTAGCTATTTATATGAAAAGTCAAAAGAACTTAAAAATGTGGATATATACAGTGGAAAGAGTAAAAGATTCAACGGCATCTTTTCTTTTAATGTTGTAGGCTTACATTCACATGATACCGCTTATCTTTTAGATAAAAAAGGAATTGCAGTAAGATCTGGTTTTCATTGTGCACAGCCTTTGATAGAAGATAGATTAAAACTTGATGGAGCGGCAAGAGCAAGTCTCTATTTTTATAATACTAAAGAAGAAATAGATACTTTCATAAATGAATTAAATGACATAGCAGGAAAATATGGAAGACGATAAATTTTATGAATTGGTAGATCTCTACAGGAATCCGGAGCATTACGGTAAACCAAGCAAGTATAACTATTCCGAAAATGGCTACTCGCCGTCATGTGGCGACAAGTTTTCCGTTTATTTAGACATTGAAAAAGGAATAGTAAAAGATGCATCTTTTGATGGTAAAGGTTGCGTTATCTCAACAGTATCAATGTCAAAACTGTGTAGTTTTCTTATCGGTAAACCATTAAAAGAAATTGAAAAAATGGAACTGAAAGACATTGAGAAACTACTCGGTATAGAAGATATAAGTATCTCCAGAGTAAAATGCGCTACTGTTGGATTGGATGCTATAAAAAAGGTATACAAAGAAGTTAAAGATAGTTAATTTCTTTTATTGATAATTTTCAAGCGAATTAGAATCTGCTAATGCTTGCATACATTCCTTGTAGTAAGGACAGTACTTGCATTCCCATACTTTTTTGTTGTCAAAGTAATATTCAGCAGGTGGCAATATCTTATTTCTTAGGTGGTAATCTAAATCTTTGAACCTTTGCATTACCTTTTTGTATTCTTCTTCATTGTAGTCTACTCTGAACTGCCTTATCTCTAGGTTCTTCTTGTCTGCATAGACTAAAAGACCGTAATCGGCTTTCTGAGCTGCCAAATAAAGTGAAATTTGCATCTTATGCTTTGGATCAGGTTCATTTACTTTTGTAATGTCACCTGTTGACTTGGCTTCTATTATTATCTTTTTACCTGTTTTTGTTTCAATGTAATCATCTATCCTGCCGTATATTGTGAATTTCGTGTTCTCATCTGCATATGTTATCCTTATCGGCTTTTCTTCTTCTGCTACTGCTAACGTATCCGATCCTTTAAGGGCCTTTGCTATAAATTCATGCACGTTGTTGCCCAAAGCAAATATCCTAAGTGCGCTGGTTTCTGTAGGCTTTGATATAAAATAGGAATAGTAACTTCGTCGTATGCACATTCCTATCTCACTGGGATAATAAGCTCCGATAGTTTTAGGGCGGGATTCTTCATTAAGGTACTCGTCTATTATACTACCAACATCTACATCTACAAAGGAGTCATCATTTTGCATTACCAATATAGTAGAAGAAATGTTAAATAGCTTATGAAATAACTCCAAGTATAAAATTAACTTATAGATTGAGGTTTTTGTCTAAGAACAGGTATATCCCTTGTTTTTATATAAATGGTATGTCATTTAAACCACTTTTCATAGCTTCAAGTAATACCGCTTTATTACCAATAAAATCAAAACGTTCTCAGTCAGCTCTGGAATACATGATGACCTATGGTTGGGCAATTTTAATCATAGTAATTGTCGCAGTAATCTTATACTCAAGGGGATATTCAATCCTTCTTCAAGCATAACCTTCACAAGCTCTGGTCTAAAAATTCAATGGCTTCGCACCCGTGCTTATCCTCCAAACGGAGTAATGCCTTCAGTTACTTTCGGTAGTGCAACTTAATTTAGTCCATTATAAATAGACTAAAATGATACTATAGTAAATTATAAATATAGCAAAATTCATAGATTCATATGAATATAGAAAACGCTCTGATAAGATATCGCAACTACGGGAAGGATATCTCGCTTGTAAAAAGAGAGATACCTATATCTTTTAGTTCAAGTTTTATATCTGCAATTATTGGACCAAGGAGGGCAGGCAAAACACTGTTTATGATTCAGCTGCTCAAAGCGTTAGATGTACCTGAAGGCAATAAGATATTTATAAATGGAGAAGATATCGACTTTGAGGGTATATCGGTAAAAGATCTCGATAGTATAGAAAATACAATAAATAAAATATACAAGATAGATACTTCTAAACAGGTCTGGCTTTTTATCGATGAAGTACAAAGGTTCCCTTCATGGTCTAGGTGGGTTAGAACGTTAAAAGACGAAAATAAATATCGACTTGTCATATCTGGCTCTACATCCGAATTATCCACTGAAAAACTGCCTTCGGAATTAAGAGGCAGGGCATTAAATACAGTAGTGTTGCCGTTTTCTTTTAGAGAGGTGTTAAATGCGAATGGCATAACGTACGAGAAATATCTTAATTCCCAAAAAATCGGTGAGATAATGGGAGAGTTTGACGAGTTCTTGAAATATGGTGGTTACCCGCAGGTGGTTTTGGAAAAAAATACAAAATTAAAAATCAAGATACTTGGAGAACTATTAGAAACGGTTATGCAGCATGATATTCTTGAAAGAAGGCGGATAAGAAAAAGCAAGTTGTTAAAAGCGTTCATAAACGCAGCAATCGGCTCGGCATGCCGGCAGATATCATACGTTTCTTTATCAAATTGGCTAACTTCCAATGGCTTGAGCATGACTAAGCAAACAGCTATAAATTATCTCTCATACGCGGAGGAGGTCTTCTTGTTCTTTCAGATATTCCCTTTCTCAAATAAACCTAAGATGAGAAACGTTAATCCAAAGTTGTACCTTTCAGACTCGGGGTTGTTGGGATTGGTCTCAAACGACAAGTCGAAACAATTAGAGAATCAGGTTCTTATAGAACTTATAAGGAGAGGTAATAATGTGAGTTATTATCTCGATAATAACTTCGAGGTCGATTTTGTAATTAACAACAAAAAAGTGACTGAACTCATACAAGTCTCATTGTCTTTGGCAGACCCAGTAACATACGCAAGGGAAACAAAGGCAATAATCAATGCTGCGAAGAAACTAAAGTGTAATAATCTGGTTATAATAACTGAAAATGAGGAAAAGACCTTAAGAATAAGCGGAAAAACAATAAAAGTAATCCCCGCTTGGAAATGGCTGCTAAATATAAATTAATTTTTTGTAAGTTTTTATTAGAATTGGTAATTACTTTTCAGTTTTACTATTAATCAAGAAGGCAACTCCTTCAAGGCAAAGAAATATTTATATCCCT
>JAJZOB010000007.1 GCA_021852135.1 Nanobdellota archaeon
ATCTGTAAGGTTTATCACTTCCGTCTGTAACTAGAAAAATTCCCATCTCTCCTCTTGAACTTTCCTGTTTTACAAATGTATCTTTCTTTGGTATTCTTATTATCCATGGAACTGCAGTTTTATAGGGACCAGATGGCAAATCTTTAATGCACTGTCTTATTATCTTTATTGATTCGAGTATCTCCCTTATTCTTACAACAAATCTGGAGTAAGTATCTCCTTCATTTTCAATTGGTATATCAAAATCGACTTTGTCATACGCAAGATATGGAGAAACCTTTCTCAAATCTCTGTTTATACCGGAAGCCCTGGCAATCGGTCCTGTTATCCCGTATTTTTTAACCATGTCTTTTGTGATTATACCAACGCCTTTTGTCCTTGAAAGAAATATCTGGTTTTTAGTAAACATTGCATTGTATTCATGATTTACCTTATTCTCTATGGTTGACAGGGCTTTAAGTATGTCATTTTCAATACCTTGTGGAAGATCATAAAACATACCCCCGTTGCAGATATACATCGGAGCAAGCCTTCCTCCACTTATCTTTTCGACTATAGTCATCAAAAGCTCTCTTTCTCTTAGTGCCCAGATAAAACCGGTCATGTTTCCAAGGTCTTCACCAAAACTGCCTATAAAAACTAAGTGACTCATTATCCTCTGTAGCTCTGCCACTATCGTTCTTATGTAAACCGCTCTTGGAGGTATTTCTATGTTTGCGGCTTTTTCCACAACAGATGCATACAGTATCTCCATGTTAAGCGCGGATACATAATCGAGTTTGTCCATTATAGGATAATAATTGGAAAAATAACGCATCTCTGCAATTTTCTCACTGGCCCTGTGAAGAAAACCTATTTCGGTCTGTGCCTTTACTATAGTATCTCCTTTAACATCTAGTATAAGCTTCAAAACGCCATGCATTGCGGGGTGAACCGGCCCTATATTTAATCTTATACTATTTTCCTTTTCCATATCAGAATTTTAAATCCAGACCCGTCCAATTCCTTATTTCATCATCAACCTTAAAGTCCTTCCTGAGCGGATGGCCTGGCCAGTCCTCTGGAAGGAGTATTCTTCTCAGATCAGGGTGCCCATTGAACTGTATCCCGAATAAATCATATGCTTCTCTTTCTTCCCAGTTTGCGGAACTAAATACGTCAGTTATTGAATCTATTTTAAAGTCCTTCTCTGTTATATTTACCTTGACTATTAATATATCTGCATTTCTATAATTTGAGAAGATATAGTTCAGCTCGAAATCCGGAGAATAATCTACTACTGTAAGAGAATACAGAATGTCAAACTCTTCTTTTATCTGCCATGCAAGCTTTTTAATTAATTTCTTGTTCTTTATTCTTATAACCAAAGGGCCCTGTTCGCTATTGAGAACCTCTAAATCTCCTTTAAAACTGCTCTTAAGCTTGTCTAATGTTACCATTTTTCTGTGCTTTTGACCTGTTTTCTTTTATTAGTTTCTGCAGGACTCTAACGGCATCTAAGAACTGCTCCGGCCTTGGAGGACAGCCTGGAATAAAAGCATCCACTGGCATTATTCTGTCTATCCCTTCTATTGTATTATAGCTGTCATGATACAGGCCACCGCTTACATTGCATGCTCCTACTGCTATGACATATTTGGGATCCGGCATCTGCTCATATACATTCAAAAGCCTTCTTGCCATTTTTTTAGTTATAGTGCCGCTTACAAGTATAAGATCAGATTGTCTTGGAGAGTCTCCTGTAAAAAGAACGCCCAGCCTATCTGAATCAACTTTAGTAGCTCCAAATGTCATCATCTCTATTGCACAGCATGAAGTTCCAAATGTCAGCGGCCATAGAGAATTACTTCTTCCCCAATTTAAAACGGTGTTTATGAATTTTTCTGCTTTCATGAATATAACTTCATACAAACCAGGATAAGAAAATTCATTTGATTCTTCCATCAGTCCTCCTGTGAAAGTTTATCTTCTAGTTTCAATAAATACCTAACAAGAATTACCATGTAAAAAAGCGCTATCAAAACGGGTATGGAAATATACATACTAAGCGATCGGGCGCTTTCAGCCCATAGAAAAACAAGCACGGACATGGCTTCCAAAACAACAAATATAAGGGCATAAAAAAAATACTGAAAACCGACATTTCTCATTCCTGCAATTGATCTTTCGCCGCTTTCTATTGGAAAACTGCCTTTACCAACTGCTTTGGTTTTAGGGCTAAGAAAATCAGACAATTTTATAAAAGAAATCCAAACTATAACTGCTACTATTATAAGCAAACCAAATAATACAAAGCTTATTGCCATGATATATAATTAAAACTTGTAATTAAAAAGACTTTCGAATAGGAAACTTTACAGCCTGCTTACCCTAATTGTTAAGCTTATATATTTAATACATGATTTAAAGTTTAATGAGACCTGAAATAATTATTTTAGGAGCATTTATCCTTTTTTTGGCTGTAGGAAGTACGCACGCTGCTTCCATATCTGCTTCTTTCAATGCTCTAAACAGCAGTTTATCCATAAATCAGTATGAATATTTCAATTTATCAGCGTATTTCCCTGTAGAGACCAATTACACTATATTTTTGAATAATACTCCCGTACTTTATGGAAAACTGCATGCAAATTACAGTGGATATCAGATATTGCATTATAATATAAGCAATATGCCTTACGGCAAATATTACTCCTCGGTTCACTTTTCTGCATTTAATTTTCATTTAAATTCTACCGCTAATGTTTACATAAAACTATCCCCTGATTTTACGTTTATGGGAGATTATGAAACTACTGAAATAATCAAAAACTATTCGGTAATAAGAATAAGTATAAAAAACAATGGAAATACGCCTTTACAAATGAACTGGTCTCTCCCAATATTCAGAAATATATCAATATCCCTTACTTTTAATCAAACTTTTAAGTTAAATCCAAGCTCAAACATAACGATTCCAATGAACTTATCACTGCAAAAAGGATACCAGGATAAAATATTGGTTCCATTCACAGGTAAATATCAGAATTATTCATTTACAAAATCATATGAAACAGTTCTAATAAAACCGGTAATTAACATGTCTTTCTACAATGTAAACGTTACGCCGATAAATTCAACAAGAGAAATTTGGATATCCTACATAAAAAATTACAACAATGTGCCTCTAAATATAACAATACAGTTTTCACTCGAAGTAAATGGAAGCACATTTCAGTACAGTGTACCCTATGAACTAAATGTAAATACGACAAAAATAGAAGTGATGCTACCAAAAAGCACTGTCAAAAACGTTAAGATTTTATATGAATCTGGCAACTTATCAAAAATAAACCAAAATATATTTACTCTGCCTAAGCAGCCAAGCAGCACTAGCCTTTTATCAATAATAGATACCCTTGGATATGTGATACTTACAATTGCATCAATAATAATACTGGTATTGATACACTTAAGATTTAACAAAAGAAACAAAAAAAAGTAAAATGGAATTCATAAATAAAAACAACCGAAGATTTTTTGTGTATATACTGATAGATATAATAGCATTGTTTGTAGTAAACTTTTACTATCTTCAAATTTCACAGCTTTTTTTGTATGCTCTGCTTATCCTTTTAATATCCTTTCTTATATTCTTAACAAAGAATTTTATAGCGGGTTTTTTCCACGCAAAAGTGAGCGGAACAGTTTGGATTACCGGATTCATATTTTCAGTTATAGCCACATTGGTTGCATCCAGTTTTGGCGTACCTGTTCTAATACCTGTAATAAGCTACAATAATTACAGCAGGTTGAATACATTGAAAGGGATGAAAAAAGGGGCAGTCAATATGCATGAAAAGTGGGAGATAACTTTCCTGTCTTCTTCTCTGCTTTTATTCGCTGCGTTTATATTTATAACTTTATGGCATAGTTTAAATGAAATAGTATTTCTAATGTCAGGAATAGCTTTGGCAATGTTTGTTTTAATTGATTTTCTACCGGAAAGAAGATTCAATGGGGCAAATCTCATTTATCACAATTCAATTATTTATGCAATTACATTAATTTTCCTTTTAACAATAGGAGTGTTTAGTGTGATAAACTATATGTCTTTTCTAATAACATTTATAGGATTTATAGTGTTTATATTTATAACTTACATTACCAAACTTTGGTAGACATATTTTACATTAAGTGTAAGTTTATAACGGCGTTATATTTATAAAGAGTAATGTCTTATAAACTGTATGTCAGAACTATTCTGCTCAAAAGTCATATCAGAGATAATACCTTCTTTTAGGGCGATAATAGCAAACAAGCTCTTGGAAAAAGGAATGACCCAAAAAGCACTGTCAAA
>JAJZOB010000057.1 GCA_021852135.1 Nanobdellota archaeon
CTGATTAATTTCTTTAGTTTACTGTTAAAATCATTTGTAGTATAGCTTTGTATGTTGTAGCATTCTTTAAGCATATCCTTTGATTCTTTTTCCATTTCTGAGAAGTGTACGTCAGTATAAAGCCTGCATATGTAGGAATTTATAAGATATTTCATTCCGGCCTTGTAGTCCTGCGGATGACGAGCATTCCCGAACTTATGTGTCAATTCATGGAGCAATACCTCAGTTATCTTGTCCGTCGTAGAATCAAAGAGCTGCTCATCAACAACATTTTCAAAGTAACCTTCATCTAAAGCATTGCTTTTTTTATTTGAATCGCTCCTTAAAAAATTAAAAATATCCCTGTTCTCTCTCTTTATCTCTTTATAGCATGAATTTGCTATTTTACCTAGGAATATCTCTACCTTATTATAATTAGAATTATATCTGCCGAGAAGGCTCTTATCTGAAGCATCCGGATTGGAAACCAAAAAATCTATTGTCGTTTCATCGCTTCTTTTTTTATCTTTATATGAAATTCTACTATTTTTTTCATCTCCTATTATTTTTTCAACATTGTTTTTCATAATTACTGTATTTTAGTGATTATAATTGCTATAAATAGCTTTTTTTATTCAATTATGAACTTAAAGCCTATGCAGAAACTGTTTATAATTTGGAACCTAAAAACAATGCCTTAATATCTACAAAACCTAAAAAAATTAAATTTATATAATTTTAAGAGCAGTACATTCTTATCGGCAATGGAAGATGAGTTTACCATAGGATACGTAGATAACCTTGCTTCTTTTGGCATAATAGAACCAAGCAGGGCAAGCTTAATACTGACAAATAAAAGACTGATAATAGTTTACATAGATAGTACAAACTCATTTTTTGCTTCTGTTATGGTAGAGAACCAATTCGGTGTTTTGGCTGAAGGAATGGTTAACAGGATTTCTGCGGATGAAATAAAGAAGGCCACTAGACTTATCTTGGAAAGAAACCTTGATGACGTTATAAACGCTGACCCAAGGACGATAGTGCTGGATGTTAATGATGTACAGCAAGTAAAAATTGACAGAAGAAAGATCACAATAATAACGGATAAGAGGAAATTCCACTTCAAGCTTGCAAATCCTGATGTAAAGAACAAGCAAAGTGATACTTATGACACTTATGTTGATTTTTTGAGAACTACGCTGCCAAA
The DNA here is from genome assembly GCA_021852135.1 of Nanobdellota archaeon. The sequence goes on from JAJZOB010000057.1 coordinate 1,190, forward strand.
CAAGGTAATAGCAAAGAATCCCTGAAATATGTTGAAATTTGCTATCTGCTATAATAGAATTTTGAGCATTAAAACTGAATGAGATAATATTTAAATATAAAATTTTTATTAGCTTAATGAAAACACCCACAGCAATAGAAAGAAACGTCTTTTTTAGTTTACTAGGGACTTTAACAGGATGGCTGTTTTTTCTAAGTTTTTACCCTTATTACTTTAGTAACAATTATGTAAGTGCAGCAGGGCAAGTGTTTAATGTTCATGGAATCTATTTCTTCCTATTTTGGGGGGATATAGTTGGATTGATTGCGCTTTCAATATACGGCGCTGTAAGGATGGATCCGTATAATGTTAGCAGGTATCCCCATTTCTATCTCCTAATCTCACTGGTAACTATATTTTTTGCACTTATCATCTCCTCAACAGCAGGGTCTTACAGCGGCGGAACAGTCAACTTTTACCTGTTTTTCCCAGCGGTCTTTATCATGCTTGGATTGGCAGTGTATGGTATGAGAATGACTACAAAGACGAATAAGAGGCTTAGGCAGCAACAAAACAAAACAGATGTTGTTAATTCCAACTTAGAAGAAAAAGATGATGAAAACGGGAATACCAAAAATGAAATAGACACTAAAAATTACATCGGCGGAAGGAGAACCGGCTTAACATTTGCACTATCAATAATAATTGGGGGAATAACCGGGGGAGTAGTGGATACCTATCTTATTGTTTTATTCCCATTTTTATTCATATTGTTCATAGCCACTGCGATAGCTTTAATGAGAAAACATGGTGAAATAAACCAGGCACTGTACATAACTCTTGTATTTCTTAGCTGTATGGCTATTCCCTTGTTTAGCGGATTGATTGTATATGCGATTGCTAGACACAAAAAACTGACCAGATAATAAAAATTATTATACGAATTAAAGATGATTTTAACCTAGATTGATATTTTTAAAAGTTAATTAAATGGAGATATTGATGATAGTTGCTTTAAAGGAAACAATGAAATTTACTTAGGCAAAGAAAGCTACGATGAATTCATTAAAAATTATCCTAGATACAAAGAGAAGGTAAAGGTATTGAAAAATTAAACTTAGAAACCATATTATACAACGTCTGGAATAGAACCAGTAAATCCGTTAAGAATGGTATCTCTTCAGGTATTCCTGGTGCGCTACATGAACGGCATCGCTTAAAACCGACTTAAATTTGCTTATAATGCCAGGATGATAGGCCTTGGCTATTTTTTCATAGTATTCATCGTTTTTATCCATGTAATCCAAAAGGTTTGCCTTCTTCAAGTCTATTATGTCCTTGTCACACCTTCCGTTCATCAACCTATTTCTCCACGCATTGTACTTTAGCCTGCCGAGGTTTATTGGATCAACAAAATAGACTTTTTCACCGTTGTATTCCCTGGAAAAAGCTTTTTTCTTCAGGCTTTCAAAGCTTTGATCTCTGTCAAGCAGGCCTTCACTTGAATAAAATTCTATTCTTATCTTCTTTTCCCCCAAATTTAAGTAGGAAACATGTATATCTGCATCAAACAAGGGCTTTGAACCTGCATCCTTAATATTGTTAAATCCCTTGCTGTACAGCAAATCCTTCTTTTCTTCTATATTTCCATTAACCACAACATCTATATCTTTTGGCCTGTGCAAAGGATAGTAATTCTGCAATGCCGCCCCACCTATTAAGATTACATTGCCGCTGCCGAAAACTGATGAAGCTATTGAATAGCTCTTGTTAATCTCCTCTTGACTTAGATACTCACCCTCTTCATAATTTACCGGCTCTATCAAATCTTCATTTGCAAGCTTTGAAAGTATTGCTTGCAATGTCCTTTTTATCATAATTTAAGTAGAAGACAGGCATTATATAAATCTTTCTTTACGTTTAACTTAGAAGTAAATAAAATTATTTAAATAGTTCTTATCTATAAATGGAATGCTAAACGGTTTAGAAGAGGTTTTGAATAAAACCAGTGAAATAGAAGCCTACCTGATAGGAGGGGTAGCTATCAATTCATATATAGAAGGCAGCAGATACAAAAGTATACGACCACCTTCCCCCTCTAATGACATTGACTTTGCAAGCCCTTATGTTAGTATAAAGGAGCTAAATAAAATAGCGGATAAATTCGATGGAAAGATCTCTTTGCTAGTAAATGAATCGAAGATAAACTACACAATGTATGGGATTAGTGGAAGGGTAGTATATGATCCTGCCCCAGTTCTGACATTGAATGAAAAGCTAAACGGCAGGGACATACAGATCTTTCCAGATTTTGTTGGTCCGATTAAAGTGGACAAAAATTACAAAAGCAACGGAGTGTTAAGGGTTGCAAATCTTGACACATTGGTTGCAACGCAGCTCAATCCGATGGCCTTTGATGCAAACAGGCTAAGAAAGATAGACATAGCGGTTGCAGCTGAATGTGAAAGAACTAATGAACCCGTAGAATTTGCCTCTAAAGCCTATTATTCGGGGGCAAAAAGGGTATGCAAAGCCATAGATGATGTGGAGAAAGTTGCCGGACAGACTTATAAATTTCTAGACAACATAGAGACGGATGATTCTGTACTTGTAAGTTCACAAATAAACAACAAAAGCTACTCCCATGACGGGTATATAGATTCAATCAAGAAAACAGCTAATGAGCTTAAAAACCTGAAAACCAAGGAAAACAAGGTTATAGGTAAGTACTCCATTAATAGTGTAGCAAACGCAGTAGAGCACGGATTGGAGCTTTTCTACGAAGAGATAAAAGGGCTATAATTTGAAGCAAAGATTACGATTAAAGTACCAATAACAGTATTTTGCAGTAGAGAATACACTATTCCTATAACTTTATCCTGCAGTTAAGTTAGTTCGTATTTGGCTTTTATTATAAAGAGGTAATAATGTTTGATTGTACACATCTAAATTTCTTATATTTATATATACAAAAGTATAAATATAACTATACAAAATATATGAAAGCCAAGAATTTTATACGCATAATTAATGAAAACAACTTAAATCGTAATCTTTGCTTCAAATTATAGCCCTTTTATCTCTTCGTAGAAA
>JAJZOB010000053.1 GCA_021852135.1 Nanobdellota archaeon
TCTCTTGCATTCGAACTTGAGACTATATTTCTATTTACAGATAAAAATCTTACTCCTATATAAATCTTTTTAATCATAGGTTTTATCGAATATTTGTTGATTATGCCCGCATTTACTGATATTTTGAGTGCGGCATTGAATATCCTTGAAATGTCATTTATGTACGTTTCCTTCTTTGTGTACATTAATTCTTTGTTAAATATCGTTTTGCCATCATAAGCATATGCAATTGAAAGCACCAATTCTTTTGGCCTTATATCCATACTTGAAAGTATTCCGGCTATTTTTTCGTTTACTTTCTCACCTTTTTTGACAACAGTAGTATCAGATATTATGCTTATCTTTCCGCCCTCATTTTTTGTTTTAACTCCTATGGATGAAAACTGCGAAAGCATAGGCCCAGGTGGAAAAGGCGTAGGCCCGCTTGGTAGTATTATCTCATTTTCTGATATTTCACCTGCTTTTAATTTTGTAAAAGTGCTATTTTCCATCGCTTCACTTGCAATTTCAAATGGGTCTTCATTTGAAAGGAGAAGGACTGGCATTTTTACTTCCTTTACTTTTTCTGCAAGCTTATAACCCGCCTTGTTTAATGCGTTGAATATGACTATTTTATTTGCGTACACGAAATCGGCCTTGCCTCTAAAGACTTTTTTTATTCTTTCAAAGCTTTCTGAAGGATAGCCTGCTATTTCTATTATTCCTATCGTTTTGTATTTTTTGATTTTTTCGTTTAGTTCTGTAGCCATCTTTTCTTTTTGTAGCGACCCTCTTGACTTTTTCATATAGACACCTTCTTGCCCATGGTTGGCTTTAAATACATATGTTTTATGCTTGCATCTCCATTGAGCAGATTTGATTTTACAAATGAGTATATAGACATAACATTATCTATGATACTCTCTTTTTTCGAATCTTGATCTCCAACCTTAATGCTTATCGCATTGCTTTTTTTAGTATTTATTTTTACAAGGTTCTCAACTTTTTTAGCCTGCGCATTTAAATCCATATCTGGTGTTATAATCGTGTTTGTCTTTGGGTTTGGCATCTTATTTGCTGCAGTAAGCTGTTTACCGAATTTTGCAGCCATCTGTGCCATTATTGATGCCTCTGCAAAAAAGTAATCATTTTCTTTGATAATTTTTCTTATCGCTTTTTTATCAAAAGTTTGGAAATCATCTTTAAGTATGGTTTTTGAGAAAACTCCATTTGCTTTTGTTATCATGTCTTTGTCGACGAAAGCGCATGTTTTTACCTCTTTTACATTGTTTGGAAGCGAAATAACAGAATCCAATGGCGTTTCTGACTTGTTTTTCCTGGGCCTAAGCACCATTATGAAGTCTATCGACTGCTTGAACTTTCTCTTTTTTTCGTCTATCTCTTTCAGCACTTCTGTTAGTGCCTTTTCTACATTTTCTTTCTCCATATGATTGAAATATAAAGAAACCTAATGTTTTTAAAGCTTTTTAAGTTTTGTGTTCTAGGGTTTATTCCATATGATGTTTGCCAGACTTATTGACTGTTTGTTCTTATTTTAAAAATATTTATACTCTTTATTTTTTAATAAACTATATGCCATTTAAACCCTGTTCTAGAGATCTAGAAAATAATAATCTAATTTTAACAAAAAGCAAACGTTCACAGTCCGCTTTAGAATACATGATGACCTACGGCTGGGCAATACTAATAATAGTCATAGTTGCAGTAATCTTATATTCAATGGGGATCTTCAACCCAAGTTCAAGTGTAACTTCTACTGTAACAGGCTTTAGTAATTTTGTTGTTCCTACTGCAATTTGTTCTCCAACTGGATATTTACTTATAACTTTAGGTAATGCGGTAGGGCATTATGTTGAGATAACCAATCTAACCGCGATTCCAAGCTCTGCCCCTTCTCAAACAATAGAGCCAAACATCACTTTGTCTCCAAACTCACAATATACCTTTGCAGTGCCTTTCGTTTGTCCAAATTCCGCTTCTACACATTATTCGGTTAAAGTTGAATTGCAATATATAGAACCTAACAAATATCTTAAAGGCCCTTATTCTTCTTCTGGAAGCGTTTCCGGTTCTACCGCGGCTTCGATATCCTTTGACATCTGGGGAGGATCCGGCAGTGCAAATGGAACCGCATATGCAATTTCTCCGCTTACAAAAAACGTAGTTTTTAACCAAAAGATTTACGGTTATAGTAATGGCGCAACTGCAATATATGTTACTGTGTCCCCAAATGGATATGTTTATGTCAGTAACAATGCAGCCCCTTCCCCCAGTTCCTCATTTTCTGCATATGTTTCTGTATTTAGTCCTTCCGGGAATCTAGTAGCTACAATCCCTTGGAACATTTCTAGACAAATAGCGATAACGCCCAATGGCGAGTACGCTTACATTGGTTCTGGAAATGGTGCGGTTTCTTCAGAAATTAATCGTACCGCAATAGTTTCTTTGTCAAATAATAAAATTATTGGGATGATTAACATACACAATGACCCTTGGGTTGTAGTCATGTCCCCCCATGGCAATTATGTTTATACCTTGAATGGTATATACGAACCTTCTTCATACGGGAGATGGGTCTCAGTTATATCAACAAAAACAAATACGGTCATAAAAAATATAACATTGCCATATCCTTTTAGTCCTTATCCTGCCGATATAGCAGTTTCACCAAATGGCGATTTTGTTTATATAACCGAACCTGGAAACATTGCAAATGTTACAAATGTAGTGTCAAAATCTGCAGGCTGGTCTATAATCCATAATATCTCCCTCCCAACCGCAGTTCTTGGCATAGCAACTTCCCCTACGACCGGTTACATTTATGTTGCGAGTGGAAGTTTTCCATCAAGTTTAGTTTATGTCATTAATCCCTCAACTTATCAAATAGTAGACACTATACATGGTGTAGTAGCCTATGTACGTCACATTGTAATAACTCCCAATGGTCAATATGCTTATGTTGGTGGAGAGGGGGTTTCTGTTGTAAATTTAGCAAATAACCAAGTTATTACTAATGTAACAGTTCCTGATAATTATGCTTGGGATGTTGCAGTTGCACCTTCTTAAATTGTTTATAGTAAATATCTCCAAAATATAGGCATTCTTTCAACCTATTAGATAATCTTTAAGCTATAATTATATAATAATACGCGTGTAATAATCAATATGAAACCATCAGATATACTGAAATATTACATGAATGACAATGTAATAAACAGGCTTTTAAATGTTAAGGATAGAGAATGCGCAGCAAGGTATTACGATAAATTTGGCAAAAGGCCCATGCTTTTTCAGTATCCCAGTGATGTTGAGACGTTAATAAAAACCGGCGCTACGAGTTTTCACGTAAGCGAAGAGCGCTGGATCAATCCTCTTTTGTTGGATAAAGAACTGCCAAAGGAGCAGTTGGATGACATGAGGAAAGGGTGGGATCTTCTAATTGATGTTGACTGCAAGATACTTGACATCTCCAAAATTTTTACTAAAATGATAGTTAACAAGATAGAAAATGAAGGGGTTAAGAGTGTTTCAGTCAAATTCAGTGGTGGGAGTGGTTTTCATGTTCTAGTGCCATACGAAACGTTTCCAGAATCCATAAATGGCGTTAGCACTAAAAGACTGTTTCCAGATGCCCCTATGGTAATCTCTATTTTCCTAAAGAATGAGCTCAGAGACAGGCTCGAAAGTGAAATAAAAAACTATGGAATAGACAAAATCGCAAAGGAATTAAATACGGAACGGGGAAAATTCTACTCTAATGATAAATTTGATCCTTATTCCATAATAGACATCGATACTGTGCTCATATCGGAAAGGCATATGTTTAGGATGCAGTATTCTCTTAATGAAAAGAAATGGTTTGTTTCAGTTCCAATAAACAAGAACAAAATCGATGATTTCAGTCTTGAACAGGCAAAACCCGATAATGTTGATACCAGCCTAGATTTCTTTGATTTGTCGCCGCAGAAAAATGAGGCGTCATCACTTTTTATAAGGGCATACGATGCATTTGAATCAGAGGATAAAAAAGAAGTTGAAGCAACAGAGGTAAAGTCGTTTGTTCCGATTTCTCTTCCCCTCGATGTTGAAAAACTTCCCCCTTGCATAAAACTGATACTGAATGGCCTTTCCGATGGCAGAAAAAGAAGCATATTCATCCTTGTAAATTTTCTAAGAAGCATAGGTAGAACAAAGGAAGAGATAACCGGTTTTCTTTTGGAGTGGAATAACAAAAACAAGCCACCTTTAAAGCAGAATCTAATCCTTCAGCAAATTGAATATTCTTTTTCTGGCAAATCCTACCCTCCTCCAAACTGCGATTCTAAAGGATATTACAAGTTTTTCAATGTGTGTTTCCCAGATCAAACCTGCAAACTAATAAAGAACCCTCTGTCATACTACATAAGAGTAAATTCCAAAAATCACAAAAAATCCAAGTAGTTTTTCTTAATGAAGGATAACAAGGATTTTATGTCCTTGAAATATTTGTATCCTAGATTTTTTAGCGAGGGGTTATTTACGCCGATAAATTTTACACCAGCATTCATACTTGCTTCATAGTCCGTTTCTGCATCTCCGACATAAACTGTCTTTTTTCTTTCTGCCTTAATCAACTTTATTGCTTTGTTTATTACATATGGGTTGGGCTTCTCGTATTTTAGAGCTGGCGAATTTACAACATTTGCAAGATAATGAAGGTTAAGGTAAGGTTCGACCTTAGCGAGCTCTTCATCATTCATCGACGTTGCTATGCAAAAATTTATTTTTTTATTTTTTAGGAAGTTAATAATCTGCAATGCTCCCGGATAGAACTTTATTCGTTTTATGTATTTTTCTGTAAATAGTTTATCTTTCAGTTTTATTATGTCTTTCATTTGTTTAGATGTCATATTCAGTTCATAGGTTTGAGATGCTATCCCAAGCATTTTTTTTGAAGGGAATCTTATGTTCTTTTGAATGAAACTTAGAGGTATTGGCTTTTTATATGCAATCATAAGCGCTTCCTTTATTAGCTCTGAATGGATGCTTAGGCTATCTATAAGTGTCCCGTCCAAATCGAATATTATTGCCATCCAATATCGTGTGTTTTGTATTAAAAATACTTAACTTTTAGCGTTAATTGCTCAAATACTCCATCTTGTTCTCTATTGAATTTTTCAAAGCATCTATGAATGTTGCGTTTTCTTCTTTGTTGAATACCGATTCTATGAATCCAGTTACTATCATTTTCACAGCAGCGTTTTTATCTAACCCTCTAGACATTGCATAAAAAAGTACTTCTTTGTCTAAAGGTTGAGAGGATGCAGAATGGTATGCTTTGAGTTCGTTTGTTTCTATTTCTAAACTCGGTACTGAAATGCTTTTTGCATTTTTGTCAAGAATAAGGGAATGTTCCGAAAGATAAGCATATGAATTAGTTGCCTGTTTTTCTTGTCGTATAATCCCCTTGTAAACGGCCTTTGAGCTGTTATCTAGCACTGCTTTATAATCTAGTTTGCTGTTTGTATTTTTTTCGGAATGTATTATTTCGCTTTCAACATCAAAATAGCTTTCGCCGTTTCCAATTAATCCTTGTTGTATGTTTACTTCGGAATGTTCAAGCATATTTATCCATAGTCTGTTCCTGCCTATCTTTTCGTTTGTCAATAAAGATAGAAAATTAACCTTCCCCTTCGTAATTAAGTTAAGGTTTGTAATGCTTCTCCCTTTTGAGCTATCTACAAGCATAAAGTTCAGTTCCGAATCTTCTCCTAAAACTATGTATATATTTTGACCGGAATAGGCATTTTTAGATGAATCTACTTCATTATCAATGTAAATCTTGCTATTTTTCCCTATTACTAAGATTATTTTTGTTATTTTTCTGCCGGAATTTACAGCCTGCTTTATTGTAAATGGTTTATTTATGTCTATGTTGTCCTTAAAGGTTATTATAATCCCCTCTTCAAAATTTGAATTTATCAATGCTTCTATTCTGTCCTTGTCCTTAAATTTATAAAATTGTTCCGGTTTTTCCTCTAGGTCTTTTATGTTTTTAATCTCTAATTTGTCTTTGAAAGCTTCTTTGTCGTAGTAAAGTAAGTTGTCCAATTCCCTGCTTTTTTCCTGTAGCTCGTTGAAATATAACTCATTTTCCCTTTCCAAGTATTTTAAAAATATTTTTCTGTCCTCTAAGTTTAATTTATCTGCAGCCTCTTTTTCTTCCTTTCTATATCCCAAGAGCCAATCCGGCTCGCTTTTACTTTTCATAAAAGGATCAGCCAACTGCTCCTTCCATATTTATTTTTATCAGCCTGTTAAATTCAACTGCAAATTCTATTGGCAGTTCATCTACAAATTCAGCTATGAAACCAAGAACTATCATGTTTATTGATTCTAGTTCTGATAAACCTCTAGACTCAAGGTAGAAAAGTTGCTCATCTCCTATTTTGCCTACCGATGCTTCATGCGATATTGTGCTTTCTTCTTCGTCTATCTCCATATAAGGGTAAGTGTCAGTTCTTGAAAAGTCATCAAATATCAATGCATCGCACCTAGTGCTTGACTTAACATCCGTTGCTCCCTTCTTTACCTTTACCAAGCCCCTGTAGGTAGTTCTTCCGCCATTCAGACAGATTGATTTTGATCGTATAACTGAGCTTGTATTTGGAGCCAAATGTACAGCTTTTGTCCCAGTATCTTGATGTTGCCCTTTGTTTGCCAAAGCAACTGATAACACATTCGATTTAGCTCCAGGTTCCATTAGATAAACCGAAGGATATTTTTCAGTCACTTTTGAACCCATATTCGCGTCTATCCACTCAACAAATGCATTTTCATATGCAAAAGCTCTTTTAGTTACCAAGTTGTATACATCACTCGACCAATTTTGCACTGTTATGTATTTTACATGTGCATTTTTGTGAGCTATAACTTCTACCACAGCGGCATGCAATGAATCTTTTGAATAAACTGGCGCCGTACAACCTTCAATATATGTGACATCTGCACCCTCGTCTGCTATTATTAATGTTCTTTCAAACTGCCCCATATTCGCAGCGTTTATCCTGAAATACGCCTGCAATGGCATTGGCACTTTTACGCCCTTTGGAACATATATGAAACTGCCCCCAGACCACACTGCAGAGTTCAATGCCGCAAATTTATTGTCATTTGGTGAAATAACCTTACCAAAGTACTTTTTTACCAGTTCTGGGTGTTCTCTTACTGCAGTGTCCGTATCACAAAATATTACTCCTAATTCTTCAAGCTCTTTTTTTATGCTGTTGTAAACTACCTCACTTTCATACATTACTTCCACTCCAGAAAGTGATTTCTTTTCAGCTTCAGGTATCCCCAACCTATTGTAAGTTTCTCTAATGTCATCGGGGAGGTCATCCCAATTATTTGTCTTTTTGTCTGTAGCTCTTGCAAAATATGTTATATTCTCAAAATTTATTTTTGAAAGGTCAGCACCCCACTCTGGTACAGGCCTTTTTACGAAGAACTTATATGCATTTGTCCTAAATTTTGTCATCCATTCCGGTTCATTTTTAAGTTTTGAAATATCTCTTACTACTTCTTCTGATAATCCTTCATTAAATATTATCTTATACTTAGCAGTAGAGTTTTTAAAGTCATATTTACTGTAATCAAATTCTATTTTTTCCATATTAAATTAGTTTTCCATAACCTTCTTTTTTTATTTGTTCTATTAGTTGGTAATCTCCACTTCTTATTATTTTTCCGTCTTTCATAATACTTACTATATCAGGTTTTATGTGATCTAAGATATGATCATTGTGTGTTATCATCAAAAATCCAGTGTCTTCTGATAGGTTTTTAGTTATTTCGCCCAACATCCTTACACTATCTATATCCATCCCAGAGTCAATTTCATCAAGTATTGCAATTTTTGGCTTTAAAAGCATAACCTGTAATAATTCAAATCTTTTCTTTTCTCCTCCAGAAAATCCTTCATTAAGTGATCTTTTCAGAAACAGCTCTGAAAGGTTCAATTCTTCCATTTTTTTTGTTATTTCCTTCCTTAATTCTGGGTTTTTTCCTTTTAGGTTGGTATATGCTGTAACTAAAAAATTCATGGTATTAACACCAGATATCTCTACTGGTTCTTGAAATGCAAGAAATATCCCCCTTTTAGCGCGTTCATTTACCTTTAGCTTTAATATATCCTCATCACCAAATTTTATTGATCCTGCATTTACGGTGTATTTAGGATTCCCCATTATGACATTTGCTAATGTGCTTTTTCCGCTACCATTGGGGCCCATCAAAACATGTATCTTGCCCCTCTGCACCAAAAGATTTACTCCATTAAGCACTTTTTTCTGATTGACAGATACTTCTAATCCTTTTATCTCTATTTGTTCCATATTTAATTTGATCCGGCAATTTGAAGCAGGCAAAGAAACTCCTTTAGATCCTTTTCTTTTATTACTCCAAAGTCCCTTGTTGCTTTACAGATTTGGCAGGTTTTCATGTTTATGTCTAGTTTGTTAGTGTAAACTTTATCTGCTATCTCATTTAAGTATTCCATGAATTTCTCATTTTTAATCATCTTTTCGGTTATCAGGCCCCTCAAACCGCTTTTATACTGTGATATTGCAGGCTGAGTTATACCCAATAGCTTTGATGCGTCTTTTTGGGTCATTCCTTTTTCGAGGAGCTTATTTGCTATTATCGCTCTAGAAGAGGGTATTATCTCCGATATAACTTTCGAGCAGAACAGTTCTGACATAAATTTCATAGAACCTTATTCTTTATAAATATAACGCCGTTATAAATGGTCTACATTTAAAGATAAAATATAACCTACCAAAGTTTTGTAAGGTAAGTTATGAAGATAAACAGTATAAATGTAATAAACGTTACCAAGAAAGCTACATAGCTTATGACGCTAAATATTCCTGTTATTAAAAGAAAAATAAATGTAATTGCATAAACAATTGAATTGTGATAAATAAGGTTTGTGCCATTGAATCTTCTTTCGGGCAGGAAATCAATTAAAACAAACATTGCCAGAGCTATCCCTGACATTAGAAATCCTTTTTCATTTAAAACATGCCATAAAGTTATCAGTATAAACGAAGCAAATAAAAGTAGGGAAGAAGACAGAAAAGTTATCTCCCACTTCTCATGCACATTGACAGCCCCTTTTTTCATTCCTTTTAAGGTGTTCAGTCTGCTGTAATTATTGTAGCTTATTACAGGAATAAGAACGGGTATGCCGAAGCTAGATGCAACCAATGTGGCTATAACCGAAAATATAAGTCCTGTAATCCAAAACATTCCGCTTACTTTTATATGGAAAAACGCCGCTATAAAATTCTTTGTTAAAAATATCAGGAAGGATACAAGGAGGATAAGAAGTACGTATAAAAACAGCTGTGAAATCTGTAAGTAATAAAAGTTTACTATAAACAATGCCGTTATGTCTATTATTATGTATGCAAAAAATCTTCTGTTGTTTTTGTTTATGAATTCCATTTTACTTTTTCTTGCTTCTTCTATTAAATCTCAAGTGGATCAATGCCAATATCAATATCGATACAACTGTAAGTATAACATAACCCAGTGTATCTATTATCGATAAAATGCTTGTACTGCTAGGTTGCTTAGGCAGAGTAAATATATTCTGGTCTACCTTTGATAAATTCTGTGATTCATACAAGATCCTAACATTCTCGACGGTGCTTTTCGGTAATGTTACTTCTATTTTTGTTGCATTTACCCCCAATTCATAAGGTACACTATATTGGAATGTACTTCCATTTACTTCAAGTGAAAACTGTATCGTTATGTTTAATGGTACATTGTTGTAATTTTTAATGTAAGATACCCAAAGTTCTCTAGTTGAATTTATCGGTGTAACATTCAAATTATAGAAAGACATGTTAATTATCGGTTTTATTAAAATTGTTTCATATGATTTTGTAATTGAATAATTTTGATACGTGCTGGTAAAAGGAATCAGTATGTTGTCCTGATATCCTTTTTGTAGGGATAAATTTATTGGAATCGTTATATTTGAGCTAGGATTCAATCTAAAAGTTTGATTAAATGTAAGGGATATTGAAATGTTTCTGAATATTGGTAGCGACCAGTTCATCTTTAATGGCGTATTTCCGTTATTTTTAATCCTTATTTTTATTAAAGAATAGTTTTTAATTATTTCTGTAGTTTTGTAATCGCCTATAAATGTAAAATCAGGGGCAGCCCTAATGTCAAGATTAACGCTCGAATTCAAGTGAAAATTAAACGCAGAGAAATGAACTGAGGGATAATACTTTCCATAAGGCATATTGCTTATATTGTAATGTAATATTTTATAACCGCTGTAGTTTGCAGGAAGCTTTCCGTATATTATAGGGCTATTATTCAAAAATATTGTGTAGTTTGTTTCTACTGGAAAATACGCCGATAAATTGAAATATTCATACTGATTTATGGATAAACTACTGTTTAGAGCATTGAAAGAAGCGGATAAGGAAGCAGCATGTGCGCTACCTACAACTAGAAACAGAACAAATGCTCCTAAAATAAATATTCCAGGTCTCATTAAATTTTAAATCGTGTATTAAATATATAAGCTTAATAATGCAAGATAATCGGAATTATCAGTTCTTCTTTGTCAGAAAGTCTTTTTAATTATGAGATTTTAATTATAATACATGGCAATGGGCTTTGCACTGTTTGGTTTGCTTATAATAGTGGCTGTAATAGTCTGGATTTCATTTATAAAATTATCTAGTTTTCTTAGTCCTAAAACCAAAGCAGTTGGTAAAGGCAGTTTTCCAATAGAAAGTGGAGAAAGGTCAATTGCAGGCATGAGAAATGTTGGCTTTCAGTATTTCTTTTATGCGCTTATATTTGTTGTTTTAGAAGCCATATCAGTGCTTGTTTTTCTATGGGCTGAAAGCGCTAAGTCACTTAATATCTATATTTCTATACCGATTCTTATAGCACTTTTTTACATGGTTATTTTAGTAAGGTACCTTTTGAAATTGGAGGATAAAATTTCCGAGGAAGATTAATGGAAGAATCAGATGGATTTTCTTATCCGGGTTTGTATGAGGTTATATTCATGAAGGCAGAAAAATTCATAAACACAGTTTTAAATTGGGGTAGAAGCAATTCTCTTTGGCCGTTGACATTTGGAACTTCTTGCTGCGCAATAGAGATGATGACATTTGGAGCTACAAAGGTTGATTCAGACAGATTAGGTGTTCTTTTTACAGGAGATTCTCCAAGACAAGCGGATCTTATACTTGTTAGTGGCACTATCACAAAGAAAATGGCGAGAAGACTTTTGAATGTATATGAGCAAATGCCGGATCCAAAATATGTCATAGCAGTAGGCGCATGTAACGTAAGCGGCGGTTTGTATCATGACAGTTATAATACAATAGAGGGAATAGACCGAATAATGCCAGTAGATGCTTTTATCCCTGGCTGCCCTCCAAGGCCGGAGGAGTTTTTGGATGCTGTGAGGGTCCTGCAGAAACTTATAAAAGAAAACAGGTCAAAGGCGCAGATAAATGGCAACATTAGATAAGCTTAAGAACGGTTTTAAGGGAGATCTAGAGGTTCTGACCGATGAACCTAGCCTTTCAGTCATAAGTATAAAGAACAAGAAGCTGCTTAAAAAGCTGGCATGGCAAATCAAAGAAGAGTTTGATATTCTGTATTCGCTTGCAGTAGTAGATTATTCTCCGAATTTTGAGTTAAACTATATATTTTCAAACTACAAAAATGCGGATATACTAATACTAAAAGTAAACATCACTGAAAAGGACTTTGCAATAGATTCAATAACAGATATCTTCAGCTCAGCAAATTGGGAAGAAAGGGAAGCATATGACTTATTTGGAATAAAGTTTAATGGCCACCCTGATTTAAGAAGGATATTACTGCCGGAAGACTGGCCTGGCCATCCACTTAGGAAAGACTTCAAGGTTGACGATGAAATAAGGAATTGGACGGGTCTGGATCTTAAATTTTAACATGGAAAAGGAAAACAGCATAAGGTTAAACATAGGGCCTGTTCACCCTGCAATGCACGGAGTATTGAAACTTATATTGGATGTCAAGGGAGATACAATAATAAAGGCACAGACCGAAATAGGCTTTCTTCATAGGGCTAGTGAGAAAATTGCTGAAATGAGGTACTTTGCAAATTATTATCCCATAATGGACAAGCTTGATTACGTATCGGCGCTTAATATGGAAATATTATATGCTTCTGTCGTGGAAAAAGCGGCAAACATAGAAATCCCTAAAAGGGCGGTTTACATAAGAACAATAATGGCCGAGATACAGAGGATAATGAGTCACCTTGTCTTTATAGGTAGCTTTGGAGAAGATATCGGAAACATGACCGGTTTTATCTGGGCATTGAGGGAAAGGGAACTTTTGATGAATATAGTTGAAAAGATAAGTGGGGGAAGGCTTGCTCCCATGTATATCTGCAATGGCGGTATGTTCTATGATTTCCCACAGGGAATAGAGGAGGATATACTAAAGGCACTCTCAACAATAGAGAACAAGGTAAACCATGAATATAATGCAATGTTTACTAAAAACCAGATATTTCTTTCAAGGACGAAGGGAGTAGGTATACTTACTAAAGACATGGTAATTAAATATGGGATAACGGGACCGATTGCAAGGGCCTCTGGTATAAACAGAGATTTGAGAAAGGTTTCTCCTTATCTTGCGTATGACAAAGTTGATTTTGATATACCGATTGAAAATGATGGAGATACTTATTCCAGATTCGTTGTAAGAACAAGAGAAATACTAGAATCAATAAAGATAATACGGCAGTGCATTAAAGATTTACCACCAGGGCCATACAAAGCTGCAGTTCCATGGATAATACGTATACCAAAGAAGGATACTTTAGTAAAACAGGAAAGTCCAAGAGGGGAGATGGGTGTTTTCCTTGTAACTGACGGCGGAGACAAACCTTATAGATTAAAATTAAGAAGCCCGACATTCTTTGCAATACATGCTTTAGAGGGATTGCTTGTAAACATAAGGGTAGCAGACGCCTTTGTGATAGTGGCAAGTATGGACCCTGTAATGGGGGAGGTTGACAGATGATATTCAACTATGTCTATTCGATTGTTTCCGCCTTCGTATTTTCTCCTTTATCTTATATTGTGACCTTTATAATAATTGCTATTTTGGCTGTACTAGTTACTGCTTTAATACCCGTTTTCATAGGCTGGGTTGACAGAAAATACGCTGCAAGAATAGAATCTAGGTACGGCCCCGTTTACGTTGGACCTTTCGGTCTTTTGCAGAATTTTGCGGATCTTACAAAGATGCTTGGAAAGCGCTTTATATCCACAAATATTGACTGGCTGTCTTTCAATTTCACACCAATAGCTTTGGCGACTGCTTCATTTGCTATGCTATTGATAATACCTTTGGGTGGACCTGGTTTAGAGTTTATATCGATACCTTATTCTCTACTTTTCATTTACACATTGTTGGCCATTTCCCCGCTGCTTCTTTTGATAGCAGGATGGGGAGAAAACAACAAGTATGCACTTATCGGTGGATTCAGGGGAGCAGCGCAGATAATAAGCTATGAGCTTGCTTTGATAGTTGTTCTATCCAGCGTTGCATTGCTTTCTGGTAGTTATAGCATTACTTCAATAGTTAGTGCACAATCATCAATTTGGTATGCCGCTTATCTTCCAATTACAATGGTAGTGTTCATAATTGCCGGATTGGCTATAATAGAACGAGAGCCATTTGACGTTCCGGAAGCTTCGCAGGAGCTGCAGGCAGGATGGAAAGTTGAGTACAGCGGAATAAGGTATGGCTTTTTTTTAATCGGTGATTATGTTAGAGTTACAGTAATTGCAATGCTTGTCACATACCTTTTCTTAGGAGGATGGAATGGCCCATTTATATCCGGGATAATCTGGTTTATAATAAAAACTGCTATCGTTTTAATGATTATTCTTACACCAAGATGGGTTCTGGGTAGACCAAGAATAGACCAGCTTATAAAATTCGGGTGGAACTGGCTTTTGCCATTGGCAGTGCTTAACTTAATATTAGTCGAGCTTTTAGTGGTGTTATAATATGGGAATAAAAGAAACCTTCAGCGTGTTCGGTTATGGGATAAAGGAGGCGGTTTCTAAGAGAGCAACTTACCCTTATCCAGACAAGCCTTTACCTATACAGAAAAGGAGCAGAGGGATGCTAAGCTTAGATTTAGAGAACTGTATAGGCTGCGAGCTTTGCTTTAAGATCTGCCCTTCGGATGCAATAAGAATGCAGAAGATCGATTTCAAAGAGGCGGGTTTTCATACAAACGCAAGAAGCGAAGCTCCCGCAATTGATTTTAATAAGTGCATCTTCTGTGGGTTATGCAGTGAAATCTGCCCACCAAAAGTACTGCATCATACACACAAGTATGACATTTCCACTGACAAAAGGAAAGAATTAGTTTACATGCCTTTTCAATTAAGAGATGTGTACGAAAAGCTTGTAAAGCCTTATGAAGATGAATATGACATAATAAAATTCCAGAAAGCTAGCCAGCCTCAGAATAAAACTGAAACAGCTGCAGCCCCACAAAATAAAGTTTTGGATAATAATAAACCCAGTAACAATAAATCCGGAAGTGCATCTGTAAAATTGGCCGATTCAAACGCAGGCAATTCGGCTAACCAAGAAACAAAAGATAATAAAAAAGTAAATACAAATAATGCTGTAAATAAAAGCCAGTAACAGCAGGCAATAATATTTAAAGGAATTCTGAGCATTAAAAGTATACCGTTATATAGTAATAGAATAGTAAAATGTACGCTTTTAGATAGTATATTTTTCAGTTTTACTAATAATAAAGAAAGTTATTCATTTAATTAAAGAAATATTTATATGCTTTGTTTTTATTTTAATAGTATGGCGTTTAAGCAGTTAAACAATAAAAGAAATGAAGAAAAATGGCATTATAATTTATGTTCAAACACACAAATAATTCTCTAAATCTTATAAGCAAAAGCAAACGTTCCCAGTCAGCTCTAGAGTACATGATGACATATGGCTGGGCAATACTAATAATAGTCATAGTTGCAGTAATCCTCTATTCAATGGGCATCTTCAACCCAAGTTCAAGTGTAACTTCTACTGTAACAGGCTTTAATGGCCTGGGCGTTGTGACTGCTAATTGTGTCCCAAATCAAGGGCTGTTTTTAGTTATTGGCGATTTAACTGGCTATCCAATAGAAATAACTCAGCTAAATGTAACTTATTCTAGCAAAGTTTTTATCTCCAACGAAAGTTCAGTAATATTACCCACTAAAACTAGCGAATTTTTAGTGCCACAGGCCTGTTCTAACTCTGCAGGTTTGCCTTCTTCTGAAAGTGTGGTTGTAAGATACTTAGAACCGTATCAGACTTTAAAGGGGCCTTTTATTTCAAGCGGTTATGTAACCGGCAAGGCATCTTCTCCAGAATCTTATATTATTGACGCTCTTACTTCAAATGGCGATGGCGTACAAGTTGTCTCCGCTTTTTCTAATACGATTGTTAAATCGTTTAATTCCCCTTCTCCTTATTTTGTTATGAAATCTCCAAACGGCAGCGATATTCTGTTTAGAAGTTCTTTAAATTCATTTTCAATTGTGGATATGTACAATTTTAATCAATTAGACAATATAACAATTCCAAATGCAGGGCAGGGAATTTATAGTTTGAATGGAAGCTATCTTTACTTATTAAATGGCAGCGGCACTTCTTCCAATCTGATTGTTTATGATCTTAGTTCTCATACTATCAAGGTGATTATTCCAATTCCTACAGATTGCATTGCTAATCTAGGAATTTCAAAACAAGGAAACATTTATATATCAACGGAAAATGGTTGGCCATCTTGTGGAACTAGTGATGAAAATGAGGTAGTAGTTGTTTCTCCTTCACAGGGAAAAATAATAAAAAATATTACAGGTTTTAGTTATCCTGTGTTTGTGCAGCGATTAAATGGTACCATGTTTATAGGCAACTGGCAAAGTAATACAATATCTGTTATAAATACAACTACTAATAACTATATAACTAATATAACTACTGGCCAAAATCCCCAGGCGATTACTTATAGTAACGGCTTGATTTATGCAACGGTGGTTCATTCTCCGAACTCTTCTCTGCTCGTCATAAATCCTTTCAATAATTATAAAGTTGTAAATAATATAACTTTGCCAAATATCTATGGTTTACAAGTGCCAGGGGTGGCAATTGCTTCAAACGGGAATATCTACGTTTCTTATAGAAGCAGCCCAATTGGTCATTTATTGGAGCTGTCTTCTGCCTTTAAGGTCATAGGAAATGTAACTTTAGGTAATGGCCCTTATGAAGATATATCTGTAAATTTGAATGGTTAATGTCCCTTATTCTAATCGTGTAAAAAGATAATTAGCAAATCGTTATCTATCAACCAATTAAATTAAGTCATAAAATTTTGTAATTTTAACGTATATAACTAAACTTATTTATGCTAACGTTTAAATTTAATAATTACCTCTTATTAAAGTGGAAATAAATCTGCAGGATACATTATCTGAGTTTGATTTAAACGGCAAAAAAATAAAATATTATTCGTTACCAAAATTAGAAGAATCAGGTTATAACATTTCAAGTTTGCCTTTTTCTGTCAGAATAGTTCTGGAGTCTCTTCTTAGAAATGTGGATGGAAAAAGCGTTAAAGAAAAAGACGTAGAAAACATTGCAAATTGGGATCCTTCTAATCCAAATGACAATGATGTTCCATTTAAGGTTTCAAGAGTATTAATGCAGGATTTTACCGGCGTGCCAGCAGTTGTTGATATTGCAGCAATCCGCGATTACGTTTCAAAAAAAGGAAAGGATTCGGCTTTAGTAGAGCCATTGATGAAGGTGGACTTAATAATTGACCATTCCGTTCAAATAGATTCCTTTGGTACAGAAGATTCGTTTAAGATAAACCAAGAAAAGGAAGTAGAAAGGAACAAAGAGAGGTACAAGCTTTTGAAATGGGCCAGTCAGGCCTTTAAGTCATTCAATGTCTTTCCACCTTCCGCCGGAATATGTCATCAAGTTAATTTAGAATATCTTGGTGAAGTCGTACATCTTGACAGCAAATCAAATGTTGCTTATCCAGATACGTTGGTAGGAACCGACTCGCATACAACGATGATCGATGGCTTAGGCATTGTCGGCTTCGGTGTGGGTGGCATAGAGGCAGAGGCGGCATTGCTTAACCAACCAGTTTCTTTCACAACTCCAAAGGTTTTAGGTGTCCATCTAACTGGAAAACTCAATGAAGGTGTTACAGCAATGGATCTCGCGCTTACTCTTACAAAGAAATTCAGAGAGAAAGGAGTGGTTGGCTGGTTTATAGAATTTTATGGAGAGGGCGTAAACTCACTTTCATTGCCAGACAGGGCAACAATCTCTAATATGTGCCCCGAATATGGAGCAACTATCTCCTTCTTTCCGGTTGACGATGAAACCCTTAATTATCTTAAAGCTACAGGCAGGTCCGATAGCCAGATACATCTTGTTAAAAAATACTATGAAAGCCAGAAAATGTTCAACATTGATTATTCAAAGGTAAAGTTTTCTGACGTTCTTGAATTGGATCTACAGACAGTTGAGCCTTCAGTTTCGGGGCCAAGCAATCCAAAACAGGCGGTTTCCCTTTCAAACGTTCCTTCTACATTCATAAATGCTTTCATAAATGATGGGAAAATGCAGAAGTTAGGTAAAGAAGAAATTAGGTTGGGAACAGAAAGCAATATCGTTGAGCCGGAAAAAATAGAATTCAATGAGGATAAAAAGAAAATTAAAAAAGTAAAGATAAAATTCAGCGATGGAAAGGAAGAGGAGTTTTCTGATGGAGACGTAGTAATATCAGCCATAACTAGCTGTACCAATACAAGTAATCCAGTTGCAATGATAGCTGCAGGATTGCTTGCAAGAAATGCTGTTCAGAAAGGGTTGAGAATAGACCGTAAAGTGAAAACAAGTCTTGCACCCGGCTCAAGAGTAGTTACAGAATACCTAGAAAAGGCAGGCTTGGATAAGTATCTAGATCAATTGGGTTATTCATTGGTTGGGTATGGTTGCACAACATGCATAGGAAACAGTGGTCCTTTAGTTCCGGAGGTATCAAATTCAATAAAAGAAAATGGGATAATGACTGCGAGTGTCCTTTCAGGTAACAGGAATTATGAAGCAAGGATACACAATGAAGTTAAGGGCAATTACCTTATGTCTCCTCCGCTTGTAGTGGCATTTGGCATAGCAGGTTCAATATTAAAGGACTTAAGCAAAGAGCCTTTAGGTAAGGGCAGCGATGGAAATGACGTTTATCTTAAAGACATCTGGCCGTCAAATGATGAGATAAACAAGATAGTTAATTCTGTTTTGTCACCAGGGGAGTTCAAGGAAAAATACAAGGACAATTTAAAGGATGTTAATCCATACTGGAATGAACTACCGTCCGCAACCGGTTTATTGTATAACTGGGAAAGTGAAAGCACATACATACGCTTGCCGCCCTTCTTTAATGAAATAGATCTTGAAAGGGAAAATGAAATAAAATCCATAGAGAATGCTACCGTTTTAGCAGTTTTTGGCGATTCTATCTCAACGGATCACATATCACCAGCAGGCAGCATACCGAAAAACAGCCCGGCAGGGGAATATCTACTTAAAAATGGAGTAAAGCTTGAGGATTTTAATACTTATGGGTCTAGACGTGGAAATCATGAGGTTATGATGAGAGGAACATTTGCAAATACAAGAATTAAAAACATTCTTGTTGAAGGGACTGAAGGAGGCTACACAATCTACATGCCTTCAAAGGAAAAGATGTTCATTTATGACGCAGCAATGAAATATAAGGAAAATAATACTCCTCTGGTAGTCTTTGCCGGCATAGAATACGGAAGCGGCAGTTCAAGGGATTGGGCCGCAAAGGGGCCGATGTTATTGGGAGTAAAAGCAGTTGTGGCAAAAAGCTTTGAAAGGATACACCGCAGCAATCTCGTAGGAATGGGCATCCTTCCACTGCAGTTTAAACAAGGAGAGGATGCATTCTCTCTTAAAATAGACTTTTCAAAGCCTGTAAGCATAGAGATACCAAGTACTTTTAAGCCAAGGGATCATTTGAAAATGGTTTATTATATGCAAGATGGAAAGGAAGAGGAGTTTTCTGA
>JAJZOB010000045.1 GCA_021852135.1 Nanobdellota archaeon
GATCTTATATAAAAAGTTGGATTTGAAGATGTAGTGGTATTTATTGACTGTGGAGAAAAAGCTAAAGATAGTGACCCATCAAGAGGACCTCCATATCCTATTTGATCTGTTCCATTATATTCAAATGCTATGAAATACCAGTTATTAAGTTTAATTGGTGGCGCAACTACTGTTTGACAAGTACACCAAGTATCGATTTGTATGCCATTAGCAGCACACTGATATATAAATGCCCAGAAAAAATGACCTATACATACTTGCGCTCCATACCCAAAAATACCTGGTTGTGCTACATTGGCTGGCTCTTTTGTTGAAAACCAGGCTAAAACAGTTCTTACTTTGGAAGAATTTGGCAGTGATTCAGCATTTGCATTTATACACCATCAATCTTGCTTTGTCCCTATTGTTTGAGCCTTTCTTTTTCCCTGATAGCTGTTTCTGCCTTCTTTTCAAAAGCTTTTCCTGTCTTTGCAGGTATTTTGGATTGCTGATCTTTATACCGTTTGACAGTACAGCAAAGTCCTTTAATCCCATGTCAATGCCTATGCTTTTGTCTGGATTGCTTGTTATTTGCACTTTTTGAGGTGTTTCTTTTCTGTCGTCCACTGTGATGGAGACGAAGTACTTGCCTGTAGGTGTCTTTGTTACTGTTAATTGCTTCACTTTGTCCCTTGGGAATTCCCTGTGAACTTCCATCTTTATGCCTTTTCCCAGTTTAGGAAGGTACAGTAAATTGTCAGTGAAGTTGAAGAATTGTGGCACTCTAAATGACTGCCTGTTTGTTTTCTTCTTGTAATTTGGGTATTTTGATATGCCCTTGAAGAACGCCTTGAATGCTTTATCCAGGTCCATCAATGCCTGCTGCAATGATTGTGAGTTTGCTTCTTTCAGCCAGTTGTATTCTTCTTTCTGCTTTAACTCTCTTAAGAATCTTGCTGTATCATAGTAGTTTAATCCCTTCTTTTGCTTATCGTTTTTATGCTCTTTGTAATATCTTTCTCTCAACTCTAAGGCTTTATTCCAAACTAATCTATTGCAGCCGAAGTATTTTGAAAACAGTTCTTTTTGATCTTTGTTAGGATACAACCTGAATTTGTATGCTGTCAGCATATTGTTATTTTGCCTCTTATATTATTTATGTTTTCCACTTTTGAGTTCGCTTTCATCCCACGATTTAAATCGTAGGTTTTCCCGCTCATACTTTATAAACCTTATCTTTTGGATTATAATATCTTGATTATCAAGAGATACCATTTATATTAGAAAATCCAAAACTTGGAAATAGGTTGGTAGAAGGATGGTGTGTGAATATATATGGGATGCCCTGCCTTTTCTTCTCTTTTAATAGTTGTGAATCTTCTTAGCAGCGTCAACGTATATGAAATTGATGCCAGATTCCTTTACTTTTCTTAAAATTTCGGCTGCTTCTCCGCCATTTTTATATCCTAAAATTATTATGTTTTTAAGATCCTCTTCCTTTATTTCTTCGTATTCCTTTTCATGCTCGTATGCTTTGTTTTTTAGATAAACCTTAGGAATGCTGCCCCCCATATCCAGGTAGATATTTAGCCAGCCTGTCCAGTGATAAGGTTTTCCGCTTTCATATGTTCCCCGCAAATGATTCTGCCTATGAGCTTCTTCATGTACAAGGAGATTTTCAATATCGGCAATTTTACCGGAACACAATGAATCATAAAGAAACCACTTATCGATCAGCATTTTGTCATTGCAATGGTCATATCTTCCGCAGAACATGTTGTTAGAGTTGGTTATGTAATATTTGCTTTTATCAAATGCCGAGGAATAAGGTGCATTTCTCTTTAGGCTGGAAAGCAGCGATTCTAGTATGCTTCTTTGCTTCCTTAGGTCAATAAATTCTCCGTTTATCATGAATAGTAGAGATGCAATATCATTAATAAAGATTCTCTACTTTTAATTAAGCAGCCTTAGTGTTTGATATTAAGCTTGATAACTGTGATTCCTATAATTTCAATTCTTTCTTCGCTATTACTTTTCCGTCCGGAGCGAAATCATATATTATGGGCAAGCTCGTCGGCAGCTCCAACGACAATACCTGTTCCTTTGACAATTTATCCAAATACATAACTATCGAGCGCAGGCTATTTCCATGCGCAACTACCAGTACATTTTTACCTTCCTTTATATCCGTCATTATGCAGTTAATGAAAAATGGTATTGTTCTCTTCTGCGTGTCTTCAAGGCTTTCGCCGTTTGGAGGCCTTACATCATAGCTTCTTCTCCAGATATGCACTTGTTCTGCACCATATTTTTTGGCCGTATCTTCCTTGTTTAACCCCTGCAAATCCCCATACATCCTTTCATTCAAAGCAGAATCTTTTATTACAGAGATATTTTGCTGTATTGTCTTCATCACTATTTCAAGTGTTTCTATAGCTCTGTTTAAAACGCTTGTGTATGCAATCTGAAACTGCAGGCCTTCTTTTTTTATTGATTCGCCGGCTTTCCCTGCCTGCTTTCTTCCAAAATCTGTCAAAGGGACGTCTACCCACCCGGTAAACCTGTTTTCTTTATTCCAAAGAGATTCTCCATGTCTTAGCAAACACAGCTGTACCATTCTATTTTATAGTTTTTATTTATTAATTTCTTTTAGATTCTGATTTTATTTTCTGTACTGTGTATATTTAATGATTCCTCCTTTTTCGTATTATTTTAAAGAGTATAAGGAGTATAATGGATATGAGAAGGGCGGCAGAAACTGAATACATTACTGCATTTAAACCACATTTGAAGTAAAAAGAGCCGGAGATAGATGAAATGCCTTTGGTTGTGCTTGAAAGCGCCGCAGCTGAAATAGAGCATGAATTGTAATTTGTGAATATTAAAAAATAGAGGGGAATGGCCAAAACTATGCCAATAATAATAAGAATTAATTTTGCCCTATCTTTTTTGATTTTTATGCTGTTTATTTCTACATTTATTCCTTGAGACTTTAATTCTTCTTTGTACTTATCAGATAGACTCATTATAATTCTACGTGTCTCATTATAAATATAGATTGTATTTTCTTTACGTTCTGCATGTTCTGCAGTTTTTCATGCACAAAATTTATTATGTCATCTTTTTGCCCGCTTACAGATAAGATAAAATCCCAGTGGCCGCTTACTTCAAATATCTCCTTTACAACTTTGTCTTCTTTTAGATCCTGAAAAAACCTTTCAAAGTCGGTTGTATGAACGCTGTTTAATGAAACGAGGATAAATGCCTTTTCATAGGTATTTGATTCGTCGTAGTCTATCTCCACCTTTAACCCTTTTATGAAACCGTTTTTCTTAAGTTTATTATAATGATAATAGACTGTTGATTGGGGAACATTCAATTTTTTCGTTATTTCCCTGACTTCTTCCCCTTTTTTAAAAAGGTCCAATAGCTCTAAATCTAGTTCTTTAAGTTTCATAGCATTGAATAATACTTATGGTAATACTGTGTTTAAAAAGCTTTCATTACGCGATTATCCTTGTGGAAAGGAAGTTTGCTATGACATTTTTTAGTGTCGAATTTGGAAGAAACATTTCTCTTCCATAAAAAGTGTTTAAATCAGACGCAGAAAGGTAAAAAGCGGCCGTATTTTCATACAAAAACATGATTCCATTGAAGAAATGGGTATTGTTCATCCGTATTGAGGGAATATAGGTAGTATTCTGGCCGTTATAGGTTATTGTTCCGTTTATTTCATACAAATATGTACTGTTTGGAAATGCAGCAAAAGTGCCGAATCCAATGTTTATGCTCTTGTTTATGTAAGTGCTGTTTAGTATTGGAACTGAGACATTTGAATAAATTGAACAAACTGCAAATGCATCGATTTTGCTCTTTGCGACTTCACAGTTCCTAAGAGAAGTGCTTAGGTTTTCAGAAGTGAAATTATACGGAAAATAAATCAAAGAAGGAAGAGCGGATACATTTCCCATGTCTATTAAAATATTATAGCCTGTAGGCAGTTTTGTGCCGCCGAAAAGAATGGAATTGTACAAGGTATTATTTTCTACAACTTTATTGCCGTTTATTGAAAGTGCTTTTGCAGCCGTATAATACTGGGAAGGCACAAGGACTGTTTCATTTTTATACGCTGCATTAAAATACTCCAAAGCGTACTGTATAGACAAAGGAATTGAATTGGCACTTACGATTGTAGGCGCTTTGTTTAGTTTTACAAACGCAAAAACTGCAACTAAGATTATTATGACTATTATTAAAAGCCATAAAAATGAAGCAGAGATTCTTAGCGTTACCATGAACCACTACTCATTGTTTTGATCATTTTTTTCATTGTTTTCTTCATTAGTTTCTGGGTTATTTTCTTGATTATTCTCTACGTTTCCTTCGTTGTTCTCTTGAGTGTTTTCCCTGTTTAAATCTTCTAATTCCTTGTCACTGGAGATTTCCTCATGAACTTCATCCCCTATAGCTTCGCTTTCTGCCCCATCTGTTGCAAAGATTGTGAACTTTCTCTTTACTTTTGTACTGCTTGTTCTTTTAACGTATTTAGGCATGCCTTTGTAAAGCCTTTGTCCATGTATTTTCTTAGCGCAGTCTGGGCAGTAATATGCCTTTATGCCGTCTCTAAAAAGGTAAACCGCCCTATCCCTTCTGGTTATCTGGCCGCACGAAGCGCATCTAACGTTTCCTGTTCTTCCCCGTCTTATATTCTTTCCCATTCACTTTATTATTATTGGAGATTATATATAAGTTTGCTATGCCTATTTTTTCGTCTTCATCACTGCTTTCCTGATAATTATCACTGCTATTTTCTTTATCTGGAAGCCTGTACATATACAAGAAGAAAAGAAGCATTACAGTAAGCAGCGTTCCTCCTACAATAGTTACCAAGATGGAAGCGTAAGAAACGGCAGAATTATTTAAGTATGCAGTCAAAGATTCTGTTCCAAAAACCTTCCCATAATTTAGAAAGTTAATTGATATAACCGAAAGGAATATCGTTATAAAAATGGCTTCTCTTCTTGCCGTTCCCATGACATAATAAAGAATTGAAATTAATGCTATGGCCGCTGCAAGCGCATAAGTTACATAATTTATGCTTAGGCCTAATCTGCTTATAGAAAATACAAACAACAAAAGACCCAAAACCGTTGATATTGGCGATAAACTCTTTATCTTTTCTATCTTGTAGAAAACGAACGATAAACCAAGTGCTATAAGAAGTGTTCCTACTATGAAACCGAGAACGTATGGGTCAGATAGAAATACTGCAGTTGAAAACCCAGTTAATGTTGTATTTGTACCTACACCCGAGATTATAGATATGAATATAGAAAGCAGTATAATTATTATTATGAATGTTATCAATGAGTATATCCTTGCAAGCATTAGCTGGCTGAATTTAGAGTCTTTCCAGATGTACTCTGAGAAAACAAGGAAAACATTTCTTCCTATGAATAGCAGTGTTGCTAAAAGTATGGGAAAAACATACATATAATCAATTGCCGGCATTATTGAAGGGTAAAGAACCTCAGTATTTACAACGAAGAAAACTATGAACGTTCCGACTATACCCCAGACAGGATCAAGATATTTCTTTACATTTGGCAAGCTCTTTCTATCATATATAAATGAAATAGCCGACATGCCCTCAACGAAAAGGAAGGTAAATACTATCGCAAGCAGAACGTAATTTATTGTTATGTAAGTGTTCATGGTTTTACCCCCAGTTCACTGTTAAGAGCTCTTTTCTTCATTACCTTTCTGACAAATAAAATAGTGGCAGGCAAAACTACAATATAAAAGGCTATCATCGCTATTCCAACAGGAAGAACGGAAGGAGAGGTGTTAGCTGCTGCAGAAACCGTCATAACATTGTATATTATCCATGGCTGTCTTCCAACTTCATCGGTTACCCACCCATCTTCCAGAAGAAAGGCGGCAAGAACTCCTATTATTATCAATACCTTCAATACAAGGGGATTATCAAATGGATCAGAAAATATCTTTCTTGACAATAACTTCCTGAAAAACCTGTTTGATTCGAATTTATCCCTTATTTTATTTACATTCAAAAGCCATATTATCAGGAAGATAATCATGATAATGCCTATCAAAACACCTATACCAACCATCACATCAAAGGTATTGTGTACTACAGTAACCGGCGGCCATGTGCTCTTCGCATATGCTGACAGTGAATCGTTACTTGCTATAACGCCGTTGAAACTTCCTGTTGCCAGAAAACTCATTAAGCCAGGGATATTTATTGAATCAACCGTTTTATTGTTTACAAGGAAACCACCTATCACTTCCGCTACATTTGGCCCTGAATTAAAGTTCATCTCTAATGCAGCGAATTTTTCAGGCTGATAGACCATTAAATTGGTAATCGATTCTATACCTATTATAACCGTTAATATTATGGAAATGATAACTATTGCCGCTGCAATTTTTGCAGCTTTTTTATAGTACTCTCTTTCAATTCCCTTCGTCTTTAGCAGCTTATACGCAAAGTATGCCAGAAAGAAGGCTGCGCCTGCAAAGATAGTAGAGCCTATTACATGCCCTATTTCTATCCAGGTTGTAGGTGTGTTCAAAACTGCAAATGGATTTACATCTATTATTTTGCCTGTACTTAAATAATAAGGGATATTGAAACCTTTTGGTGTATTCATAAACGCGTTTATCATTGTTATGAAAACGCCGGACATCACTGCGCCAATTGCAATGAAAACTGAAAGCAACCAGTGCCTCATCCTGCTCCTGAATTTATTCCAGAAATAGATATATATCCCTAAAAATATAGCCTCGGTGAAAAAGGCAAAGATTTCCATGTAAAGAGGCAGTATGCCAACCTGGCCCAATACAGAGATAAACTTTGGCCAGAGAACAAAAAGCTCTATGGCAACTACAACTCCGCTTGCAGTTCCTACTGCAAAGAATATTATAAGAGCATTTGCCAGCCTTTTAGCTAGCACATCATAGAGTTTTACCTTGTATTTTATTGAAACGAATTCTGCTATGCTCATTAATATCGGCAGAGTCATTCCGACAGTAACCAAAAGGATATGTACTGCCAACGAGTAGCCCATCAGTCCTGCATCGAACAGCACTAGATTAACCATTATACTAATAAGTTTTAGGCTTATTTATGGTTTTTATGCCTTAAAGATAAAATTAAAGGTGGATAATGCCGGTGGGATAAATTATTCTTTTGTCTGACTTTGCAAGCTTTATTGCTAAATTATTTGAATCAACAGATAGATGAACAGGTGCCAGCTTTTTTGCACGGCTTTCTTCGAATACACGCATTGTAGAGCTGTAAGTGGAATGCTTCCAAAAATCAGCCTCCTCTTTCTTATTATCCAGATAGGTCATTTCATGGAGTAAAATATCGGCATCTTCTGCCCCTTTTACTACATTTTCACTGTAAGCAGTATCTCCGCTATAAAAGACTATTTTTCCCTTGTAATCAACCCTGTACCCATTATCCGTTACTAAGTGCTTTGCCCTGAAAGGCTGTATAAAGTCATATTTTTTATCTTCGATAAATTCTGCATTTATCCTAAATGCCTTTGGTGTTTGCAGCGTTCTTAAAAGCCGTTCCACGTTGTTTTTTATTCCATTTGGGCCAAGAACTATGAGCTTATTTTGTGCTTTGTATATTGATCTGTACCAAAATAATTCGGGCAGACCGCTGAAATGATCAAGATGCATGTGCGTTATAAGAACAATTTCTATACCCCTCGGATCTATCCCAAAGTCAAGCAAAGACTCTATAGTATGCGGGCCGAAATCGAAAACGATTTTATTGTCTAATGCAAAGGATATATTTCTTTCCCCTCTTACAAGATTAGAACTCCACTTTCCAAGAAATCTTATGTTCATTGCTCTGTCAGTTCTTCCAGGCTCTTATCCTTTGTTTCGGGCGCTAAAAACACTGTGAGCAACAGCCCTATCAATCCCGCTACTGCAAAGAATAGTAAACCATAACCTAAGCCGTATAAAGCTACTATTGTAGGGAAGGTTGTTAAACCCAATATTGCGCCTATCCTGCTTATTGATGTCCCCCAGCCCTGACCAGTAGCACGTATTGTTGTAGGGAAAAGCTCCTGCCCATATACAAAATCTGTGCTTCCCATTCCCCATGACTGAGTAAGCTCAAATAATATGTACATTGTTGCGATTACCGTTCCTGTTATTCCTACTGCGAATGCATCTTTTGGAGTGTGCATAGCTATTATTGCCAAAACAAGAAGAGAAATGAACATGCCTGCGAAACCAATTATTGTAACTGTCTTCCTTCCCCATTTATCTACAGTAAGTATGCACAGTATAGAACCGATTATAGCCACTGACGAAAAGATTGCTGACCCTAAAATAGATAGACTATGACTTAGTCCAAGAAGTATAAGTATAGTAGGCGTAAACAGCCCTATACCATAAAATGCAACGTCATAGAAAAACCATGCCAAACCGAAGTAGATTGTGTTCTTTATGTACTTCTTTTCAAACAATGTGAAAAATGAAACTTTATTGTGAGTAGCCTTAAGAGCGTCGGAATTGCCGGTTATTGACTTTTCAGACTGCTTGGCTTTTTCAACCTGGCCGTTGTTTGCAAGCCATCTTGCCGACTCAGGCACCTTTCTTCTTAGTATAAGAACGATTATCGCAGGTATGATCCCTATGGCAAACATCACCCTCCAGGAATTAACGCCTAATGGAAGAAGAAGATAACCCACTACAAATGCAAATGCTGCGCCGACCCACCATGCAAGGCCATCGCTGGCAAGGAACTTTCCTCTAGATTTCTTTGGAGTAATTTCTGAGATAATTGTAGCGCCTATTGCGTAATCAGCACCTATTGCCAAACCTAGTATTAATCTAAATATGAAAAGAGACCAGAAATTAAATGATAATGTAATTGCGGCAGTGAAAACTATAAAGATGACCATGTCCCAAAGGTACATGAACTTCCTGCCCTTAATGTCAGTTATATAGCCTATTGATAATGCACCGAAAAGCATTCCTATGGTTGTGGAAGCCGCCATCAAACCTTTTCCTAAAGGCGTACTTGCATAGCTGAAAGCACTTATTGCTGTTATTATAGTCAAAGCAACACCTATTATAGATATATCGTATCCGTCAAGAAAAGTACCTGCAACTGAAAGCAAGGTTATTCTGTAATGATTTGAATTTGTTTTTGCATTATCTAAAACAGAATAAGAAACGGTCTTTGCAGCCTTCTGCTTCTTTTGCATGAATTTTTATTGATTTTGTTATATTTAAGTATTTCTTTTAGCTTAAAAAGGAAAATTACTTATCTCATCTATTATGAAATCTAGCACAAAAAGACATAAAAACAACTGCAGTAATATAATTAAATGGAGCAGACGGATTTGACAAGAAATGTCGTAGAACTTAGAGAGTCTTTGAAGATATTTGAACAGAGGATTTCTCAGCTTAAAGATACCATTAAAATGGTTGACCAGAACAACCTTGAAAAATACAAAGAGATAAAGATTGCATTGCAGGAGATAAACAATGAGCTGTCTAGCAGCAAGACAAAGATCTTTGAGCTTGATGATGCCTTGAATAGGCTTGAAAGGCAGTCCGAAACATATGCGAAGGCACAGGACATAAAAGTCATAGAAAAATACCTAAGCTTCGTAGATCCTTCAAGGTTTTTAAATAAAGAAGACGTTATTAAAATTGTAAATGACTATATGAATAGTAAGAAGTGGAGCTAAATATGAACTTAATAAATGCATTTAAGAAAAAGGATGAAAACGATGTGCCTGACGTAAGCTCTATGCTTAACAACGGAATGAGCCAGCAAGATATAATAGATAATTTAAGGCAGCAAGGATATGATAGTACTGCAATTAAAAACGCACTTTTAAACGCGTTTAAAAGCAACGCGGGAAAGCAGGTTGGACAGCCTCCCGCACAACAAATGCAGAATGAACCTGTTCAGAAAATCCAAAGCATACAGCAGCCAAGCTTCCAGGAAAACAGGCAGCCTTATGAAAGCAGCAATACAATGAGCAATCAAAACCTTGAAAACATTCAACAGATACTTGAACAGATAATAAATGAAAAATGGAAAAGCTCTGCTTCGGAGCTTAATTCCCTAAGATCCAGCGTAAACATAAACGCTAACTCTATAGAAAACATAAAAGATAATTTAGAAAAACTGAATCAGAGGATAGACAGCATACAAAATACGATGGTAGGCAAGACTGAAGAGTATAATAAGACCATTTCAGACGTTAACATTGAATTGCAGGCATTTGAAAAGGTAATAGACAGGTTAATACCTACAATAAGCGACAGCATAAAGGAATTAAGAGACATTATAGACGATTTAAAGGCGCAAAAAACCGCTTAATTTAAAGCTTAAATATTAGCTGCCTTCTTCTTAGTCAATAAGGAAAAATGCATATTTCGATTTAAAAGTGCTTTTTTCAAGCATAGGGGGTTATATCATGGAAGGTGAAAACAGTCTTGACAACATTATAAGCGATGATGAAGCAAAACGAGACGAAATTACCGCTAGTATTTTCAGGTTTTCTGCAAACATGAAGAAGGACCTTAAATTGGTAAAGGATCCGAATGGATTAGAGCTTTACTACCTTAGCATTTCTCCAAACAATAAAAAATATCTTGAAAAAATCGGAAGAATGAATTTAGATGAGATAAGTGTGCTTTACGCCGCCCTTAAACATCCTGTTATGTTTGCCGATGTTGCCAAAAAGGAACTAGAATACTTAAACCAGAATTTTGAAGGACTGGACGTAAAATATGATATAATAACAACGAAGATAAATGAAAAAGAGATGGAGAGGCTTTCTGATCTTTATTTAAAGGCCAAAGAAGTTGAAACCAAGGACGATTTAAAATACGCTGAAATGTACGATGTTTCATCCAGAATAAAGGACAAAGGAGTAAAGGTAGTGTTGACAGCCGATGAAGATACGCTGGAGTTCTATTTAACTGAATTATCTGAACTTGGCAGAGATGGCAAAAAAATAATAGACTATCTTAGCGGTCTTAAAAACGAAGATACAAGCTACTTTATGTCTATTTCCAGCCTTTTTTCAATAATAGATACAAATAACAAGGTGCTGTACGCGATGGAAAGTTTCAAAGATAAAGAAGGAAAGGAAATAGTAAAGATGTCAGTGCATGATAAAAAAGAAACCGATTTCAAGCTTATGTATTCCATTGCAAAAAGGGCAAAAGAGAACCCTACTCAAAAGGTATTATTTATAGACGAGGATGAAGAAACTTACAAACCAAGCACTAACCCCCCGTCGGACATGTATTCATAAGCGCAAAAAAAGAAGATAAAACGCCCTGTCTTAAGGTACTAATCTATCTGGTGTTCTTGGTAAAAGCGTTGCCTCGGCTACATTCTCCAAATTAAGCATCTGCTTTACTATTCTTTCTAAGCCTGTGCCGGAACCGCCATGCGGTGGTACGCCATACCTAAAGAAATCGGTATAAAACTTGAATTTTTCAGGATCTAAATTTTTCTCCTTTAATTGTTTTACAAGGATGTCATATCTATGCTCTCTCTGTGCCAGTGTTGTTATCTCCAGCCCTTTGTATATTAGATCTGCCCTGTTTGTAACCTCTTCGTTCCCTTCTTTTTTCATGTGATAGAATTGCGCTATCGACCAAGGAAATTCTGTCAAAAAGAAAAAGTCGCTGCCGTATTTCTCTTTTACATACTGGCCCATTATCCTTTCTCCTTCTGGGTCAATATCCCCGTCGTCTTTTAGCTTGTTTCCGTATTTCTTCAGTATCTCTCCTGCTTCCTTTATCGTTACTCTTGGGAATGGGATTTTGAGATCCTCTAATTCTATGCCATAACTCTCTAAATCTTTCTTGTTTCTTTCCTTCACTTCTTTGAAAATCCTTAACATAAGATTTTCCATTACCGCCATTATATCTTCATATGAATTTATAAAACTCATTTCCAGGTCTACACTTGTATACTCTGTTAAATGTCTGCTTGTATGGTGAGGTTCCGCCCTGAAAACCGGCCCTATCTCAAAGACTTTCTCAAAACCTGCAGCCATCATCATCTGCTTATAGAACTGCGGCGATTGAGCAAGAAAAGCAGTCTTATCAAAGTAAATAACCTGGAAAACGTTTGCTCCCCCTTCTGTTGCCTGCGATACTAACTTTGAAGAATGCATTTGGTAAAAGCCATTGTCTTCAAAAAACTTTGTTATTGCATTGCTTACAGTGCTTTGTATCTTAAAGATAGCCGCAGTTTTCGGCTTTCTTAAACTTAAAAACCTAAGATCTAGCTCTTTGTCCAATGAGGATTGAACCTTTTCGCTTAAATTCAAAGGAACCGGCTGCTCTGCCACTGTTAATATTTCAAGCTTTTTAGGTATTATCTCGTAGCCGTTAACCGCTTTTTCATTGTTTTTCTTTTCCCCAATTACTTCGAGCACTGATTCGGCTTTTATGTCTTCAAGCTTTTCAAACAGTTCTGGATTCGAATTTTTTGAAACGGTTACCTGGTATTTTCCATTTATATCCCTTAATGTAATAAAGGCCAAACCGCCCAGGTTTCTGACATTTTCAGCCCACCCTTTTATCTTCACCTCTCCATTTTCATTGATTATCATAAACGTCCTTCTATCTCTAAACTAATAAATGTATTTCTATAATTTAAAAAGCTTTAAAAATTTAGCTTTATCTGTAATAATAAAATTAAAGACAAACTTACATTATCAGTTTAAAGCTTTTCTAGTAATATGTTTTAACAACAAAAGTTAAATCTTTGGTAAAATTACAATATAGATGGAAGAGAACATCGAAGGAGCCAGGCTTCATACTGCTGAGCACATTTTCGCAAGGGCCCTGCAGGAACAGGGATTAAACATACACGTAAGAAAGGCAGATACTTACAGATCTGACAATATTGGAAAAGCGTATGTAAAGGAGATAATTCCTTTTGAAAAAATAATAGAAGCAGAAAAGGCTGTAAATGCAAAAATTATTGAGAACCTTGCTGTGACAGAGGAAAACTTTGAGAATTTAGAGGATGCAATAAAGAAAAACCCAAAACTGAGATTTAATGAGGATAGGCTTGACAAAGAGAAACAGGTAAGAGTAGTAACCATAGGACAGTATGACTTTTCAGCATGCAAACATAGACATGTAAAACAGACAAGTGAGATAATGATGTTTGCTGTAAAACGCATTTCCTACCTTGGCGGTGAAACAGAGATAGAATTCCTTGCTGGGAATGATGCTTTGATTTTTATGCTGCAGATAAAAAATGAAGCGGTTAAGTCTGCAATGGACAGGCACTTTGTGCCGGAAAAGCTTTCAGAGTACATAAAAAATGAAAATGAAAGAGTAATTGAAGTAGAAAAGGAAGAAAAGGAAATGCTGTATAGGCTGCTGGAGAACAACCATAACCTAATAATCTTAAAAGGCGTAAAGATCTCTAAATTCTACGGCGAACTTAATTATTTCATAAAAACGCATTCAGATATGTGTATAGGAATAACAAACCTGCAGCAGATAACAATTATGAAAGGCAAAAACTGCAAGACAGACCTTTTGAAGCTGGGGGAAAAATTGAAGGCACTGAATTTCAGCGGCAGCATTAATGAAAGTTCAATAAACGGAAAAGTGGATGAAAAATTGGTAGAAGAGATTTATAAACTGTGGAAAGCCTGACTGATATTGCTAAGGAAATAGAAAAATGCACACTTTGTGATTTGTGCCTAAAAAGAAAGAATGCAGTGCCGGGTGAAGGAAATGAAAAAGCCAGAGTTGTAATAATCGGAGAAGCGCCCGGCAAAAATGAAGACCTGCAAGGAAGGCCTTTTATAGGCATGTCAGGAAAATTCCTTTCAAAATCCCTGGAAAGCATCGGAATAGATAGATCGATGGTTTTTATAACAAACGCTGTAAAGTGCAGACCGCCAAACAACAGAAAACCCAAAAAAGAAGAGATAACTACTTGCAGGCCTTATCTGATAAGGCAGCTTTCTGTTATACAGCCAAACCTTATACTTGCATTGGGAACTTCGGCAGCCTCTTCTTTGGGCATTGAATTCAAGCATTTAAGCGAGATAAAAAGCAGAGTTATTGACATTACGCTTGACGGCAGAAAATTCAAATGTCTTGTTACCTTCCATCCTTCTTTTCCTATGCGCTTTCCATCTGCAAGAAAGTCCTTCTTAGAGGATCTCTCAATGGCTTTTAATCTATATAAAAATTTACCTACATGATAATAGTAAAGTATTTATATAGCTGAATATCATATATAGAACATGAAAGCAGCTAAAAATCCAAATGGAAATGATGAGAAAGAGCAGGCAGAACAGGCTACAGCTAAAACACAGACCCAGAGCTCCGGCGCAAAACAAACATTGGAAGACCTAATACGTGAAAATGGAGATTATTATAATACATTGAATGCCTTTGTAAGAAGCATAAAACAGTTTGAAAGCAATAAATATGAAAATTTCTCAGAATTAAACAGAAACTTTGTTTCGAGTCTAAATGCTTATCTTCAGCAGACTCCGCTCAAAGAAGACGTAAAAATAATGAAACCTTATCTATTGGGTTTAAATGCGCTTTTGACTGATGATTCTGTGAACAGTTATAAGAAAAAAGATTACATGCAGAGAACAATAAATCAGATTATGCCATTGCTGGGAGCAGAGTATAATAAAGTAAAGGGCACCCTGTCTGCAGATCACTATCATAATATGGCCCAGAACGCTTTAAACGATCCAATGATAATGTTCAGTCCCTTCGCAAACAATCTTAAACAGGAGTTAAGCAAAAACGGTTCTTACGACCAAAGTATAAAACTAGGCCAGCTGTCAAAAGACATATTAACAGACCTGAAAAACAATAACTTTTCAAGATTAGGAGAATACTTCGAGAAGATACCTTACAATAAAGAGGCTTTCAAGAAACTTAATCTTAAGGATGAAGAGATAAACAAGATGATGGATGATGCAAACAAGATATTTAAGGATTTGTCTTCAAATCTAAAAGAAGATTACAAAAAGAGACTTATGTATTTGATGAGTGTTACGCTGTCGGAAGAATACAACAAACAGTTTTCCAACTTAGATAAAACGCACTCTGCCAACTCTTACAATAGTTTAAACGCTGATGCCACAACAGGTTTGTATCTTGCTTTAAATGGAGCTAAGAA
Source organism: Nanobdellota archaeon (assembly GCA_021852135.1). The sequence goes on from JAJZOB010000045.1 coordinate 15,191, forward strand.
GGCTGCTGGAAATGGCAGTAAGATTAATCCTGAAGAGATGAGAAGAATGGGCATTAACCCATATGATATTACTGAGCCTGACATGGGCTTTAGTCAGTAGGAGGTGTTTTATGAAAGTTGTAGGATTTGTTTCGGGAGGAGGGTACCAGATAATAGATACTAACGGCTCTAGCGCAATAGGAAAAAGCTTTGATTACACACAATGGAATGATAATCGAAAATACAACCTGCAGAATTTCACTGGTTCACTGCAAAGAGAGATGGGCACTGGTAATATAGCTGATTTAATGGCTTACAATGAGATTGCAAAGGTACAGGTAGCTGCAGAAATGCCAGGTGCAAAAGTTGTAGGCTTAGAGGACAAACTTTCAGAGACAAAAAGATTAAACCAATTGGAACAGTCTGGACTTCAGCCACAGAAAACATTGGGACCGTTTAACCCCTTACATTTTGACATTGTAGATGCAGGGGTGTTGAAAACCTATGATAGTAATAATAATGTTAAACTTCAAAAAATGTATAGACTAAAGATAGAATATGGTTACAGAATAATAGACAAGAAGAAGGCTTATCACCAGAACATGCATGATTTGGCGCTGCAGTTGTTGCAAAACGCTGCTGCCAAGAGAATGCATTTTGGTAATTTCGAAAGACGCTGGTTTAACGCCAGTATTTATTCGGACGACCTGCAGGTAGAATTCCTTTCTCCTTATAGATGGGGTGGAAGCTATGATTACAGAAATATCAACTTAAGAGACAATGGCGTTACATATAGGCATGGGCTAGCTTACAAAACTATGGAAGCCGTTTTCGGTGGATTAATCAAAGGATTAATAGTTGGTCCAAGAATAAGCGTAGTTTCCACAAAACCGATTACTGAAGAAAGAGCAAGGAACCTGATGAGCATACTTGACCTTAAAGGCGCATACACTATAGAAAAAGAGGAGGAAAATAATTGAATATGATAAAAGAACATAGACTTGAAAGGTTAGTATCTGAAGGTTCAAGCGCAGTTTACTTCAGTCTTAATCCCGCTGTAACGAGCAATGAGATATGGACAAAAGAGAATGGGCTAGAAAAAAGCATAGGCGCAAAAAACCCTGGGGATGCTGTTACTTTGGTTGGCAAAATGGAAGGGGAGAAGAGCAGGGAATCTTACTTTTTCCATGGAGTTTATGAGCTTATGCCTCTTTCTTTAAAAGGCAATGATAAAGATGACTTCAAAACGGTTTACGAAAGTATGATACCGGGAGTAGCCTACATTAATCCCCTATCACTAGGGATAAACAACGAAGAATTCAATAACCTGGATAAGGAAACCGGGCCTGTAAAAAGAGGCAATAAGGAATTCATCGGTGTTGTAAATTTAGATTACCTGGTTGGTTTAGAGAGGGGCAAGATAAACGATTACTTTACAAATGGTGCATACTTAATAAGAAAACCTTCAAAAGACAATAAACCATATGTTAAGCCAACTATTAATTATAAGAAAATAAATAACATAGGTCAGGGCGCCGGTTTAATATCCTCAAAAATAACCGACAAAATCGCAGACTTTTATGGTTTTCCAAGGCCTAAACCAGGAGATGTTGTAATTGGGATAGGCTACTTTGAAGATTCTGTATTGTATCACAAAACTAATCCACCATATGCATTTCCAATGGTTGTATCTGCAGTTGGAGATAGAATGCAGGTCCCTCCCGATGCGATAGACAGCATGTACATAGAGGTTATTCTTGGAGTAGACAAGAAATTAGGAAAGAAGCTTGTCTAAAAGCTTAAAATTAATTAAATACAGTAAATCTGATGAGCAAACTTATTCTTCCAGACTACAACAATAGTATATGTAATCTATTCAATGAAGAGCTTTCTGTATTTGGTATAGAGAACACCGGCAAAAAAATAGGGCTTGACTTAAAAGCCAGCAAAAAAACCAGTCTTTTATTTGTAGATGGTTTTGGGTGGAACCTTTACTCAGATACAAAATACTTTTCAAGCTTTAAAAAAGTAAAAGCAAGCAGCGTATTCCCCTCAAGCACAGACACCGCTTCAGTTTCATTGGTTTCAGGATTAAATCCTGGAATGCATGGAATCATTGGGTACAAGGCCTTTTTAAAGCTGGCAGGCGCAATAGTGAAACCTTTGGAAAATACTTATGCTTCTGCCCCGCATTCAAACAATCTTTTAAGCCATATAGGAAAACTAAAGGATATGCTCCGCATAAAAACAATATTCAATGCTCTATCAAAAAAAAGGATACGCAGCCTTGTAATAACTCCTTCGTTTATAGTAAACTCTTCTTTTAGTTCTTTGATATTTTCAGGGGCAACTGAGATAAGTGGCTACGAAAATATATGGGATGCCTTTTATATCTATAGAAAAGCGCTTGAAAACGATTCTATACGATTTATACATTTTTACATCCCGTATGTAGATACGCTTGAGCACATGTACGGATATAAAAACACAGAAGTTAAAGAAGCTACTGAATATATACTAAAAAGAACCACTGAATTAAATACTGGAAAAAAGACAAATACAATAATAACCACAGATCATGGACACAAGAAAGTAAATGAAATAATAGATTTCA
>JAJZOB010000015.1 GCA_021852135.1 Nanobdellota archaeon
GAAGATCATTTTTGCCATTATTGATAGATCGGGAAAAATATTAAGGAGCAAGAAAATAGCCACTCCAAATTCCAAAGAGTTATTTCTGGATTTATTAAATGGCAATATATTAGATTATCTTAAATTTTCGAATGGAATAATAAACGTTTCAATAGCAGGCAGGGTTGATAATAATGGCAGGGTAATATTCTCGCCAAATTTGCCTATAGAAGGTTTTAATTTTACAAGATTTATAAAAAAGTTTTCAGAAAAAGTTTCAGTAGAAAACGACGGCAACTGCTTCGGTTTGTATCAATTATATAAAAATGGGCTTAAAAATTGTAAAAGTGCATTAGCAATAGTATGGGGAACGGGAATAGGAAGTTCAATACTGGATTCAGGCAGTATATACAAAGGGGGAGGATTTGCTGCAGAATCAGGGCATGTTATTTATGATTATAACACAGGAAGGGATATTGAAAGCGTAATAGGTGGTAAAAGCATAAAGCAGGTCTACGGTATAGACGGCCTTGCGCTGCATAAACTTGCAGATAAAGGCGATAAACATGCCTTGAAAATATTTAAGGATATAGGGAAAATATTTGGTTTATACCTTTATTCGATGGCAGCCATACTAGACCCAGAAGTCATAGTATTGGGGGGAAGCTTTGCCAACTCCTGGAAATTTATTAAGGAAGAGGTTTACTCCATTCTTAGAAGCAGGTGCATCAGAAAAAATATAAAAATAAAAGTATGCAAAGGAAAGTTTTATGTAGTAAAAGGTTGTTATTTCATTGATGAACATGAAAACACTAATAATAAATTACAAAGCATATGAAGAAGCCTTTACAAATGGTTTAGAAATAGCAAAATACTCAAGCGAGCTTTCAAAAAAGTCGGGGCTAAACATCATAGTTTCGCCGCCATTTACAATGTTGAAAGAAACAGCGAAAATAGCTAAAACTATTGCACAAGGGGTAGACGAAGTGGGCCCGGGCGCTTTTACCGCACACATAACTTGGTTTGAGTTAAAGCAGGCTTCTGTAACAGGCACCCTTTTAAACCACTCCGAAAAAAGATATTCTTATTCCAAAGGGGGAAAGATTGACTACGATGCTCTTAAACTAGCGGTTGACAAATGCGCCGAATCGGGCTTAGAAACTTATGTATGCGTACAGAACTTAGATGAAGCCAAAGAAGTATTAAAGATGAAACCAACAGGAATAGCGTATGAACCTCCTGAGTTAATAGGTGGAGAAATATCCGTTTCAAATTCCAAACCGGAAATAGTAAAGGAGTTCTGCGCGCTAGTTAAAGCCAATTCCAATTCACTTGCGTTGATAGGCGCAGGAGTAAAGGGAAAGAACGATGCAGAGAAAAGCGTTGAGCTGGGAAGCGACGGGCTTTTAGTGGCATCCGGTATACTTAAATCGCAAGATTATAAATCCGTAATAAATGAACTTGCTCAAGGATTAAACAAGTGAATTTATCCGCGCTAAGTCGGTTTTTATCGGGGTAGAATTACATAAACTTTCATTATAACCAACATAATTACAAAGCAACGTCTGTACAAAGTAAACACTGTCGTTGAAAGCCCTGCCAATAGTCTGATTTGTTCTTATAAGACTGTTTATACGGCTAATGTTGTCATTTGCAAATATTTTAGGGTTTAGCATCGATGATACCTCTACGTATCTGCCCCCGATATCGATAAAAGGCATAAAGTTTCCTAGGTTACTAAAGAAAGGATAAGCAGAGTTCTGATCAAATTCAAACAACTCCTTTTCAAGAGTACTTACGTATTTACTAGAACTTAAATTTTTCAAGTTTGAAGATTCTAATGAAAAGTATGAACTGTTGTACCCTTCTCCATTTATTACGTAAAATTGAGTATTCCCCAATGTTTCTCCATTAGAAAAGGAAACAGATGGCGAAGTTGCTGTACTTAGATTATTGAATCTACCAAAAGAGCTTAAGGCTTTGTAAAGTATCATACTCTGAACAGCGCTAAAACTAGAGTTACTGTATACAAAACTTACTAGCGTTTTGTTGTCCGCGATGTCTGGGCTGCTGTTGAATAAATAAAGTATCTGTGATGGATTGAAAACTCCAGAGTTTATATTCTGGTATACCTCGGATTGGTTGAATATGTCAAAAGCAGTTATCTCCCTATTTTGTATTAAATCAAAATAAGTTATCCCTTTTGTAAGCCCTGACAAGAAAGGGGTGTTGAGAACAAATTTGTTGCCTTCTACGTTAAACATGTTTAAATATACCAGACTGTCAAGTATGTTTTCCGAACTGTTGGTTTCATTTATTACTATAGTCGGCAACGCGGTTATGGAATAATTTGATACCATCCCGATCCCTTCAGAGCTGTTGAAAGAGAGGTTCTGGGCATGTAGGCTATTCTTGTCCGCTTTAAACAGGTTATATACTATATTCATAGCGCCGTTGCTGCAAGTGCTGCATTTGTTATACAGTATCTCTGCGGAATTTTGATTGCCGGTTACAGCGGGTTTTCCGGTATTATAGAAAAAAAAGAAGTATATGAGTATAGCTACTACTATTACACCAGTTATCAGTATAATCTTCCTATTTCTATCCATAACTTATTTAATTACTTTCTTTTAGAATAATAAACTATTGGTTATGAGAATATATCACTTAAAGTTTTGATGTGTAGCTCTTCAGTCGTTGATAATTTTATAGGGGTAACCGTTATTTTCTGATTGAATAAGTTGTAAAGGTCTGCACCCTTATCAAGGTCTTTTCGTAGGGTTCCATAAAGCCAGTAGTAGTCTTTTCCGTTTGGGTCTTTCTTCTTTATCACTATATCATCAAATACCCTTTTGTCGGTTTTTACAATTTTAATTTCAGTCTTTTTATTTATTTTAAGAGGAAGATTTATATTTATCATATCGATGGTTTTTGGAAAGCCTTTTGATTTTATGTTTTTCAGTATTTTCATCACGCTTTCATACGACTCTTTCATGCTTTTGTCTATCTTATCCTGCTTCATGTCTACAGATAAGTTTTTTGAAAATGCTATGCTGGGTACTTCCGATATTGCTGCAAACATCGCAGCAGAGATAGTACCTGAGGAATACACTGTTTCCAAACCCGCATTCATTCCCTCATTTATACCAGATAGGACCAGGGAAACATTGTCTTTAAACAAGTGGTAAATTGACATGAACACACAATCCGCAGGAGTTCCTGATACTATGTAACAAGGCATATCATTATAATTTATCTTCTCTACTCGTAGAGGTTTATGGAAAGTAAAACTCATACCGCTTGAGCTTTGCAGTTTATCTGGAGAAACAACCATGACTTCAGAGCCAAAGACCTTTTTAGCAGCTTTGTATAAAGTTCGCAGCCCTTCTGTCTTGTAGCCGTCATCGTTAGTAATAAGCACTACCATAATACTGTCTAGGGCTCTTTGTCTATTTATCTTCTACTCTTGCTTTTTTAGCCGAAAAGACTGAAATTAAAATTGTAAAAACCGACAAAAGGGTATTTGATGATATAGTGATAAAGAAGAAAGACCCAAACGGAAAAGACTACTACTGGCTTTATGGAACCCTACGAAAAGACCTTGATA
>JAJZOB010000002.1 GCA_021852135.1 Nanobdellota archaeon
CCTCAAATGGTGCGAGCGCCGGGATTTGAACCCGGGTTTTTGGCTTGGAAGGCCAAAGTCCTACCAGGCTAGACTACACTCGCCTATATAATTAATTCAATATATTTACTACTTAAACTTTATAATACTTTTTAATTTTATCAAACCAAAGAACTTAGAAAGCTATTTAAATTCTTTACGTAATATATTCTATGTGAGTAAATGGGCTTATTACTAGATGGCATATTGGCCATTATTGGAATAATTATCATATTATTGATAATTGCAATATATAACGGACTTATTGCAAAGAGAAATCGTGTTCAAGATGCATGGGCTCAGATAGATGTTCAACTAAAGAGAAGATACGATTTAATACCTAATCTTATTGACACTGTAAAGGGTTATGCAAAATATGAAAGAAGTGTTCTTACGCAAGTTACACAATTAAGATCTTCACTAATAAACGGTTCAGTTCAAGACAAAGCACAAGCAAACAATCAATTAACACAAGCTTTCAAGAGTATATTTGCAGTTGCAGAAAACTATCCTGATTTAAAAGCTTCACAAAACTTTCAACAACTTCAACAAACAATAACTGAAACAGAGGACAAAATAGCATTTGTAAGAACATCATATAACGATTATGTTTTAGATTATAACAATGGCTTACAACAGTTTCCAAGTAGTGTATTTGCCAATGCATTTCACTTCCAAAAGTTTGATTACTTCAAAACTGATAATGAAGTAGAAAGAGAACCAGTAAAGGTAAACTTCGATGATTTAAATAATGATTCAGAGCAAACGCCTTCTGTTAAATCTACGCCAACAAAGCCTTCAAATAAAAAATCTAAAAGTAATAAAACTCAGAAATAGTAGATTAAAATGTCAAGTTTCTTTGATGAGATAGCTAGAAATAAAATCAAGTCATTTATACTTATGTTTATCTTTATGCTTTTCTTCGGAGCCATAATTTATTTTGTAGTGTGGGCTTTTGGCGGAGGTATAATTGGTTTGACTATCGGAGTAGCTTTTATTTTGTTTTATGCAGCATTTACATATTTTTACGGAGATAAAATAACTCTTAAAATATCCGGTGCAAAACCTGCCGATAAAAAACAATACCATCAATTATATTCCATAGTGGAAGGTCTTTCATCAGCTACACAGGTTCCTATGCCTAAAGTTTACATAGTAAATGATCCTAACCCAAATGCCTTTGCTACAGGCAGGAACAAAAAAATATCTGCAATAGCTGTAACATCTGGATTATTATCGATTATGGATAAACGAGAACTTGAGGGAGTAATAGCACATGAAATGTCACACATATCAAATAATGATGTTCAGTTTATGATGATTGCAATTGTCTTTGCAGGAGCGATAGGTCTTATAGCTGCGGTATTAAGGATGTCTTTGTTCTTTGGCGGTTTCAGAAGAGCAGAAGGCGAAGCTGGTTTAATACTTCTTATAGTTGCAATAGTTGTAGGAGTTTTAGCACCAATTTTTGCATTATTATTAAGATTAGCCATATCTAGAAAAAGAGAATATATGGCAGATGCAAATGGAGCAAGATTAACAAGAGATCCACAAGGACTTGCAAATGCACTTACTAAAATTAAAAATTACACCACACAGCCTAATGCTCAAGGCGTCAAAGCAGCTAATGAAGTCAATGGTTCTATGTACTTTGCAAATCCCTTCAAAGGTAAAAGCATAATAAATATATTTTCAACGCATCCTCCTATCGATGAAAGAATAAATCGTCTAAATAAAATGTATTGATTAAAATTATTAAAATTCCTAATTATCATGTGTCTAATAAGTAAGGATTTTTAGATTCCCTATCACAAAATAATGCCCTCACAACAAAATCTCAACGAAGTTTGTTGTATATCAGAACTTTTGTATTTAGCTCCTTCTGAATTATGTCGAAGTTCTTTGTAGAAACAGACTCTCCGAACATTTGTTTGAAAGATGAAAATACAGTTTCAACCGCCTATCTTCTGCCATGATGTACTTTCTTTCTCCACTCTTCCTGACGTTTTCTTAGATATTCCTTAGTATAATTCTGTACGATATCTCTGGTTCCTCACTCACCATGAATTCCGAGTTGTTCTATTACTGATTTTCTCCTTGCCTTTGAACACTTTTTCGATGCGTTAACTCGGACTGCGATGTTTGGGTAAATTCTCTTATTCTTTGCATATTCAAATATGTCATTTGTGTCATAGGTCCCATCTCCATAAATCTCCAAAACAGAATTAGAGATGGCTTCAAACCAAATGTAGTTTCACTAGACGGAACAGTTCTTTCAGAACAAGAACAACAAGACATTTTGAGAAGAAATACAAAAGATGAATAAGTATTCTCAGTATTTATAGTAAGCTATATAAACCTTTATTTGTATAATATAGCTCAGCGTCTTTAATAGCAAGTTCACAGCTTTAAGCGCTAAAACAATATTTATTAGTGTGCTTCATTGCACACTTTATTATTGGATGTGAAAATTCCTATTTGGAATTGGATGTAGTCTTGAGAGTGCAAAGAGGCTCGCAACGCAATTGCAATTATAAAATCTTGCAGACAAACAAACCAAAAAAATTCCAGTCGATGCTGCTGGAGGACACTGCTATCAGATTTCGACAGCCATGCAAGTCAATATTCTCACTTGAGAGTATGGCGTACGGCTCAGTAACGCGTGGTCAATCTACCGTAGAGAAGGGGATAACCTTGGGAAACTGAGGCTAATACCATATAATTTAAAACATCTGGAAGGAGTTTTAAGTGAAAAAGTTGTGAATTGGAGCAGTACTGCTCTACGATGAGACTGCGTCGGATCAGGCAGATGGCGGGGTAACGGCCCACCATACCTTTGACCCGTAGGGGATATGTGAGTATGAGCCCCGAGAAGGACACTGAGACAATGGTCCTAGCGCTACGGCGTGCAGCAGGCGCGCAAACTCCACAATGTGCGAAAGCATGATGGGGGGAGTCTGAGTGGTAGGTTTTTAACTTATCTTTTGCCAAGTATAGCAAGCTTGGAGAATAAGTGCTGGGTAAGACCGGTGGCAGCCGCCACGGTAATACCGGCGGCACAAGTGGTGTTCACTATTATTGGGCTTAAAGCGTCCGTAGCTGGCTGAAACAGTCTTATGTGAAATATAGGTGCTCAACATCTATACGTGCATAAGATACCTTTCGGCTAGGGAGTGGGAGAGGTCAAGAGTACTTATGGGGTAGGGGTTAAATCCTGTAATCCTATAAGGACTACCTGTGGCGAAGGCGCTTGACCAGAACACATCCGACAGTGAGTGACGAAGGCTAGGAGAACGAATCGGATTAGATACCCGAGTAGCCCTAGCAGTAAATTATGCAGACATTGGTGTTGCATTTATCTTGAATAAGTGCAGTACCGTAGGAAAACTGTTAAGTCTGCCGCCTGGGGAGTACGGCCGCAAGGTTGAAACTTAAAGCAATTGGCGGGGGAGCACACAAGGGGTGGATGCTACGGTTTAATTGAATTCAACGTCG
>JAJZOB010000018.1 GCA_021852135.1 Nanobdellota archaeon
GTTCGTTTAGTAAAATAAGTGAAGATGAATACAAAAAGATGAAGGCGCAAATAGAAGCTAAAAGACAACAGCTTGACACGTTATTTGATCTAGTGAACGGATGAAAATTAAGACTTCCAGATAGACTTTGTTATTAGTCTTATTTTTAAAGAGCATTAGACTATAAGATATCTAACAAAAGGATTCAAGCTTTAGACGATTTTGTAGATAGCTCTTTCTTTCTAAGCTCATTCTTTAGCTGAGCAACTTTCTTCTTCAAATGCCTGTACTTACCAGCATCAGCTGGCTGGAGCCCCTGCGTCTTCTTTATGTTCATTTTCAGAAGTTCCATTTCCAAGTCCTTCAGATTCTCTTCCATCATTTATTTTTACTCCTCCAATATTTTCAGTAGGCACTACTATTGTAACTTTTATGCCTATTGAGCCTCTTTTAAGCACTAATTGTTTTTTTGCACTCCTAACGCCGAAAAACTCCACTTGCCCGGTTTTTGGCATTACACTACCGGTAGGCCTAAATTTAAAGTGGGCAGCCCTCTCTTTTATTACCCCGCCTATCTCTATTTCTACTCCTTTTGCCCCTGCGGCCATTATACTGTCCATAGCTTTGTGGGCTACTACCTTATATTTCATAGGCCCGTATTTGGCTATTTTAAAAGCTATAGAATCTGCGACTATAGCAGGATCCAAATTAGGGTTATCAGAGCTTTCAACTTCTATTCTTGGAGATTCTTGATTAAAGTACTCTCCTAATTCCTTTGAACTTTCCCTTAGTATTTGATTCGCTCTTGTTATTATCGCACCTGGCTTCGGCGTTTTTATGACTATTTTCATGCCCAGGGGAGTTTTTTCTATTCGTATATCACTTATTCCAAATCTAACGAACTTCTTGAATAGGTATTCGCGTGCTGTCTCATCATTAACTTTATTTGCAATTATTTTCTTAGGTAACATTTTACTTCTCCGCTTTTAAATCATTGTTTTCTGTGCTTTTATTACTTTCCTGCGATGTTTGTTTTTCTTGCTTCTCATCAGTAATTTCGAGATTTTCTTCATTTTTAGGCTCTTTGACTGGTTCTACATCTGTAGGACTTTTTTCTACTTTGTCATCGGCGACCTGCTTCTTTTCAGGCATTTTTCTCTCCTGATCTACTAATGAATAAATAGTTAAATTAGTTCGCTTACCATGTCTATAAACTGTCCCACTTGAAAACCGTGGGTAACCTCCTCTCCCAAGAGAGTAACTGCTTACAACTATCTTTGACTCATCAAATCCCATATTCTTTGCATTTGCTTTTAGCTCTCCCAACATAGAAATAACCTGTTTTGTGGCTTTCTGCGGATAACCTGCAGGTACGCCGTGTTTATGACCTTTGCTGGAATATTTTTTAAAAGGGATATATTCCTGCTTTTTCAGTACTTTTTTTAGTAAGACATCGGCCTTTGCGATTTGCTTGCCTTTTACAGCTTCCATTATTTCATGAGTATGCTTCAATGATATTGGCATCCCTTCTCTTTTAACCTGTAATTTAGTTACCATATTTACTTAATAGGCACAAATCCGCTCGAACGTGTAGCTTTCATACCTGGGGAACCGTGCTTTACTTGTTTGGTAGTAAGCGCAAACTCGCCAAGACGATGAAATACCATTGAAGGCTTTATTTCAATTGGCACAAATTCCTTGCCATTGTATACATGTACAGTTAGTCCTACAAAGTCGGGTAGAATAAACATTTCTCTCATGTGAGTTTTGATAGTTTTTGATTTTGCTACCTTTTTCTTTAGGTTTATTAAAAATGTCTTTTCTTCGGGAGAAAACCCTCTTTTGATAGCCCTCCTGAAATCAGCATTGGCTATCTTCATAAGCTCCTCATTTGACATCTTTTTAAGGTCATCTATGCTCTTACCTCTAAACTTATATTCTTCCATTATCTTACTCCCGTCCTCTTAGGGGCGATAGATCCTACCTTTGCACCAGGAGGCGAATTTCTAGCGGAGCTTTTAGATTTGTGCTGGGTACTTCTTCTTTTACCTCCAAATTTATGTTCGTAAGCATTCATTGCAACTGCCGCATTCATAGGCCAATATCTGCCTCTAGCTTTTATAAGATGATATTTGTTACCTGCCTTGTAAAATGGTTTTTCCTTTCTTCCGGCATTGGCTATTTTACCTATTATTGCTCTGCAATCCTTCTTAAGCCTAAGTATCTTTCCACTTGAAAGCGAGATCGCTACTTCATTACCCGTGTTCTCCATTATTCTTGCGCTATTTCCGCCTGCCCTTATCAATTTACCGCCGTCGCCAGCCTTCAACTCTATATCGTATACTATAGTTCCTGTAGGTATATCTCCTAATCTTAAAACGGACCCCTCTTTTATGCTATCGGATTTCATATACTGTATTATCATGCCTTCGTACGCCCCAACGAACGCCGGCAAAAATGCCTTTAAGCCGTTTTCGAATTTCAACTCCATGAGTGGCGCTGTCCTGTAAGGATCGTGAATAAGTTTTAAAATCCTTGCATTCATAGGGTCAGTTGAATTTGGAAGTTTTACTTTCCCTATTGCCTTGAAATCATTGACTCTAAAAACCCTGCTTTTTCCTCTTCGTCTTGACCTTGGTACTTTCATAATTATCGAAATTATACTCTACTTATGTTTTTTACCTTTATATATATTTTGCCTTAAATAAAAACAAAACCTAATAAAGGTTAAGGTATTTTATTCTTTAATAATGAAAAATAATGCATTAAAGCTTTTCGGAAGCGAAATAATCAAAGAATCTGCACGTTTTGATAGGCTGTGCAAAACGGGCAAAAGGTGGGGAGGAAAAGCAATTTTAATAGTACTTGATGCATGCTTAGACAGCACTGGTCTAAATTATTTTACTGTGGTTGTACCTAAAGTCAAGTATTTCCGTGAAAAATACGTGAAAACAGGAATTGCACCGAAATGTAGCGATTTCGGTAAAATAAAGAATAAAGAACTTCTTTTTATGTTTAAAAATAAAAGAGTGTGGGAAGCAATGAAAAAAATTTGCAGAATTGTATCTGAAAGAAATGATGAAGAAAATGAGATAAAGAGTTTAAAAAAATGGGCCAAAAATGCTGACCCATTCAATTTTAAAAAGGATGAGATAGGAAGGATAAGGGGAGTTGGGATAAACACCTTCCAATACCTCAGAATTCAAAGCGGAGTAGACACGATAATGCCTGATAAAGTCATAATGAACTGGATAAACAGAAATTTTAAACCTATTAAAACGCCTTATGACTGTATACTAGAAGGCGAAAGACTAAGTAATATTTACAATGTTAGCCAAACTCAGCTTTGCTGGGCGATATGGATAAAGGAAAGCAATGAATTAAACCGAATAAAAGTCGAATAAAAACATATATAAAATAGTAAAAACTTTTTCTTTTATGGATATAAACAAAATTAATTTCATAAAAAAATCATTTATTAGTTTTGACGGAAATACTGAAAAACTCATGATATACAGGGAGGCGGGAGAGGAAGACTTCCACTTTGTATTTAAATGCCCAAAGTGTGGGGAAGAAAATGATTTTAAATCTAAGCTAAAGATAGAAAAAGGTAAAGAAAAGGGAAAAATGAAAGAGAGATATGTTTTTGAGTGCAGCAAATGCCTCCAAGTCTATTCTGTAGAACGGCTAAAGCCCCCACATGCGCGCTCTAAATAGTATGAGCCAGTTAAAGGATACAACAATTAAACTGGTTGATGATTACAAAATAAAAAGTAATAATGAAAACGGGCAAAATTTTCTAATAGACGAAAACGTGCTTACGCATGAAATAAATGAAGCAAAGTTAAAGCCTTCCGACATAGTTTTGGATATAGGTGCTGGATTCGGAAGCATAGAAAGTATAGTAAGTAGACAATGCAAAGTAATTGCAATAGAAAAGGAAATAAAATGTTATTCTTATCTTATTGACAAGTATGAAATAGACCCAAATGTTCAGATAATAAACGCAGATGCCCTGGAGATTATATATCCCAGGTTCAATAAGATTATATCTAATCCGCCGTACAATATTGCGGATAGAATAATTGATAAACTTTCTTTTTATGACTTTGAAACGGGGATAATGATACTGCCCAATACAATAGCAAAACAATTCGTTTCGAAGGAAAACGATACTAAGTTCTCAGCGATCCAAAAAATATTTTTTGATTTTATTGATTTGGGGGAAATAAAAAAAGAATCATTTTACCCTGTGCCTAGAGTCACCAGCAGGATGATACAGATCACAAAAAAGCAAGATGACATATCTCAAGAGATATTTAAAAGAAAAGAAATGCTGCTTAAAAACGCATTTATGAATGGAATAATTGCACTAAATTACAAAACAAAAAAAGAGAGCAAAAAATCATTTGAAGGGCTTCCGGATATGATTAAGTTATTTGGTAACAAACAAGTAAAAGAGTTGAAATTAAATGAAATAACAGAGATAACAAAATACTTGAAAGATCAAGTTTTCTGATCTGGCATTTTTACGCTTACAACCCTGCTTATACCCTCGTCATTCATAGTTACCCCGTAAATTACATCTGCATTTATAAGCGTAGTTTCATTGTGGGAGATTATTATAAACTGGGATGAAGCAGAATAAGCTTTAACAAGCGCAGAGAAATTACCTGCATTTATTGCATCCAAAGCGGCATCCACCTCATCTAATACATAAAATACCGCTTCTGTGTATTTAGATAAGGCCATTATTAAAGATATTGCAAGAACGGACAGCTCTCCCCCACTCAATCCTCTTATATTTCTTACCTTCTTATTTGGAAGTTCTACAGAAATATCTAAGCCGGATGAGAAAACGTTACTTGGATCGTCTGGAACTAGCTCCGCTTTTCCTTTTGTAATAGAATTAAAGACCTTCGTGAATATAGAATTTATATCCGAAAGAGTCTTCATAAAAGACTCCAATTTCTTCTGCTCTATTTCGGTTATAACTGAAAGTATCCTACTTTTTTCATCATTTAGTTTTTCCAATTTAATATTAAACTCTTCGTACTGCTTCTGCGTCTCTATAAACGTCTTAAGGGCGAGTTCATTTATAGGTCCAAACGAGTTTATCTTTGAATTAAGGGAGTTTAGCTCTTTGCTTATCTTTTCAATTGTTTCTCCATCTTCTGGTTTTATACCTTCTATTTTGTACTTATTGTATTCTTCTTCTGCCGTTTCGAATTTGACTCTTAACCCTGCTTCTTTTACCTTTAAAGTGTTTAATTCTTCTGCAACTTTCTGAGAATTACCGTATGTTTCTTCCCTTTTTTTCTGGATATCGTTAAGCTCACTTAAAAGTTCAGTTCTTCTCTTTCTTAGCATGTTTAGACTGTTTGACTTACTTGAAAGTTCCTTTCTTGCCTGTTCATAATTTTCCTGAGTGTTCTTTATTAAATTTTCAACGTCTTCTATTTCTTTTTCAAATTTACTGCGTTCCTTACTAAGCTGTGAAAACCTCTTTTCCAAGTTGCTAGTCTCCGACATTAAAACGGCAGAGAGTTTATTGCCAGAAGTTGCAACTTTTACATGAAGATCATTCACTTCTCTTTCAAGAGTTTCTATCTCTTTTTTATGGTCTATTATATCTGGTTTATTCTTTTCTAACTCCCCTAATTTTGACTTTAGACCTAAATTTTCATTTTCAAGGTCCCTTACTCTATTAGATATTTCTGATTCTGTGCCAGTAAATTTAGACTTTTCATGCAAAAGCTTAGAAATTTTGTCGTTTATTTCATTTAATGCCTGCTGCCTGACCTTTATCTCAGTCATTAATGAATTCAGGGTTGACTCTTTCTCTATGATCTCCTCATCATATTTCTCCTTCATCTTTGAGTGTTCAGTTACCTCGTAATTTATTTCGGTAATCTTTTTATTTATGTTTAGTATATTAGGCATGTCAAAATGGCCGCCTGAAACCGTCCCTGTTTTTTCAAATACCGTTCCATCAGGCAAAACCATCCTATATTTATTTATAATTTCTTTTGCGGAGGCAAAATTTTTGACAAGTACGGTGTCCCCAAATACAAAATTCATTGCCCGTGCAAATTTACTATCAAAATTCACTAAATTTATTATGTAATCAATTATTCTTTCATCATTTATCTTCTCAAGATTATAACTACTTTTTACAACATTAAGCGGTATGAAGGTGTAAAAACCAAGTTTTTCCTTTTTAAGCTTCTCTATGCATTGCCTCGCAATTTCTTCGTTTTCTACAACTATGAAATCAACCCTCCTGCCTATAGACCTCAAAACAGGTGTAGAATACTCTTCATT
This sequence comes from Nanobdellota archaeon, assembly GCA_021852135.1. The sequence goes on from JAJZOB010000018.1 coordinate 6,304, forward strand.
TTTTAAGGAGAAAAGCTCTGAGACAAGGCCATACAAACCAGTTATCTCCTTCCTGAGCTTATTAACTACTTCTATTGCTCTATTCTGTGAGGATAAAACATTCCTTTGGTTAAGCAGGTTCTCCCTTAATAAGTATACGGACTCTGATTCTCTCTTTGCCTGCATTTTTAGCTTGTCTATTTCGGGTTTCAATGCAGAGAAGGATAATGTCATTTCTTTTACCGTCCGTTCTGTTTCATTTTTACTGGATTCTAGCTTTGTAAGTTCATCTTGAATCTCCGCAATTTTAGGATAATTTGCCAGAACGACCTTCTGTTCGTATATTTTCTTGTCTATGTCATATATCCTTTTTTCAAGCGCTTCCTTCGTTTTGAGGTAATTCTGCGTTTTTGATTCGCTTTCTATAAGAGAAAGCTTTTTAGAATTTAAGGAAGCGATTTTTTCTTCCAGCTTGTCCTTTTCTGCTTCCTCCTCTTTAATCTGCCGCCTAATCTCTTCCTGGGATTTTGATAGCTCTTCTATTGACAGAATGATATTATTTAGCTGTTCATTATCGTTTTTAAGCACTGCATTTAACCTTGCGAGCTCGGAGTCGAATTCTTTTGCTTTGTTTTCAGCTTCAAGTATCTCTTTCTCCCCTTCTGATTCTGCTTTAGTGTTTATAATGTTTACTTCTTCATTTATCTTTTTGACTTTTTCATTTAATTTTACTATTTCCGATGAGAGCTCCTCGTTTCCTTTCTCTACCTCTTTTAGCTTTTCCAATATAAATTGTAATTCTGAATACGCTGAGTCTCTTTTTATCATTGACTGCTTTGAAAGAAGGGAAGCGTATCTACTTTTTAGCTCCTGGAATTCTACAGCTCTTGTCTTTTCTTTTTCTAGCTGGGCCATTAGTTTTCGCTTTTCATTTAGTACTGTATCGATTTTAGAGATGTTTTCTTCTACTTTCTTCATCTCGTTCATAGCCTTGCTTTTTTTATCTTCAAACACGCTTATGCCAGATATGTCATTTATTAGACTTAGCCTATCCTCATTGGAAGTGCCGACTACTTCTAATATCCTTCCCTGTGGTATTATGTTAAATCCATCCTGCCTGAACTTTACTAGCGCTAAAATATTTAGAACCTCTTCTCGCGTGGATGCCTTTCCGTTTATTCTGTAAATGCTCTTTCCGTTTTTGTCTATTTTTCTGCTTATAGAAACTTCACTTTCTTCGATACCATGGAACTCTTTATTTGAATTATCTAGTATAACATTAACTTTTGCATGCTCGGACTGCCTGCCGCTTTTACCTCCGTTAAATATAAGATCTGTAAGTAAATCGGACCGCATCTCTTTCTTTGACGATCCTCCAAAAACAAAAAGAAGTGCATCGATTATGTTACTTTTACCTGAACCATTTGCCCCTGCTATTGCATTAAAACCATTTACAAAATCGAACTTAATGTGTCCAGCAAATGATTTAAAATTGTCTAGTTCTACTTGTTTTATATAAGTCATAGTCAACTATCTAAAAAATTTTTTAATATTAAATGCTAACTATTTTAAGCCATTAATCAACGGTGTGGGATGATACCAGTTTTTTGATTTTTTCAGGCAAGTATTTCCCCTTTATATGCAAAACTACCTCATTGCTTGGATGTGTTTCGTTTTCATTTTCAGTGAATATGAATATCTCGTTGCCATCAACTATTACGAACCTACCTATATCAATATCGGTTTTATTTAGCTTACCGAACTGTTTTATTTCATTAACCAAAGCTTCATTAATGTCCTTTGCTGGAGTGTACACATGTATGGTCACATTGTTGGCTTTCGCCTTCTTAAGCGCTCTGCCTAAAGCACTTATTTTCTTTTCCAACGACTGCTCAGTGGTAATCAAGACTATTTCTCCTTTCGCGGATGCTACGCTTTTCTTTATCCTAAAATAGATGTTATCTAACCCTTGATATGAATTAGCAACCTTACCTTCATCTACGTATTTTATTCCCTTATTATACAAGTTTTGAAGGTCTGTCAACATTGCACTATCTTTTAGCTTGCTTAGTTTATCCAGTTTTTGATCTAAAGATTCCTTGGCCTTTTCCTCAAGTTTCTCTATCAGCTCCTGGGGAGGTATAGCTCTATAACTTATTGGTTTGCTTAAATCTCTGACTATAAAACCGCCATTTTCCAATGAAACGAGTATATCATAAGCCCTTGATTTTGGGATATTAGCTATTTCACTTAATTTACCTGAAGTGGATTTGCCTTGAGAAAGTAAAGCCAGCCAAATCTTTGCTTCGTATAGGTTTAAACCGAACATCCTTCTTATTTTTGCTATATAATCTTCACTAAACGACAATGCCATAATTTTTATCACCTACATACTAATTAGTAAGAAAGAAGTATATAAATCTTTCTTTTTCACCGAAAATAAAAGTAAAAAAATAAAAAATAAAGTAATCTTTATATTTTTGCCCTAAATACCCACATTGAGAAGGAAAAAACGACTATTCCTATTATTAACTCAAACAGAGGGTATACGTAAGACGATGGAGGAGTTGTAACAGTCTTGTAGAAATATCCACTAAGAACTGCTGTCGAAAGTATAGAAACCAGACCAAACACTATAAGGACTATTCCTAATCCAAATAGAATAAGGCCGATTGCTGCGTCGACTGCCCTTTTCTCCTCGTCAACAAACCTTAAGTTGCTTTTTGCTTTCATTATAGGTTTAAGTTTTTGTTATTTAAAAGCTTTTTTTAAATCGAAACAAAAAGTTTACTTAACAATAAATACTTTAAAAGCGTAATAAAGTTATGGAAGAGGAAAAATGTATTTTTTGCATGATAGCTAACAAAAAGGTGCCTTCAAAGGAGGTTTATAATGACGGGATGGTAATGGGCGTTCTGGATATTAGCCCTGCTTCCAAAGGCCATGTGATAATGATACCAAAAAAACATTATAATAACATCTACGAAATGCCACAGGAAGAGTTTCTACAATATATCAGCATTGCAAGAGCAGTAGGTTATGCAATACTTCTGTCTCTGGCTCCTGATAATGTTGAGATGCTTTACACAAAGGAGCTTACAAAAGGCAACGTAACTCCACACGCTTTAATACACCTTATCCCCAGATACAGCGATGACACTGTAAATCATGTTTGGCAGCCACAGAAAATGGAAGAGAACGACTTTACAGCGATAGAAACTGCAATAAAATCTGCAATAGAAAAGGTGAAGGAAGCAGAAACGCCTAAACCTGAAAAAAAGGTTTTTGAAGAACCTAAAAAGCCAGAAAACACCATTAAAGAGGAAAAACCCCAGATCAATATAAACCGCAAAGTGGTAGTATTCTAATTTCCTTTGTACTCTACGGTTTTATTATCCTCTTTCTTTATTTCCTCTTGAACCGTTTCCTTTATTTCTTTAAACTCTTTCTTATCAACATCAAAATAGTCATAGAATAATGGCGTAATTCTGATTACTTTTTTGCCCTCCTCTATAGTTGAAGACACTAAACCTCTAGACTGCAGCTCCTTAACGTGCTGATAAGAAACGCTACCTCTCTTTTTAACAAGTTCGCTTTGAAGTATTTTTCCATTTAGGACTATTAGGCTTAGAGTCATTAGAACCCCTCTGCTCATATCTGTTCTTAAGCTATCCTGTACAAGATGAATAAGCTCCCCCCTTAGCCTCATCCTATAAAGATTTCCTTCAGTTAGTATGAAAAAAGCACTTTTTCTAGCTTCATATGACTTGTTTAAATCATTAACTGCTTTTTTGATTATTATCGGATCGGATTTAGTCCTTTTTACAATCTCTTCAAGGCTTATCCCATCCCCAAAGGAGAAAACAAGCGCCTCGACATATTCATTTATCTTTACCATGTTAACATATGTTAATATTTACATTTATTGATTTTAAAGTTAGCAGACAAATAAATTTCAGCTGCCCACCTTACTCTTTATGTATATCTCCTCAAACGGTTCGCTTTGTGAGATCTCTACTTTATTCATATTTGAAATAAACAAAAGTGGAAGCAAAGTGTAAATTATCTCTTTTCTGTCATTCTTTTTGACAATAAGCTCTGAAAAAAGAACTAATTCCTTGGCATCAAAAAGCTTCGCCAACTTCCCGAGAAGAGTTCTTATCCTGTCCTCTATTTTTACTTCCTTGAGCTTCAATTCGAAACTTATATTCTGTTTTGTATTATAACGCATCGCTTCCCTTATAGTATTTATTAATTCGGTTAGGGTTATTTTCCTGCTTCTAAAAATCGGAAGCTTGGAAGTTACTGCGATATCAAACGGCACGGCCTTAATGTATCTTTGTTGGCTCCCACGTTCTTTTTTAACATTTAGTTCTAGTATCTCGCCTACAACGGTGTCTGATTTCATTTTCAGGAGTATTGCAGCAGTATATACAAATTTGCCCCCAAACCTAAAGTCTATTTGATTTATTTTGGAGATTAAAGAAGCAAACCTATCTGCAATCTTTATAAGGTCTATATCCATGGGATCCATGCCTTCGTCCCTTATTATGGTAGTTATAAGGTGCTCCCAGCCAAGTTCATCATTCAGGATAAGTTTGTATATTTCTTCGTGATCCATCTCAACCGAAATAATTAAGCTCCTTTGCCTTTTCCTTTTTACTGTAAAGTTTCTTTGCCATCTCTTCGTATTTCTTTGCATCTTCCGCAGTTAAGCTTGGCCTTACTAACTCCAATGCTTTTTCAAAATCTTCTTTTGTGACTTTGCTTGCAGAAATATTGTTTCTAAGCGCATTCATGCCTGCTTCCTTAGAAAGTCTTTCCAAGTCCGATCCAACATACCCTTCAGTTTTTTTGACAAGATACTCTACAAGAGCCTCCTTGTCACCATCTATTGGCATTTTATCCAAATACACCTTAAGTATCTCTTTTCTCCCCTCCTCATCAGGCGGAGGAACAAATACTATGTTATCAAACCTGCCCGTTCTTAATATTGCGGAATCCACCTTATCAACTCTATTTGTGGCTCCAATTACGATTACGTTCTTAAGAGGTTCTATCCCGTCCAATTCTGTAAGCAATTGATTAACGACTTGTTCAGTTGCGTTATTTCCTTCATAATTAGACCTAGAAGAGGCTATGCTATCAAGCTCATCTATAAAGATTATAGATGGAGAGACTTGCCTTGCCTTATCAAATATTTCTCTTACTCTTTTTTCGCTTTCACCGACGTATTTGTTATATATCTCTGGCCCTTTTATTGCAATGAAATTTGATTCTGTTTCGTGCGCAACGGCTCTTGCAAGCAAAGTTTTACCTGTACCTGGCGGGCCGTAAAGCAGTATTCCTTTTGGAGGGGTTATCCCTATCTTTCTAAACGCATCAGGATGTTTTAAAGGCCAATCTATTGCTTCTTTAAGCTGTGCCTTTACCTGCTCTAAGCCTCCAACGTCTGCCCATCCAACGCTTGGCCTTTCAACCAAAACTTCGCGCATTGCACTTGGTCTTACGAATCTTAATGCTTCCCTAAAATCATCCATTGTTACTATAAGCTTTTCAAGAACTGTTTTTGGTATATTATCACCTTCCTTGACATTTAACTCATTTATGTTTCTTCTTATTACGTTCATCGCCGCTTCTTTTATCAGAGACTCTATGTCTGCGCCGACAAAACCATGCGTTATCTTTGATATATACCCCAATTCAACATTTTTGTCCAAAGGCATGTTTCGAGTGTGTATATTCAATATTTCCAGCCTTCCCTTTTCATTTGGAACGCCGAACATTATTTCTCTGTCAAACCTGCCTGGCCTGCGCAATGCCGGATCTATTGCATTTGGCCTGTTTGTAGCGGCTATTACAATTACTTTTCCCCTGCTCTTTAAACCATCCATTAAGGTAAGAAGCTGAGAAACCACTCTATGCTCAACTTCCCCGATGCTCTCTTCTCTCTTCGTTGCTATTGCGTCTATCTCATCTATGAATATAATAGAAGGGGCGTTCTTTTCTGCCTCGTCGAATATCTCCCTTAATTTCTTTTCTGCATCCCCAACCCACTTGCTCATTACTTCTGGGCCGTTTATAGTTATAAAATGCGCTTCACTCTCGTCTGCAACGGCTCTTGCAAGCAAAGTTTTACCTGTACCTGGTGGGCCGTAAAGCAAAACTCCCCTTGGAGGGGTTATCCCTAATCTCATAAATATCTCAGGATGCTTTAAAGGCATTTCAACCATTTCCCTTATCTTTGAAACCTCATCAGATAAACCGCCAACATCTTCGTAGCTTACATGTTTAACTCTCGATTCTTCGGAAAGCTTGACCGGTTCTGGGGATATATTTATGTCCGTGTTTTCTGTTATTACTACAAAGCCTTTTGGCGCTGTAGACGTAACCAGAAAACGAAGCTCCGAAAAACCGAACTGAAAAGATGGGAATGCGCTATTCTCAAATATACTCATTATATCATCTCCAAAGAAAGACGCAAATGAACCTCTGCCCCCGCTGCCGAGCGTTATTATATCTCCTTTTGAAACTGCCCTATCCAGGAGCAGTCTCCCTATTACGTTTTCCGCGCCACGTATTGAAATTGTAGACAAAGGAGAAAGGTTGACAACATCGGCTTCGTAAACTTCTGCTTTTCTAACTATCACATTTTCGCCTATAGCTGCTTTTGCATTTTTTCTTGTAGTACCATCCATTCTAACAATATTCAAACCTAAATCGCCTGGATGCGCTCTGTCAACTTTTGCAACTGTCTTTCTATTTCCTTCTATCTCGACGAACTCTCCTGGCCTGACACCAATCTGTTTCATCCAAGCCGTTCCTATCCTTACAGAATTTTGCCCTATATCATCCTGCTGCGCTTCTGCAACCTTCAAACTTATTTCTATTTTGCCGTTATCTTCCATGTTATTGACCTCCTAAGATGAATACTCTTTTTTTCAGGTATTCAACATTCCATTTTTTTATAAAATTCTCTGCATCCTTCTCATTTGCAGAGGGTACAAATATTGCGCTTTTGGTTAGCCTTCCTCCTCCTAATGTCTGTAACAGGCCCTCTTTCCCTCTTCTACCGAGAAGAGCATAATTAAACAACATTTTTCTGCTTTGTTCCAGCTTTGTAAGATCATAGAATATCTCAGTTATCTCATTAAAACCTAATTTGTTTAAAAAAGGCTCATTATCAAAGACGCTTATCGCATCCATCAGTTCTGAAAACATCTTTCTTTGCATTATCTTCATCATATCTAAGAATTCAACGTCTTTTCCAAACACTTTTTCTATCTTTTCTTCGTTGTCTTTACTGTCATCTTTCAAAATAACATAAAGTTTATTATCTTTTTCTATCGCATCAAATAGGCAGTCTATTACGTCGTCAGGTATTGAGTTTATTTCCATATGTTTACGATAAACCATATGAATGAACTAGTATAAATAGCTTTCGCTTTATTGCCCTTTTTAAAGCTTTCTTTTTTTAATTTAAAGAAAAAATTTATTTTAATATAATTTAGAATAGTAAAGCTTAAAAATAGAAAAAAACGTAAGAGAATATGGTAATTACAACAGATGCAGGCGCTCTATATGCAATAGCCGCAGCCATAGCGATAGCAGGTGGTTTAATAGGTACTGGAATGGCACAGCAAGGAATAGGTGCCGCAGGAATGGGAATCATTGCCGAAAAACCTGAGAAATTCGGACAGGTACTGTTCTTCTTTGTAATCCCTGAAACACTGTGGATAATAGGCTTTGTACTTGGATTGATATTGCTATTACAAATACTGTGAGGCATTAGTATATAATATGAGTCTCGAGAAAATAGCTGAACACATAGAGAAGGAGACGGACACAAAGATAAAAAAGATAGTCATAGAAGCGCAACTTAAGGCAAATGAATATACTAAAGAAGCAGATAAAAAGGTTGCTGAAATTCTAAAGGAGGCACAATCCAAAAAGGAAATTATCGTAGAAGAAAAGAGAACCATTGAAAATGCCAAGATACATGTTGAAAGGGACCAAATAATAAAAAAGGCTGTAAGTGACGCTTTTAAAGATAGCATGAACAACCTTTATTCTTCGGAAAAGGAATTTAGCAAAACTCCTGAATACCAAAAGTTGATGGTAATATTAATAAAAGAGGCCAAAAAAAGAATAGGGGAGAATGCTGTGCTCTTTATGAATAAGGACGATTTGCAGGTTTTTGGGAAAAAGGAAAAAAATGCAAAGCTCTCCAAAAAGAACATGTTTGGAGTTTATGCTGAATCTACTGACGGAAGATTTTCCATAAACCTATCATTAAACAAGACAATACAGTCATTAGAAGAAAAAATAGCAAAAAAGATAATTGAAAAACTTGAGGCATGAATGGACTCTACGTATGCAGGCGCTTATGGGCATATAAAAGCATTATATCTCAACCTTTTAAGAAAAGATGAAATTGATAGGATAAAGGAAACAAAGAAAGATGAGTTCTTAAGCGTTCTTTCAAACACCTCTTACAAAAACGAAATCGATCAATTTTACAATAGATTCAAGGAGCCTGATATTATAGATATAATCGTAAATACTCATTTTTTAAATAACTGCACATCCGCGCTCCAAGTTTTGCCTAGTATTGGAAAGCCATTAATAAAAAGTTACCTGTCAAAAATAGACATACAGAACATAAAGCTTATACTTGCCGCCAAACTCGTAGGAAAAAACGTGGAAATAACGGAAAATTTACTTACAGTAGGGAGGAGCTTTCCATTGGGATTTTCAAGCTCACTGATAAGTAAGGAAGAATACAGAAACATAATAGAACAAAAGGATATTGTAGAGGTTATAAATTACCTAACACGGTATAATTACGGCAGAGTTTTATTGCCATTTTCAGTATCTGCAGAATTAAGCAGAAATGTCTCAGGCATGGCATTGGCGCTTGATGTAGAATATTATAATGAATTGTTAAGAAACTTTAAATTTTACAATGGAAATGAGGGGCCGGTTCTTAGATTTATACAAGGTTTAATAGATTTAAGGAACATAATAACCGTTATAAAAGAAATAGAGCTTAAAAAACCAGCAAAGGAACTTTTAATAGGTGGCGGAGCAATAAGCACTGAAAAATTAAATGAAATGGCGAAGATGAATATTATAGATTTTATAAAGGACTTGCCTTATGACTTGAACGAAGCACTAGATCTTTACAAAGAAGATGGACTTATAGCTAACTTCGAAGTTGAACTAAAAAGGATAATACACGACAAATACTTGCAGATATTTAGAGCCAATGCTCTTTCAGTTGCAGCTACGCTTTCGTTTATAATAAGTGCAGAGATAGAGAGGGATACAATAAGATTAAGCTGGTTTAAAAAGTATTATAATATAGAAAAGAAAGTCGTGGACATAGGCTATGGAATTTAGAAGGATAATTTTTATAGGAGATAGAAGAGACTCCCTTGGGTTAAAACTTGCAGGTATTGAAAACTCCATGGAGTTATCTGGAAAAGAGGCATTAAATGAAGTAATTAAATTAATAAAAAGCAAAGAATATAACCTTATAATAGCCGAAGAAAGTATAAAGGACTATGCAGATCAGAATGAACGCAATTTATTAGACTTAAGCGTTGATCCACTGGTGCTGTTTATACCTTCACAGGAAACGCAGGAAAATAAAGAATCGCTGGAAAGCTTAGCAAAAAGAGTATTGGGGGTGGACATAACAAAATTAAAATAAAATGGAAGGAAAAATAATTGGAATTTCTGGTTCAGTTGTAACAGTTTCAGGTCTTGAAGACCCGAAGATGAATAATATTGTATTTATAGGAACTAATGAGCTAGTTGGAGAAATTGTAAAGATAGAGGGCGAAAACGCCATAATACAAGTGTATGAGGATACAAGTGGACTTAGAATTGGGGAAAAGGCGGTTGATAGTAATGAGCCTTTATCTGTAGAATTGGGGCCAGGATTAATTGGATCGATATTTGATGGTATACAAAGACCTTTAGATAAGATACTTGCCAAGGAAGGAACATTCATAAGCAGTGGAGTAAAAGTTAATTCATTAGATCGCGAAAAAAAATGGCATTTTAAACCAAAGGTTGAAGAAGGTAAACTCGTAGAACCTGGGGAAGAAATTGGAGAGGTAAAAGAAACTTCTTTGATAAAACATAAAGTCCTTGTACCAGCAAACAAAAAAGGGATAATAAAAAAGATAGCAGAAGAAGGAGATTACACAATAGAAGAAAATATCGCATTATTAGAGGATGACAATAAAAAAACTGAGGAGATAAAACTTATGACAAGGTGGCCAGTGAGAACGGCAAGACCTGTAAAAGAGAAACTTTCTCCAAATATCCCCCTTTTAACAGGACAAAGAGTCATAGACACGATGTTTCCTGTTGCAATGGGTGGAACGGCAGCAGTTCCAGGGCCTTTCGGGTCAGGAAAAACCGTAATCCAGCATCAACTTGCAAAGTGGTCTGACGCAGATGTGATAGTTTACGTTGGATGCGGCGAAAGAGGGAATGAAATGACAGAGATACTTGCAACATTTCCAGAACTAAAAGATCCAAAAAGCGGGAAGCCTTTAATGGACAGGACCATACTTATTGCCAACACATCAAACATGCCTGTAGCTGCAAGGGAAGCAAGCATTTACACTGGAATAACACTTGCTGAGTACTATAGGGATATGGGTTACAGTGTTGCAGTAATGGCAGACAGTACTTCGAGATGGGCGGAAGCTTTAAGAGAGCTGTCTGGAAGACTGGAAGAAATGCCGGGTGAAGAGGGCTATCCTGCGTACTTAGGTAGAAGAGTAGGTGAATTTTATGAGAGAGCAGGAAGAGCCAGAATCTTGAGTGGAAAGATAGGAGCAGCAACTATAATAGGCGCAGTATCCCCACCTGGTGGTGATATATCTGAACCTGTTTCGCAGAACACGCTTAGAGTAACTAGAGTATTTTGGGCACTTGATGCATCACTTGCAAATGCAAGGCACTTTCCTTCTATAAACTGGCTTAACAGCTATTCATTGTATACTGATGGGTTGGACCAGTGGTATAGAAAAAACATTGCGGAGGACTGGCCAGAACTTAGAGATAAATCACTAGCGACATTACAAAAAGAAGCAGAGATAAATGAGATTGTACAATTGGTTGGATATGATGCATTGCCTGAAGCAGACAAACTAATACTTGATGTCGCTAAAATGCTAAGAGAGGACTACTTACAGCAGAATGCCTTTGATGAGATTGATACTTACGCATCCGTTAACAAGCAGTATAAAATGTTAAAAATTATAGCTCAAGTGTTTGACGCAGAAAAAGCTGCTCTTGACAGGAATGTGCCTATAGAGAGGATACAATCAATACAAGTTAAACCAAAAATTGCAAGACTAAGGTACACGAGCGAAGAAGAGATTGATGCTAAATTAAAGGAAATCGAAAAGGACATAGAAGAAATAAAAAAGATTAGTGTGGAGAAATAAGATGGAAGAAATAGAATATAAAACAATTGAAAAGGTAACTAACGTGCTGCTCTTTGTAAAGGACGTAAAAAACGCAGCTTATAATGAACAAGTAGAGATAGAACTTGAAAACGGCAAAAAAATAAACGGGCAAGTTCTTGCAACTAATGAGGAAGTTACAATCATACAAGCATTTGGTGAAACCACTGGAATGAATACAAAAGGGACTAAAGTAAAATTCAAAGGCACTACTTTTAAGATGCCAGTAAGCATGGATATGGTGGGCAGAGTGTTTGATGGGTTAGGTAGACCAAGAGATGGCGGCATACCTATTTTCAGCGATGAAAAAATGGACATAAATGGAAACCCAATAAACCCTTATGCTAGGGAAGAGCCTTCAGAATTTGTACAGACGGGGATCTCGTCAATAGATTGCATGAATACTTTAGTTAGGGGACAAAAGTTACCTATTTTTTCAGGTTCTGGTCTTTCGCACAATAAACTCGCTGCACAGATAGTAAAACAAGCAAAGATACTTGCAGAAAAACAGAACTTTTATGTGGTTTTTGGAGGAATCGGAATAAATAGTGAAGACGCTAACTTTTTTGTAAACGAATTTCAGAATAGCGGCGCGTTGGAAAGGTCAGTTATATTTTTAAACTTAGCTGCCGATCCTTCAATGGAGAGAGTCATACTGCCAAGACTTGCATTAACCGCCGCGGAATATCTTGCATACGAAAAAGGCTCACATGTAATAGTTATACTTACGGATATGACTAACTACGCGGAAGCACTTCGTGAAATATCTGCTGCGAGAGATGAAGTGCCTGGAAGAAGAGGTTATCCGGGTTACATGTATACTGATTTGGCAAGCCTTTTCGAGAGAGCTGGTAAAGTAAAAGGAAAAGAAGGTTCTGTTACGCAGTTACCAATACTTACAATGCCGAGTGATGACATAACACACCCCATCCCAGACTTAACTGGTTACATTACAGAAGGACAGATAGTTTTAAGCAGAGCTTTGGATAAAAGTGGAATATATCCGGAAGTAGATGTTTTACTTTCTCTTTCAAGATTAATGAACCAAGGAATTGGAAAAAACTCCACTAGGGAAGACCATAGAAATGTTTCGGATCAGCTGTATGCTGCTTATGCAAAAGGGAAGGAACTTAGAAGCTTAACCGAAATAGTTGGTGAAGACGCTTTAAGCAAAACAGATAAACAGTACTTACATTTTGCAGAAGAATTTGAAAACAGGTTCATAAAACAGGAATTCAACGAAGACAGAAGTATAAATGAAACGCTTGACCTTGGGTGGGAGCTATTAAGCATGATAGACAGGGATGAGATGAAGAGGATAAAACCTGAATTTATAGAAAAATACGGTAAATGGAAACAAACATAAGGGTTACGAGAAGAGAATTGATAGAAACTAAGAAAAAAATTAAAACTGCTGGGAGAGGACTGCAGCTACTGAAGATGAAAAGGTCTTCACTTATTCTTGAATTCTTCGAACTTGCAAAACAGGTACAAAGCATGAAAACAAACCTTAAGAAATTCATGGATAGAAGCAGGGAGAGCTTAGAAATAGCGGAAGCCCTTAGCGGCCGTATAACAATAGAGAGAGTAGCACAGGAGCAAAGCGAGAAAATGGCAAGCTTGAAGGCTAGAAACGTAATGGGACTAATCATTCCAAATATAAACGTTAATGAAACCATCGACGTCATGAGTGAAAGCGATAGTTTGACTATACCAACTCCGGTTTACGATGCAAAGAGCATGTATGCTTCATTTCTTTCGATGCTTGTAGAAATAGCTGAAAAAGAAACTGCAATGAGAAATTTACTTAATGAGGTATATAAATTAAACAGAAGAACAAATTCCATAGAAAATATCATAATACCTAGATGGAAGGCAAAAATAAAATATATAAAACAAAGTTTAGACGATATGGAAAGAGACAGATTAGTGTCTATTAAATTTATAAAAAAATTACATAGCTGATATGGAATCACTTGAAACTTTACAAAAAATACGCGAGATAGAAGATTTATCCTCTAAAAAAATAGAGCAAGCGGAGGAAAAAGCAAAAAAAATCTTAGAAGAAGCTGAAAGATTAAGTGAAGAAAAAATAAAAAAAGCTGAAAAAGAAGCAAATAATTCTATAAATACTGCGATTGAAAAGGTCGAAAAAGAAACGGCAATTAAAAAGGAGGAAATGATAATAGAAGCAAAGAAAAAAGCTACTGATATAAAACCACTTGATAAGAACCGAATGCTAGAGATATTTAATGACGTTTTAAAGGAGGAATTTAAATTATAATGTTTCTACCAAGTAAAATAGAAAAAGTAAGATTAATTCTGCCTAAAATTTACTATGATACGGCGATAACTTTACTTGGAGAACTGGGTTTCTTACAGATAGAAGTGCTAGAAAGCGAAAGTAAGAAGGTCTTAAAAGACTTTAAAGAAATTGAATATGATAAAATAAACCGTTACAGCCAAAAAATAAGAAGCTTAGAAAGTAACCTGATAAAACAAAAGTCTAAAAATATGAATATAAAAAATCTTCGGCAGGTTTTTCATGAAACTGATAAAATAAAAATCTATGAAGAGGTAAATGAAATAAAAAAGGAAGAAGAAAAAATTAATGCAAGTATAAAAGAGAGCAATTCTATTTTAGAAATAATAAATTTAATGAAAGATTTTAAACATGATCTAAAGATATTGAATGGAAATAGAGTAGAGTCGTTTATATTCAAAAAAACTAAAGAAGACGATCAGTTTATTGAAAAAATAAAAAAAGAGATAGATTGCGAGTTTAACGAACTGGGAACCGTATATATGGTTACAATAGAGAAACACAATAAGGAAAAACTTGCAAACTTGGCCAATAAGGGGGCAATAAACCTGATAAAAATTCCAAATATAACGGGAAAAATAGAAGAAATAACAAATTTGCAGCAAGCAAACATAAAAAAGGAAAAAGAAAAATTTTTAACTATAAATAATAAGCTAGAAAAGTTGTCAAAAAAATATTATGCTATTGTTGTTAATCTTAAAGAATATCTAGACATAGAGATAAAAAAAAGCTCTATAATACCAAGAATAGGCGCTACTGATTATATAACCGTAATTGAGGGATGGGTAGAAAGCAAAAAGATACCTGTTTTAGAAGAAGGTCTGAATGGATTAACGTCCGATCGATTTATACTTGAGAAGATAAAAACGACTGAAGAGCCACCAACAAAGATGGAAAATCCAGTTTCTTTTAAACTTTATGAATTCTTTATAAAATTTTATTCGATACCAAGAAGCAGCGAAATTGATCCAACGATATTTTTCGGAATAGCTTTCCCCATATTTTTTGGATTAATGGTTGGAGATGCAGGCTATGGCGCAACATTCCTTTTGCTTAGTTTTTGGGTCATACATAGGATAAAACACCCTCCTAAAAAAAGCCATTTGCCGAGAAAGCTTTCAAAATTTGTTAAGACAATAATAAGCAAAAACAGCTTGGTAATGATAATGAAAGCTATAATACCAGGCTCTATAATAGCCATTGCACTCGGGATAATTTTCAATGAGTATTTTGGTTTTGCGTTGCCTTATACTTCATTATTTAATGTTACAAAAAACGTTTCTACGTTGCTTTTAATTTCGGGTTGGATAGGAGTAGCGATGGTGTCATTTGGTTTTGTGCTTGGGGCTATTAATGCTTTGTACAACAAAAAAATCAAGAAAGCCATCGGAAGAATAGGCTGGCTTTTGGTCGCATGGGGAATTGTGATAGTGGGTTTGGCTGTTCTTCATAAGGAAAGCATTGGATTTTCTAATTTAGAAGCTGTCGGCAGTTATGTTGCAATAGTGATTGGTATTGCATTGGTACTTAGATCGGAAGGTACACAGTCTCTAATGGAGATTCCATCAGTGATAAGCCACATACTTTCGTATACTAGGCTTGTTGGCATACTACTTGCTTCAGTCATTCTTGCGCAAGTGATAAATCTAATCTTCGTTTCGAGTCTAAGCGGCTCGATACTCTTCATTATAGGAGGGGTAATAATTCTAGTATTTGGCCAGCTTTTCAATATAGTGATAGCATTATTTGAAGGAGGTATACAGGGAGCAAGGCTTATTTATGTTGAGTTCTTTTCAAAGTTCTTTGATGGAAATGGGAATTTATTTAAACCATTTAAGATAGAAAGAAAAAACACTGCAAATGTGTATGTTAAAAACTTGAAGAAGAATTAATTTTTTGGAGTTAATACTGCCTTACTAACAACGGACTATAAAAGCAAGGAAAGGAACCTTTATTGGGCATTAGAACTTTTTATTGATATTATTATATTCTAGAGGTATAGATAGGTTAACAAAAAATAATAGCGAGGTATAGGATATCTTCTCCTTAGTTGCACTAATCTAGTATAGTATCTACTTTATATCATATCATGTAGAATAAGAGGCATTTGCCTGATTTATTGCTTATTGCAGGCTGTCTGTAATTGAATTATGCAACAGCCTCGATTTAGTACTAAAAATTATATACTTAAACTGCTATCGGATTATATATTATATATGACAGGTACCTTAGATGAGATAGTGTTAAACAAAAAAAATACACATTCTTTAGCTTATGATTTATTTGAATCTAGCTATGACAAAAAAATTGTTACAAAAAATAAAAACGATACATTTTATAAAATTACCAACAACATACATAAAATAATATCAGGTTTAGATTTAAGCTATAACGATGAAAAATTATTACCTGAATTAAATGATCGCATATTTAAAAATGTAAATTATGGATCGAATAAAATATATTCGAGGGATTTTTCAGATGTTAACCCAACAGCAAATTGTGTAGGTTATGCAAACATTATGATTGCTACTTTATCTATGTTAGATAAGACAGACTTGTTAAAAAATGCTACTATAGTTGGTAGAGATGATAGCGTGTGGGAGGCTTTTTGTATTTTATGTCTGCATAGCTGCTAAAAATCAAATTTCTAAAAATTCAGGTAATAAAATGAATCAAAACGATAAAGAAAAAATCATAGAGTTTCTGAATCTAAAATATAGCCACATTGACTTAAATAAAATTGCAGAAAAAAGAAATGGAAATACGAATGTCCTTTCTATAGAGCTTGCCAAGTATGCTGTAGAAGCCGATAAGTTGAATATATTTTTAGTTGCTACAAATGCAAGAAAAAGAGCTCCTGTATATTTACCTGTCTCAGATAACATAAAGCATTCTTTAGGCATAACATCGATAAAAACTAATGTGGATCTCAAAAAGATAACAGGATTTTGCAGAGAGATTATAACAAAGAAGCCGTATACATTTAATTTAAATGAGGGAGAAAAATTATTGTTTAAACTCGAAGACGGAAATCAAAGATACGAAAAAAGTACTTTAAAGACATTAGAGGCAAAAAATTACATAAAAACAATTTTAGGGGGTGATAAAACTGCATTTTATATAACCAAAGAAGGGCGGGCAAGAATAGATAAAATACTCGGAAGGCTATTTGGTTATCCAAAATGTTGCATAGATGCTTTTAAAAAGCAAAATCAACGGCTTTCGCAAACCACTGAAAAGACCAATAAATTCAATTTGGAAAATGTACCAGAATACATAAAATACGGTTTAAATGAGGATTTTTTGCCGTATATTAAATGTAGCCCAAACTGCAAAAAATCACTGTACCTAAGTAAGCGTGTATACGAATACTTAAAGTTAGTAAGTAATCAGTATAATAAGCCCAGAAAAAATACAAATTATTAACGCAGGGTGATACTTAGCATAACACCTGCAGAAAGAAAGCGCTTGGGAATCAACAAATCCACGTTGTGGTACAGCAGAAAGCTATAAAGGATGGCAGGAAGATTAAACTATACAATCAAAAACAAGAGATAATATACGAAGTACAAATTTAGATGGAATAAAAGAAATTTATCTATTTGAGCTTAAAATTTATAAGATTTTTAGCCAATTCTTTTAGCCATTATGAGGCCTATCCATATATTTGTATTGTTAATGACATTAAAACCTGCTTCTTCTAATTTTCTTTTTATGTTTAGATATCCATTATGATACTCTAACATTATTTGTTCAAATTTCCTTAGAGTTTCTTTACTCGCATTGAGTATAATTGGATACTCACATCCTTCGCAGTCCATTTTAAGTATCCCGTTTTCTATATCGTAATTATTAACAATAGATTTCAAAGTTACTATCTTAATTTTCTTGCCCTTACTGAATGATTTCAGTGAATCGCTACCACTGTTTTCAAAAGCGGGATTTACTCTAATATAATCCTCTTTCCCTCCAACTCCTTCATTTAGCAATATTACGTTTGTTATTTTGTTCAAATTAATGTTCTCCTTTGCAATTTTATAAGAATAGGGGTAAGGTTCAAATGCTATAACCTTTTTTGCTTTCTTAATTTTAGAGAAGTAGACTGTTGTGTCGCCTATATTTGCACCTATATCTACTACTATTTTATTTTTTGCATCCAACCAGTCATATTGATTTTGTACAAAATTTTCTAAAATTACCCCAGACTCAGACAGATTATTGACAATAAATTTTAAATCTCTCGATTCGAGCAAAAATATACTCCTCACTTTTCTAATTTTAAAGCCACTTCTTTGTAATTTTAACTCAAGCTTCAAAATCGATAAATCACTAAGTTTATCATTAGAAAAGATGAAATCTTTCCCAAAATTAAGATGTAATACAGCCAATTTTTTTAACTTAAGTCTTACAAGATAGTAATCCCAAAAATTTTTTATAGAGATAGCATTTTCTATAAATCTTGCTTTAAAATTGATTACTCTTTTCAATTCAAAATAAATATTAAATTTATCAGCAAGACTAATATTATCTTTACACCTATTCATTTACTTTTAAATGTTATATGGATATTTAAAACCTTCTAATCTAGAAATCTAAACGTTATAATTACCCCACAACCTAGCCCCTATTCTCTTCCCAGTCTATTTCCTCTCTATTCTCAGTCTCATTCGAGTCAAGTCTTACTATTCATCAATCTTACCACCTCGAACTCTCGAGAATTTTCCCCGAAATTAACCTCAATAATTATTGATATTTTACCGAAATAGCCTCGAGGTATAGTAGAAGTTGCCTTGAAAATACCTTTTATGACTGATAGGTCTATCCGGCATTACTCGGAGATAACATAGATAGTATTACGATATTTATGGTATTTAGGGTGAAATTAAGAAAGAGATATTATATACCCCAAAAAATAATAGCCCTGACCGGATTTGAACCGGTGTCTAGGGCTCCAAAGGCCCTCGTGCTTGGCCGCTACACTACAGGGCTATAACATAAACTTATAAAAACTGTAGATATAAAACTTAAATATACTAAATCCCAGAGATTTAAATGTTATTGGAAATACTGCTTTCTGCAATAGTGGCTGCAATTGCTACATTTATTAGTGGCAAGTTTATAATTCCTTTATTGATAAGGGCAGGGCTAGTTGCCCAAGATATAAACAAGAAGAACAGGCCAATACTTCCCTCAAGCGGCGGTTTTCTGCTTATAATAGGATTATTTGCGGGAGTAATGTCTTTAATAGCAGCTTATAATTATATAATAAAAGCAAATCTAAATCCGGAAGCACTACTTCTTGGTTTGTCCTCAATAATAATAATCTCATTAATAGGATTTGTAGATGACTTATCAGGCGGAAAAATAAGAACCTCTATGACAGATATAAAAAGGATGGCCAAGGATTATTCAATTTTTAATGGAGGGATAAGACAGTGGCAGAAGCCATTGCTTACGTTGATAGGTGCCGTTCCATTAATGGTCCTATTCTTTGGGAGCACTGTATACTTTCCGGGGGTCGGGAACATTGTTATTGCTCCTATTCTATATATAGTAATCTTTATTCCCATTGGCGTCGTATTTGCATCCAATGCTTACAATATGTTGGAAGGCCTAAATGGTATTGCAGTACAGATGGGACTAGTCTTATTTGCTGCCTTTTCCATACTTTCTTTCCATTTACAAAATTATGATGGATTGGCACTCTCTGCTATAATGTTTGCCGTTTTACTTGGTTACCTATATTACGGGAAGTACCCTGCTAAGATAATACCCGGAGATAGCTTGACATATCTTATTGGCGGGGCAGTTGCAGTTGTTGCAATAATCGGGAATATGCAATTATTTGCTGTTTTTATAATGATACCTTGGATAACAGAGTTTATCTTGAAAGCCAGAAAAAGATTCCATGCGAGTTCATGGGGCGTAATACATAAAGATGGAACCCTCTCATCATTATATGGAAACAAGATATACTCCCTAACACATATATTTTTGAGGAAAGGGAAATATAAAGAATGGCAAATCCCTCTGATACTAACATTTATTGAAATAGTTATTGCTTCAATAGGTTTAATTATATTCTGGTAAAATACAGGAAAGAGTTAAATTTGAACAAAATCTAATTAAAATATGGAAATAATACCAATGGGTAATACCACTGTGCAGTATGAGGGTACGCTGGATGATCAAAAGTTCTACAATTTCCTGAGAGATTTGTTGGTATCTGCAGGCTACTCTGTAAAAGAAACGAATTATATACAGTTTTCAGGCGCAAATTATGTTATAAAATGGACGGCCACGAAAGTGATAGACGATTATATGGCTTACCGTATTAATGTGAATTTGGATTATAGGAATATACAAGAAACAGTGGCGTTAAAGGAGGGAAAGCAAGTAAAGGCAAAGACAGGCACTGTGCAAGTACAGTTGGTCTCAGATATACTGGTAGATTACCTTAATAAATGGACAAAAGGCGTTTCAAAATTTGTAAGGCCGATATATGACAAGATGAATGAAGAAGTAGTCACACAGAGAAAAGCAGCTTTTGAAAGCGACGTGAATAGCATTAAGTCCGCCATACAATCCAACTTTTATAAGTGACCATGCAAAGTTTAACGTCCTTGGACATATATAAATTACTTGATGAATTTGAGCACATAAACGGGGGATTTATAAGAAATATAAAAAGCGGGAAAAATGAATTTTACTTTCTTATATACAAAGGCAAAGAATACTGGCTTAAGATAGTACCCGGGCACTATTTTTGTGTAGTTAATGAAAAACCAGAAGAAACCCTGGACTTCGGTTTTACTACACTTGTAAAAAACGCCCTTAAAGGAAAGAGATTTTCAATCAGCATGCACAACTCCGACAGGATACTGGAAATAAAAACAGATAGTAATAAGCTTCTGATAGAAATGTTCTCAAAGGGTAACGTTATACTTTTAAAAGACGAAAAGATAGAAAGAGCTTTGTTTCAAAGAAAATATGAAAGCAGAGAGATATCAAGCGGTGGAGAGTATATTTACCCCCCTGGCAATAAGAAATCCTTCAATGATATGTATGGCGGGTTCTATTCGATGCTAAAAGCGTCAGACAGAGAAAGCGTGGTAAAAAGCCTTGCCATGGATTTTTCAATGGGTGGTTATTACGCAGAAGAAGCGTGTTTTAGGGCAAAGATCGACAAATCCAAAAAGCCGCTTGAACTTGAAATAGGGGAAGCAAAAATGTTACGAGAAAAATTCCTTGAGATAATAAAGGAAAACAAGCCGAATATAATAGACAAAAAGATATTTTCTGCAGTCGAATTAAAACATATAGCTGGAGAAAAAGAATACTTTGAAAACATAAATTCTGCAGTCATAAACTTCTTCGAAAAAAACGAAGAGATTGAGCGTAAAAATCCGGTAAAAATAGAACTTAACAAAGCACAGGACAGACTGAAGGAATACGAACAAGATATAGAATTTATAAATACTAATTATGGAAGGATACAAAACGCAATAAATATTTTAAAATCCTCTGATAAAAGCATAATTGACAGAGAAAGAGAGCTAGATAACCTGGGGTTTCTTATAAACGGTAAAAATATTGTGCCAAAGGAAAGACAGCAAATCAACATAGACATAACACAAAACCTAAATTATAACTTAGCCCTTCTGTATCAAAAGTCCAAGAGACTTAAAAATATAGATACCGAAGCGATAACCTCTAACACAAAAATGATAAGGAGAATAAAGGTAAAAAACGAAAGCCAATGGTATGCTAAATTTAGGCACTTTGTCACGTCGGAAGGCAGCCTGGTGATAATCGGCAAGGATATAAACCAAAATGAATCACTTATAGAGAAACATATGGAAAAAGGAGACATAGTTGGACATGCTGATGTTTTTGGAAGCCCATTTGGTGTTATGAAACCCAAAGAAGGCAGCAATGTGAGTAAAAAAGATCTTGAAGAGGCGGCAGTTATGATAGCATCATATTCTTCTGCATGGAGGGCAGGGGCCACAAATCTCGATGTTTATTTTATAAAACCAGAACAAGTAACAAAAACGCCTCCTTCTGGAGAATCTCTTAAAAAAGGCGCATTCTACATAGAAGGCAAAAGAGACTATATTAAAAATACCCCGCTTGGTATGTATATATCTATAACGATAGAGGAGGAATTTGCAAACTTAAAAGTCACTCCTTATGAACCAAAATCCACATTCTTTTTAATAAAACCGGGTAGCAAGAAAAGAGATGAGATAATAAGGAAGATAAATAGGGCAATAGCACAAAAATACTCAGTACAAGTTAATGATGACTATATAGACCGATTGCTTCCACAAGGCAAATCTTCTTTAGAGAAGGTAAAATTATTTTGAAGAATGCTCTATTATAAACTCTTCTATAGATTTACTTTTTGCTAGTTTTGTTATAAATCCAGCTATCTTGTTTCTATTCCTTTTCTGGGCAGTTATGACCCCATTCAAAGCTTCCTTATTGTTCTCAAAATCTTCATTAAAGAGGCCTTTGTATCTTTTAAGGACCTCTATAGTAGCATTTCTTATTTCCTTACCTCTTATCCTTCCCATATTTGATTAAAGATGCTGATAATACTATTTAATATTATCTTTTTGACAAATATTTTAGCTTAGTTGCAAAATGACAAATCCTTTTATAGTAATTTAATTATTATATTTCATGCCTAGGTGGCTCAGTGGCAAAGCGTCTCCTTGGTAAGGAGAAGATCGCGAGTCCGATTCTCGCCCTAGGCTTTATTATCCTATAGAAAGCAAGTAATGAAATACACTCAAATCAAGTTATTACATTAAATTATAAATAGACTTGTTAAAACTTAGCGAAATATCCATTTACAAGTTCTTTCTCGGCTTCATAAATAGTTGTTTTGTATTCTTTGGCGGATTTTTTTCCTCGAGGTCACGTAGGATAGAACTTATTGTGACTTTCATTACTAAGCCAGGGCCTTGTCAAGTTCATTAAGATCATTAACATAATTCTCTAAGTATTTGGAGAATCTCGGCGCCCTTAATGTTCCTGCTTCTTTATAAAAATTCTGGATAGCTTTATCAACTTCTTTCACTGTAAAGTATCCCTTATAGCTCCACCTATCTGCGGATAATAGCCTCTCTAATGTTTTATCTTGAACCTGCTTATTTTCCACCTCAAAATCGTATCCGTGCAGGTATTAAAACTTTTTGTTTGTAATAGCCTGGGTTTTTTATCTAGATTATATCTTCTTCTGCTACTACTACAAAATCGCCTATAGAAATAACAGCACTATAAGGAATCTCTTCAAACCCATTCTCATCTTTTTCGAACTGAAACGTATTTGCATATGAAGTGGGGTTTTTAACTGACAGGTAAACTAATTCTCCTGTTCTTGCTTCATAGATTAAATCTTCTACTGTACCTATTTTCTTTCCGCTTTTTCCCACAATTGTCTTACCAACTATAGTCCTTGCATCTATTCTTTCTCCCTTAGTTACGCCTGCCATAATCAACCTCCTAATTATTTTACTAATATTTTTATATTAATATAATTAAATGGTTCTTAACTTAAAAAGCTTTTACCTTCATTAAAGAATATAAAGTACCTGTCATTTGCAATGTAGCCGCTCTCTATAGGGTTTAAATCACTTAAATTTATATTGGAGGCTTTTAATACTGAGATTATAAGGTGGCCATTTTCAGCAGTCAAACTAAAAAGCTTTTTAAGTATATTACTTCTTTCTTCTTCTTTTATATCCTGCAGAACCGTAATACAAAAAACTATATTAAACTTTCCAACATAATCAAAATCCTGTATCGTTTTCTTTACCACGAAAACATTGCTTAGTTTCTTTTTTATTATCATGTCGGCCATGTTAGATGGCTCTAAAGCAATTATTTCATTTTCTTTAAGAATATTCTCTAGTATACCAGAACCGGCCCCCGCATCGAGTATTTTATCGCCTTTTTTTATGTTTAATTTAGATAAAAAAAATCGCATTTTATCTTCCTGCTCTCTAGAATAAAGTTTTTCATAGCTATTACCTATAGAATTGTAGTAGGATACGGCGTCCATTTTAATAAGATTTTGCGAAATATGCATTTATTTTGGCTTTATTGCCGCAAAATATGCATTTTTCATTGATAAGCTCCTCATCTTCTAAAGGTATAAGCCTTGAAGTTGCGCCGGTTTCGTTCTTTATTTTCTCTTCGCACTCGGGAGTACCGCACCAGGAGGCTTTCGCTATGTATAAACTTTCTTTAAGCGCCTTTACAAAATTATCCTTTGAACTTTCTTCTTTTATCCTTTTTTTACCATCCGCCCTAACACTTTCAAGCATGCTTTTATGTATTTCCTCTAACTTTTCTTTTACATTATCAATTTCGCTGAAAGGTATGACTGATTGTACATTGTTTATTCTTGTTTTAAGTGACAGATTCTTAGTATCGAGCTCTCTCTTACCTATCTGTATCTTTAAAGGTACGCCTTTAAGGTCGTATTCGTTAAGTTTCCAACCTGGTGAATACTCCTCCCTACTGTCTAGAAGTACCCTCACACCAATCTCTTTTAATTTTGATTCGATTTGGCTGCAGTATTCTAGCACTTTATCCCTCTCTTCTTTTATAATTGGGATTATGACACATTGGTAAGGGGCAACATGCGGAGACAGTACTAAGCCTTTATCATCTCCATGCACCAGTAACATTATCCCTATTGAACGCATCGAAATTCCCCAAGATGTTTGAAAAGGGTACTGCAATTCGTTCTTTTCATCTAAAAACTTTATGTCAAATGACTTGGAGAAGTTTTGCCCCAAATAATGGGAAGTAGCGGCCTGTGACATAAAATTGTTTGAAAGTATTGCTTCGACTGTGTAGGTTGTTACAGCGCCTGCAAACTTTTCGCCCTGACTTTTCTTACCCGCTAAAACAGGAACTGCAAGCATCTCTTCAAGGAACTGTTTATAAAAGTCTAATATATCCCTGGCATTCTTATCTGCTTCTTTTTCAGTCTTGAACACACAATGCCCTTCCTGCCATAGAACTTCCCTGCCTCTTAAAAACAATCTTGTCTCTTTAGTTTCCCACCTGACCATAGTGTTCCATTGATTTATTAAAAGCGGCAGATCTCTGTAGCTTTTTATCCATTTTGAGTAACTATCGTACATTATTGTCTCGGATGTTGGCCTTATAGCTAGTCTTTCATCCAACTCAGTATCCCCTCCAATGGTTACCCATGCCACTTCAGGATTAAATCCTGCTATATGTTCCTTTTCCTTTGAAAGTATGCTTTCCGGTATCAGCAAGGGAAAATATGCATTTTTTACCCCTATTGACTTGAACTTGCTATCAAGGTATGCTACACTTCTTTCCCATATCTCATATCCATATGGACGGTAAACTGCAAACCCCTTTACTGCTGAGAAATCTGCCATCTCAGACTTAATAACAACTTGGTTATACCACGAAATCAGATCACTTTCTTTCTTTACGCTTATTCCTTCTGCCATTAGTTTTTAATGCTATTTTAATTAATAAAGCTTAATTGCTTTATTCTACAAATTATATAAACTGTTAAGAAAGTATAAAAACGAGCAGTTATTTGTCTTATCTATGTCAAAATATCAGCTCGAAGAGATAGAAAAAAAATGGCGGAACGTCTATGAGGAAAAGAAAAGCTATGAAGCAGATTTAGATGAAAAAAAGGAAAAATTCTTTATAACCGTTCCGGTAATGTACCCTGATGGAAGACTGCATACCGGGCATATGTATACCTGGACTAGAGCAGATGTATTCGCAAGATTCCAGAGAATGAAAGGTAAAAACGTACTGTTTCCGCAGGGTTTTCACATGACAGGTGGGCCGATGGCAGGAATGTCCCTTAGACTGAAAAATGGCGATGAAAAGGCAATAAAGATAATGAGGGACCAAGGGGCTACTGACGAGGACATAAAAAGATTTGCAGGCAATCCTTTAGAATTAGGGTTATTCTTTGGAAAAACTTATAAAAGTGATTTTAATTTAGTTGGAACATCTATAGACTGGAGAAGAAATTTTATACTTTCATACACAGAACAATATTCAAAATTTGTTGAATGGCAGTTCAGAACCCTTAAAGACATAGGATATATAACACAAGGGAATCACCCAGTAGTTTGGTGTCCAAACGAGAATACCTCTTTAGGGGATCATGATAGGGCAGAGGGAGAAGGAGAAAGCCCTATGGAGTTTACTATAATCAAATTTAAAGTAGATAATTTTGTATTGCCTGCAGCTACATTGCGTCCAGAAACAATCTATGGAGTAAGCAATTTATGGATAAATGAAAAAGGTGAATACAAAAAAATAAGGTTTTCTAATGGCGAGGAATGGATTGTCTCAAAAGAATTTACTGAGAAATTGCCATTTCAAAAGAACATAGCCGAGAAGATAGAAAATTTCAATCCCGCTGAAATAGTAGGCAAAACTGCAAAAAACCCGGTAAACAATGAAGAAATACCGATATTAAATGGGGAATTTGTAAAAACTGACAGGAACACAGGAATAGTAATGGGCGTACCAATGCATGCCCCTTTTGATTACAGTTATTACAATAAGAAAAAGGCAGAGATTAAACTAAAAGAAGCTAAGAAGATAATCGACGTAAAAACGAACCCAAACTTAATGGAAGAGGCAATTAAGCGCTTTGGCACTGCAGATGAAAATTCATTAGAGGATGCTACAAAATACGTATACAAAACAGAATTCAATTATGGCGTTTTAAATGAAAACAACGGCCCATTAAGCGGTAAGCCTGTAAAGGAAGCTAAGGAATATGCTATTGAACTAATAAAGAAAAACAATGCTTATGATAATTTCTATGAAACATCTGGAGAGGTTATATGCCGCTGCGGGGCAAAAGGACTGATTAAGCTGGTCCAAAACCAATGGTTCATAAGATATTCTGATAAACAACTTAAAGAAAAAACCATAGACTGGATACAAAAGATGGACGTTAGACCGGAGGAAGCAAAAGCCCAAATAATAAATGCTGTTTATAACATGGAAGACAAAGCTGCAACAAGAAGTGGCGGATTGGGTACACCGCTGCCATGGGATAAAAACTGGCTTATAGAACCACTTAGTGACTCTACAATATATATGGCATATTACACATTTGCTCACATAATAAAAGACATGAAACCTGAGGAAATAACTGATGAGATGTTTGATTACATCCTTTTAGACAAAAACTCCGGCAAGAAATTCACAGAGACTGTAGAAAAAATGAAAAGAGAATTTGATTATTGGTATCCACTGGATTTAAGAGTTACAGCCAAAGAACTTATAACAAACCATATAGCATTCTTTATAATGACACATGTGGCAATTTTCAATAAGGACAAATGGCCAAGAGGCTTGGGAATAAACGGCTGGCTTACTGTGAATGGAAAGAAGATGAGCAAGTCTAAAGGAAATACAATGACTATAGATTATGTGGTAAACAATTACGGAGCCGATTCCGCCAGGTTGATAGCTTCGGCATCTAATGGTATGGATGATGCTGCTTGGGATTTAAACAATATAAATGGGTTCAAGCAGAAAATAGAATTTATTCTAGAACTTACCGAAATAATGAACAGTTTTTCCGGTGAAAGGAAACTTGTGGATGAATTTTTACTGTCCAAGGTAAATTATCTTATAGAAAATAGCGAAAAATCATATAATTTGATGAAATACAAGAACTCATTGAACTATTCCTTCTTTGAATTTATAGAGAATATTAAAAACTACATTGATTATGGCGGGAACAACAAGGATACATTAAAGTATGCTATAACTGTATTTTCAAAGCTTACTCATCCGATCTTTCCATTTGTAACCGAAGAGATAAACAATGCACTAAATAAAGGGGAACTGTTGGAAAGCTACCAAAGCTGGCCTGAAATAAAAGAAGAATACAAAAATGAGATTGTTGAAAATGAATTTGAGGTTTTAAACCAGACCTTAGAAGACATAAACAACCTGTTAAATATAATAAATAAAGATCCTAAAGAGATAATAATAGGAATGGCTGGAAAAGAAAAATTTGAGGTATACAACAAAGTAGAGGAGATAACGCACAGAAGCAGGGACATAAAGGAGATAAGAAAGGAGGTTCCAATAAACGACTTTGTAAATAAACTGCTTAAAAACCCGAAAAGACTGCCAAACAAAAGGCTTGATTATGAGTTGGAAAAGAAGGTTTTTATTGAATCAAAGGAAAAACTAAAAGAGAGATACAACGCAGAAATAAAAATAGAAGAAAGCAATGAAGAAAAGGCATTTCCTGGGAAGCCTATGATTGTTATAAAATGAAAAGGAGCTACTTAACAATTATAAGCATTTTGACGTTGGTAGTTAGCTTAATACTTATTTTTGTCTTTCACATATTCATATTCGTACTGTTTTTATTCTTTCCTTTCTTTAATCTATTCAGGAGAAAAAATGGAAAAAGGAAGATTAAACAAAGGTTTTGATATTATTGGTAATATAGCGATAGTCAAGTTTGATGGGAAACTGCCGAAAAATGAGAAATTGTCAGCCGTAAAGGAGGTATTAGACAAAAACAAGAATATTAATACAATATTTGAAAAGGTTGGGATGACGCAAGGTGAAGAAAGAATACCAAAACTTAAAAAAATAATAGGAAAAAACAGCACAGCGTTATACAAAGAGAATGGGTGTTCGTATTATGTAGATGTTAAAAAAGTCTACTTCTCTCCAAGAATGTCAAATGAGAGGCTAAGGGTGATAAAACAAGTAGAAAACAATGAAAATGTACTAGATATGTTTTGCGGTGTTGGGCCATTCGCAATACCTATAGCTAAGATTGCAAAGACTGTGACTGCAATAGACATAAACAAGAACGCCATAAATCTGCTAAAGAAAAACATAAAATTAAACAAGATAACGAATATAACGCATTATTGCGGCGATTCTAAAAAAATAACTAAAAAATTAGATGAGAAGTTTAACAGAATAATAATGAACTTTCCCCTTTCTGCATATAAATTTCTTGGAACTGCTGTTAAAAAATGCGACAAAAAAGCAACAATACACTTGTATTCTTTTGTAAAAGAAGGGGACACTACAATTATAAAAAATGAAATAATAAAGACCTGCAAAGAATATTTTAAAAACATAAAAATAAGGGAATATAGAGCTGGAGAAGTAGCACCTTTTCTTGAAAGAATCTGTTTTGATATAGCTTTAAGCGGATATAAAAATAAGTTAATAAAATCAAGGTGAAACCCAATTAACTGCTGTTGCTACACCATTATTATTGTTGCCACTGTAATCATTTGCATTTCCATCTAATGGGAACCAACCAACAAGGCCAGAATTAGGCATCGGCGCAGACCCAAGACCTCGTGAATAGATACTCTCAATTCGATTTTCTGATAATGCAGAGGTATAAAGTTGAAAATCCGATAGATAACCCTGCCAAAACTGCGTATTACAAACTGCGCCGTTATCATTGCCTTCGCAGCCTAAATAAAGGGGAGTATATGTTGTGTTATAATTCTCATTTGCATAAACCTTATATATCACTCCCCCATAATCTATGTAGCCGATTTGGGAAGTTCCATTATACTCATAAACTAGCAGATACCAGGTATTATTTTGTATTGGTTGGGGATACATCCCTTGATTTGAGTAATATGCATTCAAAGTGGCAACTCCAGATGCTACATATACTGTAAAATATTTTAAACCACCGCAACTACCTCCTCCGCAACCATAAGAAAAGGCATGAGCCTTTAAAGCGGTGTTTTTGTCATAAAACCATACCAATGCTGTCCTAGTTGCTGATCTTACAGGTTCTTGTGGTAAAGTAATGTTGATAAAACTACTTGCCCCATTGAAACTGGCCACTGTATTAGGATTAGATGTAACTGGAACTTTAACCAGACTACCTGTTGATACATATGGACCAGTTAATGGCTGCCCAGGTTCAGTATAAGTTATGGTAGCAGATCCTGAATAAAATGAAGAAGACTTGTTGCATGCGCCATTTACGTAAAATGAGGAAGAAGCACCTGGGTTTAGAATAGACCCCACAACTTGTGTAACTTTTAAGCCATTATTTCCAGTTACGTTTATACTTGTTATGTTTATAGGATAGCCTACCTTGTTTGTTATGTATAACTCAAGGATTTGATTGTTTACTGAATTTATGCAGTTAGCTTGAGTTACTCCCAAACTTTGAAAACCCGTTATTGTAGTTGTTATGCTTGAACTGGGGTTGAATATACCCATTGAGTATAGGATTACCGCTACGATGACTATGATTAGAATTGCCCAGCCGTAGGTCATCATATATTCTAGAGCTGACTGAGAACGCTTTGATTTTATTGATAACGGTTTATTATCTAAAGCTATGGAAAACGGCCTAAATGACATATTATTTATATAAAAAGAAGAGATATAAATATTTCTTTATATAAACCCCTTAAATTTTAGCTTATTTATTATAATAAGAATCCCATTTTGGCGCATAGAAGTCTACTTTAGGAAAACTTACTTTAAAGCCATAACAGCTATAAGCCATTATATTTTTAACATATTTCAAAAGAGACCAGTTCTGTTTCTTTATTTTATTTAGCACTATATCTGCAGCGGAGAGAGACTCGAAGAAATGATAAAGCTCCTCTTTTTTAAGCACTTGTGGTGCTTTTTCCGCCAACCAAATCTCAAAGTTCTTTGCTTCCATGTCAGATGTAAAGTATATTTCAACGTTTTCAACTTTACCTGAAAAAACTGCTGTTATTTTTTCAAATATGGAATCATCTGAGTTTCTAAATGTGTCTAAGTGGCTGGAATTAGTTATATATATTGTGTTAAGGTCAGTTATTATACTGGAGATATTTCCTTTTGCTGACCTTACTATACTTTCAACCATGCCATCGCTTATTTTCATCTTATTATAAAGAACAAGTTTGAGTGCAAAGGTTTTAAGTACTCTATTATTAAGTTTATAAAACCTCACGGTTTCGTATCCAAAAAGAAATCTTTTGTATTTGCTTCTGAAAATCTCACCGGTTTCTGATTCGAAGATGATTATAGAATCTCCTGCGATAGAGTTTAATTTCTGCGTTATAGAAGAGTCAACTGATAAAAGCTTTTCCAGATCTTCAATGTAAATAACTTTTTTACCTTGCTGAAAAAGCGATTTTGATATTGCGGATTGCGTTATGTTGTCTAAAATCATTGAAGAAACGCTCTGAGTATCATCGGTTAGTTCATACAAGTTTATTACCTCAAAGCTTGCATTTAACTCATTTGCGATAGCCTCTGCAAGGAAATTCTTGCCTGTTCCAGCAGGTCCATTAAATATGAACCTAGATTTCCCATTTTTAATGGCTGCCAATACCTTACCGGGAATGCTATTAGAGTAATTCTCCACAAACATTTTTATTTCCGGCTTAAATAAAGAAAGCATAGTTATTTAAGACTGGCCAAAAACGCAAGAAAGGCCTGGAACTGTATGAATGGAGTTGCACCTTCAACTATTCTATAATCCGTTTCTGCAAGCTTCTCAAAAACGTAGTTCTTTACCTTATCATTAACTATATCGGTTGTTGAGATTATGTTAAATATTGAAATTAAAAGCTCCTTCATATTTACCCCATTGTCGATTATCTCTGAGAATATCTCTCTTGATTTCTTAAAATCACCTGATAATGCCGTCTTTAAGCCATCCATTGTCTTTGAAACATCCATCAACCCGCTGCTTTGCAAAACTGCCTTTGCATCGATCTTTTTAGAAACATTTGAAAGTGATTGCATAAGATTAACAAGCGTCCTTAAATCCCCTCTTGACACATAATCCAACGCATCCATTGCTTCCTGGTCTATTTCCAGCTTTTCGCTCTCTGCAATTCTTTTTATGAATTTATGTACATCTTCTTTAGATAAAGGCTGAAACCTAAGTATTGCGCATCTTGACTGTAAAGGCTCTATTATATTGCTCTGGTAATTTACACTGAATACAAACCTGCAGGTATTGATATACTCCTCCATCATCCTTCTTAGGGCCTGCTGCGCTTCCTGTGTTAATGAATCTGCCTCATCAAACAGAATTATCTTAAATGGCGCATCTATCGGTTTTGTCCTTGCAAACTCTTTGACTTTACCCTGTATGACACTTAGCTTCCTGTCGTCAGATGCATTCAATTCAATAAAATTTTGATTCCATTCCGGGCCAAACACTGCTTTTGCTAATACGACGGCTGAAGTTGTTTTGCCAACACCCGGCGGACCGGATAAAATCATGTGCTGTATTTCTTTTTTTTCGGCCATCGCCTTTAATTTTTCCACTATTTCTTTTTGTCCTATTATTTCGTCAAAGGATTGTGGCCTATACTTTTCTATCCAAAGCGTCATATTATATCTCTGCAAATAACTCTGCAGAAGGGTAAACTATTATCCCTTTATTCTTTATATCCAGAGGTATATATTTAGTCAAATGATCTGTAGATCTCATTTTTATTATTCTGAGTGCCCTTATAAATGAGCTTTGCCTTTCTACCATGTAAAGAGCCACCACGCCATCCGCTGCAAATTCTTCAACGCCAAATGCAGAAAGTTTATTTTCACCGTAAGGCATTTCGCCTATAAAAATAGAGGTACATTCTCTTGCTTTTATTATACTCGAAAGTTCTATTATTGCTTTCCTTATTGACATTATATCAGAAAAGAACATTTGTAAGTAGGTTATTGAGTCTACAACTAGCCGCTGTGCGCCCATTGCATCAAGTTCAGAAGAGATAACCTCTTTCATTGAATCGTAATCTACCAAAGGTATAGATACTATCTTTATTAGTCCATTATCTAGGTATTCTTTAAGCTTAGGATCGAATAGCATAAATTGCTGTATTAATTCATCTGAGCTTTCTTCCAATGTGAAGTATAATCCTTTTTCTCCCTTTTTTGCTCCTTCTGATAAAAATTGAAATGAAAAGGTGGTCTTACCCGCTCCCGGAGTACCTGTAAGAAATATTACGCTATTCTTGGGAAAACCGCCTTTTAATGCTTCGTCTAACCCGGGTATCCCAGTTGTTTCTCTCGCAACTCCCTCTACAACTTTTTCTTCCATTATCCTTCTAATATCATATCTCCCATTAATTGGTACTTTATCCTTATAAGAGAACTCTGACTAAGTATCTTAGCCCATCTTTCAATTAAATCCTTGCTTACATTTAAAGATTGCGCAGCCTGTGAAGTAGTAATTGAATGCCTTTCTTTGACCAATGAAAACAGTTTATTCAGTGGGTTATTTGCAATTTCATTTACATCTTCTCCCATCCCCTTCGTAAATGATTTTCCAAAGTTTATTGTTTCGAAGATAGTTTTCTGCAATTCGGATTGTGAACTTGCATTATTATCTGAAGAAATATTTTCAATTGGAGAAAGTTGTGATTCGTCCTTATCCTTTACCACGTTTAATTTAGTTGGCATTCCTGCCTGCAGTTTATTAAGCTTTGCTTCTTTTTCTTCAATTGAAACTTTAGTTTCAGTTCTGTTTCCAGGTTGAGTAACAACTACTTTATCCTCTTCCAATTTATCCGGCTTGTAATTTGGTACTGAGGGTAGAGCTGTCATATTTTTATTAATCTTCCGTTCTCTTGATTCGGCCAGTTTTAGCTTTTCGTTTACCATGTTAATTTGAGGCTGAACCGTTATATCCTTATCAATTTTGCCCTCATTTTTGCTTTTTCCTTCAATATGAAACAAGGATATTTTTCTCCCTGTAGAACCCTTTTCATCTGCAGTTGTATGCTTATTAGTCTTACTTTCAAAAGTATTTTCACTTGTTTTAGCTAAACTTATTTGAGGGACTTCTTGTAAGTCTATGCCTAATGAAGAAGCTGCTCTGAATAAAGAGCTGTTTATCAATGAAACATCTGAGTAAACCTTATAAGAAGCGTCTAAGATATTCTGTGTTACCTGCTTCAAGCTGCTGCCGTTATCCATATAATTAATGTAAATTAAAGACTTAAATATATTTATCGGTCTATAAAACAAACAGTTAAACCTTTATTGTACTTAATTTGTTTTCTAACCCAGAAATGTATGATAAACTACACACCGGTGCAGAATTGTTTAAAGTTTCGCAGATCTGCGCTGTGAGGAGATTTGCCGCTCCTAAAACAGTCTGGCCGAACGACCCGCTTGTTGGATTTTCAATCGAATTAAGCATATCTTGATGTGTACTATATGCCGGATTTAATCCACTGGAAGTAAGATATGTGCCTGCATTTATAGTTGCACCATCAAACACATACTGATTATTAATATCAAAGAATGGCACGCCTCCAGCCAAAAAGTTGTATATTCCAAAACCGTGATATGAATTAAACGCCTGACTAGCTAGTACCACATTATTAAAAACAAATGGGGAAACGTCTGCTATCCCAGTAACATTAACTAAAAATGATGTCCCTATTTCATCTAGTGGTATGAAATTTATGTAACTGGAATTGTAATAAGCGCCTACAAAGAAGGGTGTAGGATTGCTATCTCCATAAGGTGCTGCACCGCTACTTACAGAAGGCTTAGAAACTGCGTCATAAAACAAATTTGCGTTATAATCAAATGTAAATGTTGGAACATTTGCATCGCTCGTAGCCGACCTATCATAAAATAAATTTGAGAAGTTTCCAAATCTTGACAGGGCAATTGCAATTGACCATCGCATACCTGCACAGAATGGACAACCTTGTGCACCTATATAAACGAAAGTTGGCTTGCCACCATATGTCAAGAGCGGCAGCTTAACTGTGGAACTTCCATTAACCTTCACAGTTGAATTACCGCCAACTTTTATAGGAACTATATCATAATTATTACTGCCTATCAATAGAACACAGTAAGAGGGATTAGGTCCATTTGAACTGTTTCCTACAGGCACACATTCTATACTGCCGCTTAATTGCGATTGTCCGACTTCTTCTAATTGAGTACTTAGATTTGAAAGTGCACTTACATAATTAGGTTCTGACTGGCCGACAGGCCCTTTGAAAAACTGGAGCGAAGTAGCCGAGTTATTTATTGCAGAGAAATTAGGGGACACCAATGAATTTAGTATTGGAGAATTACCAAAATTTGAACTTGAAACGCCTGATAAGTTTGCAGGGGTAAACAATACTTTTCCTCCAAGCACAGATATTGTTGTTTTAGAAGGAGCATGTATAACAAATAAAATCAGGACTATAACGACTACAGCAACAACTACTACACCTATTATTAAGGGCAAAATTAAATTATTTTTGCCAGTTTGTTTTTTTGAATCGGCAACCTGCCCAACTGAAAGTTTTTCATTTTCTTCCTTTAAGCGCTGAATCTCTTTCAACCTTTCATTC
The DNA here is from genome assembly GCA_021852135.1 of Nanobdellota archaeon. Next base: position 41,481 of record JAJZOB010000018.1, read on the forward strand.
TCCTTTCTCAGCCTTTCAAGCTCATCGCCATTAGAATTAGCAGTAACTTCTATTTTCTTTTCCTCGGTTTTATTTTGAGGATTTTGCTGATTATTATTTGAAAGTTCACTGCTTTTGTCTGAAAGTACTGCTTTTCCCGGCTGCAAACCCTTATTTGTGTTCTCATTGCCTGTAAGATCAGTATTGTGTTCTTTGTCTTCTTCTGACATTTTTATGTTAATACCTGTCTATTTAAATAAATTGCGGTATTGAATAGCCCGTTTTTTGTCATCCCTCTGCCTTAGTTCAAAGGCTTCCCAGTTGGATGCAACAACATTCGACTAAGCGCCGGAATACCGGTTTGCACCCTGAAGGTCTGCCGTTTCATCCCCTTTTCAGCAATCAGCTTTCGCATCATCTCTTTACACTGAAAACAGGTATCGTTTCTGCTCAGTTGCCTGCCTTTTACAGCAATGCATTACTGCACTTCAGTTTTAAAGGTGAACGGACTTCCTCCTTTAATGGTCTGTTGCATACAATACCGCTATTATATATAGCAATCTACATTTAATAATTTGTTGTGGAAGTAAAAACCCTAGAAGATAAGGATTTAAAAAAAGACGAAAAGCTTTACATAAAAGGTATAAGACTAGTTAATTCAGTAAAGATAGATTATAAAACGCAGAAACATGTTTCGTTCATTGTAAAAGGGGATAATGAACTGCACAATGTAATGTATTTTGACGAAAAATCACAGGATAAAAAATGGCAATGTGATTGCAAATGGTACACCTTACAAAATAAGTTATGCTCGCATATAATTGCTGCAAATTTGGCGATGAAAAATTAAAGATAGATCAATAATACATGGACATGTAAGAAGGAGCATTCAAACCTGTACCAAATTTTTCCAATTTTGCGTTTCCCTCCTTTAACTCATTGTCATGCCAGAAATCGACTGCTCTAATGAACGCTATCAATCTTTCGTTTTTTGCCTTGTCTAGGTTTTTTAATTTTCCATTGTCAGAAAGGTATAGTCTTGAGCCTATTACACTGTTTTTATTTATGGTTTGTCTATATACAAGTGTTAACGCGCTGTGCTCCTTTTCGCTGTAAAATCTTACCCTCACCGTTTTATTGAGGTTTTCAGCTCCTTCTTTTTGATTTGGATACTCAAAATATCTTTCAGATTTTATAAGAGAGTAGCCCCCAAGACTTTTTGATAAGCCGTCATAGACTGAAAACTTCAGCAATGCTAAATTTGGTATAGAATCCTTCTCAGAAAAGTTTTCCATTTGAAGATTCGATGAAACAACATATGAATTATTCGTTTCTTTCAGCTTTTCAATATCTATAAGAAACAGATCCAAACCATAATCAAAGTAAGTAATTGTACTGTTTTCATTTTTTGTTATTATATGTTTACTCTCCCCTTTGTTTTTATACCAGTTAAACGTGTCCATGGACTGGCGAACCTTTAAATCCTCGTTTTCGGAAATAAGGGTTAATATTTCCTTATCTGAAACTGTTATGTAATTTTGCTCCAGTAGGTCATCCAAAATCGCTTTTCCATTTTTCTGTATCATTAATAAATTTAAGAATAAATCCACTATAAATACTTATTTCAATGAGCCTGTACGCAATACTGTGCATATCCAGTCTTTTGGAGCAGCTCGCATTAAAAATTGGCTGTTATCTTCCAAGAACCGAAACAACTTCTGCATGAACTTTAAATGCCCTCGCCAGGATTTGAACCTGGGTGCCCGGTTTAGGAAACCGGTATTCTGTCCAAGCTAAACTACGAGGGCTATCCAAGACTTAAAGATTTTTTAGCTTAAATCATTTGTTTTTAAAACTATTAATATAATACTTTGTCATATCTCTTTATTGTTTATGGCAAGAGATAATCCCTTTATAAGCATAACTTACTCTGATAACGATGTCATAGTAGATAGAGTTACTGAAAAGATAGATTTGCTAATGCTTATAAATGAGGCCCTGGAACACGGCTGTATAATTATACTTAAAGGTGCACCTGGGATGGGTAAAAGCACATTGATAAACGTGGTTGAAAAAGAGCTTAGAAAATCCAAGAATTTATATGTAATAAAAGAGGAATTTACCCCTGCGGTTTACACTAAGCTTAGAGGTTTAAGCATTACTCCTGCAAAAAGGATGTTTATAGAACTAGATGATTTCAATAATATAGAGATGCTAGATAAATTAAATCAACAGAGAGTTATAGATTTGCTGTATGGTCTTGGCCAAAAAGCCGCGGTTTTATTAGTAGAGAACAGGGATGAAGGTATTGAAAAAGAACTTAAAACTCAAAGCAAACCGTTCAAAAAATACCAGTTGGAAGGCATGTCAAAGGAAGATTTAAAGCAGGTAATAATAAACCGGTTAAATTTGGTAAGAACTACTAAATCAGATTCTCTTGAGCCTTTTACTGAGGCAGAATATGAAAAAATATATAAGAAAGCAAAGGGAAACCCAAGAATTGCGATGCTTATATGTTCCGCATTGTACGACCAGAAAACAAATAGTATAATATAAAGACGAATTAAGAAGTATATGAAGACAAATATTAAAATAGCACTGCTACTTTTAGCTATATTTACAATAGTCCTTATAGCAAGCGGCTTTTTCGCAGATGTAAATCTAAAGTTGTTTTCAGTCATTTCGCTGCAGACCGGGATAAACTACAATGTTACTTCTCCGTTTTACTATCTGGTTTACATAATAATTGCAGGTTTACTTATACCTACTGCAATAATATTACTGCTTGTAAAATATAAAAAATTAAAGATAATAAACATCGTTATCATACTTTTGTTTTTGTTTGTAATGTATGCCTTTTTCGACCTGCTCCTGCTTGACATATACGTTTTCCCTTTGCACGGCAATTTAAATTCTAATAGCAGTTTACTTGCTACCTTTTCACTTTTAGTCTATATTCTTCCGGTCATACTTACAGTATACTACTTTAAGTACGCAGGGAAATACGCAAAAGACGTTTTAAACATAATTTTATTCGTATCCATCTCTGCCGTAATATCCCTGTACTTAAACATAATAACAGCATTGATACTTATTGCAATCATAAGCGTATATGACTACATTTCTGTATTCATAACAAAGCACATGCTGACGCTTGCAAAGGCATTTTCCGGCAATTCCTTTGGTGGGATATCTTTAATGGCAAAAAAGGCAAAGCGGCAGGAGATTTTTCTTGGCGGCGGAGATATGGCTTTCCCCGCAATTCTTGCAAATGAGTTTTTCCTTCATTATAATCTTCTTTCGGGGATATTTGCAATAATAGGCGCGGTAATTGGGTTGTCAATAATATTGTTCTTGGGCAAGAAAGGAAAGGCCTACCCTGCAATGGCTGCAATAGGGCCGATGCAGTTTGCTTTTCTTGGATTGTACTTTCTTATAAAATTTATTTGATATAACACCGTTATAAAATATTTAAACTGTTGTGAATTAAATAGGAAATGGAAGTCAAGGTAAAAGAAGAGGATGTTGTAAAGGGACTGAAACAGTGCTTTGATCCGGAGATACCTGCCAACATTTATGATTTAGGGTTAATTTACAAAATAGAGATAAATGGAACGGAGGTTAAGATAACGATGACTTTAACCTCTCCCTTCTGCCCTGTCACAGATTATTTAGTTGAGGATATAAAAGGAAAAGTAATAGATTTTTCAGGAGCTACAAAAGTAGATTTAGACATAACATTTGATCCGCCTTGGACTAAAGATAAAATGACTGATGAAGCAAGGGCCGAACTAGGAATATAAGCCTTAGACCGCATTTTAGTATAAGATTGCAAAATCAGTCTAAAAAATTCTTATCTTTCAATTTTTCAGGAAGATAAGTCTCCGTCATGAATGACAATCCTTTTGCGGTAAATGCATCTAACTCTACTTTAGCGCCCAATTTCTCCATTTTATCAAGTTCTTCCATCCATTTCTTATTATTTTTGAACCAGTCATAATTTTTAATCTGCTTTATTCTAGCCATGTCAACATCTTTAAATTTGATAAGATGCCTTCTCAATCCGTATTTGTCTATATCCTCCATTGTCAATCCCATAAACTTTGCTTCTGGCAAGGAAAGTTTGTCCGAAACATGCGCTAATGCAATTGAACCGAATTTAATGGCGGAATAAATGTAAACTCCCCAAATGTCTCCGTCGGTTAAAACGTAAACTGGAAGATTGTGCTCTCTGCTAAGTCTTTGAATCAATCTTCTTATCCCTCTTGTTGCCTGTCCCTGGCTTGCTATTATAATGCAGTGCAGCTTCTTCCAAGCCTTATCTTCATTAAGTCTGTCCCATATAGTCGCTTTTTCCATGTATATTACAAATTTAGCGTCAACCTTTCTGAATATAAGGTCCTCTACGTTACTTGGGACGGCCCATCCACCACTTCCCATTTTGGACCAGTCTATTATATCCCCTCTATCTTCTATTGTTACTTCTCCCGCAACAGCGCCGTTCTTATTTGCATTTATATTTAGCTGCTCTCTTGTTAGGTCAGTTATGAGTTCCAGATCCTCTATTGCCTTATTTGTCTCTATCTGGTCATCAACTACGTCTATCTTTGTTCCAGGAATTGTTCTTCTTACTTGGTAGAAGGCAGACCTTAAACTTGTGTGTTTATCGTTTTTTATAAGTTCTCTGCTTACGGCAGCCATTGCCATTGTCTGTATGAATTTTCTTACATGACCGACGTTTAAAAAATACCTTCTGGATAAACCGCTGCCCAATGTAATCATCCTGCTTTCTGTATCGTATTTTACGTTTGATAAACCTCTTACGGGTAAAGTCAGATAAGGATTATCTCCCTTTTCTATCTGTTGGTAAACATCCTTCCCAAGCTTCTCAAGTACGCCTAATCTCTTTTTCCTTGATTCTTCGATTTCCTTACTGTCCATATTTATTCCTCCTCTTCTGTAGACGTATCGGATTCTATCTTGCTTGATATAACGTCTCCCTTACTAAGGCTTTCCTCCACGTTCGCTTTAACCTCTTCCTTTTTCTTTTCAAGAAGGCCCTCTATCTTTGTCTTTATCTTTTTCTCTTCTATATCCGTTAATTTTGAAAGCGAATATGCCAATTCTACGCCGTACTTGTCAAACAGGCTTATCCTTTCCTGGAATAGGCTGCTTTTATGCTTCCTATTGAGAAACACGGAAAGCGTTCTTACAAGCTCCTGCAACGCAAGCTTTATCTCCTTAGTTATAATTGAATAGCTTGCGACTGAATTCTTACTTTCGTTTGTATAAGGAACCCATACAGATGCTATGTGGATTATAAACACCAACTGTCCTATCGGCACCTTATTCTCCACTTTTAAGCCATAACGCGCATAGTCTACACCCAAAAAGCTTTGAGTCAACGCGCATGACGAAGAATCAAACAGCAAAGGTATCTTGTTTGCGAACCTCATTAAAATTGCCTTATCAGTTTGTATCTTTCCGCCATAGGCTGCAGCTACCTCTATCTGAAAGGGCATTCCCCTGTAAACCTCCGGTTTTCTAGTAACTGATTTTACAAACTCTGGAGAGTATTCTTTTTTCAGACTCTTTTCTAGTTCTTCTCCACCGATTGGTGACAAACAATCAGTCTGCGGCCTCATCAAGTCGAGGGACTGCAGCGCCTTCAGTATAGAATTTGCCTGCACCCTGTCAATCTCCTGCGGTTTTGTCTTTGTGTCTATGCCGGCACTTTTTAATGTTTGATCAGCAACTGCCCTGCTCACTCTTGACAATTCATTCTCTAAAACCGACGCAACAGTTCTTTCAGTGGAATTTTTGAGGATGCGCATGAATATACCTATTTCCAGCCCCTCTGGGTGCGGCTTTATGGATAAAGGCTCCTTTGGTAACGATTCTATTACTCTTTTATATGTGACTTTCTCGCCATTTGGATTAATGTAACTCAAAGTTGCATGTGGATTTACCAAAGCCGTTCTCCTTACATATTCGTCTAGTCCTTTGTTTCCACTTATGTATAATCCCTCTATCTCCAATTCGATACTTGTGCCGGACTCATATGGATAATCTTCATCGCTTTCCTCAATGACTTCCGGCTCGTTTTTTAGTATGTTTATCTGAACCTTCATCATCTTTGCTTTCTTCGCGCTTTTTATCTTAGAAATAATCTTTGCCGGTTTTCCCGTTGTAAGCTGAGAATAAAGGACTGCAGAGTGTATCCCTATGCCCTGCTGTCCTCTGCTCTGTTTCATAGACTGAAACTTGCTACCATAAAGCATCCTTCCAAAAATGTCTGGAATTTTTGACGAAAGTATACCTGGCCCGTTATCCGTTATCTTTATAAGGAATATTGGCGCGTTTTTCTTTAATCTCAACTGCTTTCCATTCATTAGCACCAAAAGCTTGTCGTTGCTTTCTGATATGTCAAACGTAACGTCTTCAAATGAGATGCTTAATTTGCCTGCCCTTATCTGCTTTGATTCACTTTTTCCTTTATAAAGAACCGTAAACTCGTTTTTTCTTACTATCAACTGGCCGATGTTCTGCTTCTCGTCAAGCAACTGGTAATTGTCACTTAATGCTTTTACGTCTACAGTTATCTCTGGCAAAGTTACCTTTTCTTTGTTCTTTTCCTGCATGTGTCCAAGCTCTTCACATGCATCCAATGAATTATCAACAGCTTCTTTAACACAAGTAAGCAGAGCTTTTTGCTTATTGTCAAAACCAAGCAAATGTCTATTTTTTTCAAAGAATTCGGTGACACTTATTGCTCTCTGTCCTTTTGCGAGTTCCTCAGCGATTTCCATTCAAATACACCTCTACCTTCCTTTTGTTTATCATTGAAAACACATTATCATGTTTCGCGCCATTTAAAATCATTTCTATTGCAGACTGGGCAATAGACAAATTCTGTATTTGTCCAATGATACTTATAGTTTTCCCATAAACATTTATGTAGCACCCTGTTTCCTTCATCAATCTCTGCTTTATCATTCCCCTTGTGCCTATCACCCTTCCTTTTAGCTGCATCGCTCTTTTCTCGGAATTACTGAAATCCCTCAGGCTTATTACAACAAGATCATAATCATCATCTAGCAGAAGAGATGATATCGCGGAGTCAAAGCCCCTGTTAAAAGCATTTACTACATTTTTAACGGACAAAACTTCTAGTGCACTGCTTCCATTTATATAAACCATATTCTCTTCAAATTCCAAAGTAACTCCATGCTGCTTTATCTTTTCCAGCAGCTTTTTCTGCCTTACTATCTCCTTTGCCTTCTTTCCGTTCATCAATATTTCGTCTTCCATTTAAAGCTCCTTCGACATGTACCACTTATGTCTTTTGTACCCAAGATTTCTGTAATACTCGCGTACTCCTACACCTGATATAACATTTATCTTATTTATTGAATACTCTTCTTTTGTTATCCTTTCCGCTTCAGAAAGCAATTCTTTGCCGAATCCTCTGTGCTGAAACGCTTTATCATTGCTATAATTTATATTTAGATGTTCACCGTAAACATGCAATTCCCTTACAAAAGCCTCATTTAATTTGTCGGGTATCCTTAATCTCAAAAATGCAATTATAGCCTTGTTGTTGCTGTCATCCACGCTTAGAAAAACTTCATCTCCGTTTGCCGACCTATAATTCTCTCTGTTTAATTCTATTTTCATCGGCTTCAAAAGCTTTACATGCCCTATCTCCCTGCTCCTTATATCATTTGCCCTTTTTCCCATACTTGCTATTTTCATGTCAATAAGCTGTCTAAGATTGGTAACCTTTATTCCATTTTCTATGAAGGTTGAGGGTATATCCCGTTCAATCCTCATTATCCTCAGCCAATTAGGAGCATTTATTTCTGCTTCTGCTATTGCATCAACAACCTCTTCGACAGGGTACGGGTTATACTTACCCCTTTTCCACATCTCATATAATCCTGTCCCGCGGATAACCAATGTAGGGTATATCTTTATTGCATCTGGTTTGAAATCTTCATTATTATATATTTGCTCAATCGTTTCCCTGTCTTTGTCTTTATCTGAAAACGGCAGATTGAGCATTATATGATAATCGACTTTATATCCGTAATTCTTAAGGCGCCTACTGGCATCGATAACATCTCCTATTGTATGCCCTCGGTTATTCTTAAGCAGAACTTCATTGTAAATGCTTTGAACTCCCATCTCGACCCTTGTTATACCGAAATCTAGCATTCTTTCTATATCCTCATTTGAGCATCTTTCAGGCTTTGTCTCTGCTGCAAACGCAACGCACCTTATTCGCGCGGTTTCGTTAAACTGCTTCTGCTCTTCGATCCCGCCCTCTACCTTTTCGCCGTAAAATTCGTTCATTGCCTTGTAAACGTTTGTAACGTAATCAGTTACGTAATCCTTCGGTAAAGTCGTAAACGTCCCACCTATAACTATTACTTCTATTTTCTGCGGAGCATAACCCATAAAAATATAATGCTTAAGCCTTGCGGTAACCTGCCTGTAAGAGTCATAATTGTTCATCAATGCTCTCCTAGCTGCAGGCTCAAAGCCTGTGTAACTTTGCGGCGTATTGAAATTTGTACCGCCTGGACAGAATATGCACGTACCATGCGGACAATCGTATGGCTTTGTCATTATTGCAACTACATTTACCCCAGAAAGTACCCGTACAGGCTTTGAAACCATTATACCAGCATATTTTTCCCGCTCTTCTTGTGAAAAATGATTCAGTATCTCGCCATTCTTGGGTATATTATCCATACCAATCTGTCTGCATATCTCTCTCTTTAAAGCAAGAAGCTCTTTTTTGTTTCTTATTCTGCCTTCTTCTATCTCTTTTTTGAACAGAGGCATAAAACCGGCTAGGCTTTCCTGTTTATTGTAATAATCCATATGCTTTATAATTTATAAAAGCTGGATATATAAATTATATATGAACAATAAAGCGCAGATGATAACCATATTCTTTTCCCTGTTCCTTATACTTGCTATTATAACGATATTGGGGATAGAATCTGCAAATCTCAATACAAATGAAAATGTAAATTCACTTATACAAGCTTACAATTTACCTAAATTAGAGTATTATAATTTTTTGAATGTAATGTCACAGATAGCAACGATAAACCCATCGAATGCTACGAATGCCGTGTTCAATTCGACGATAGAGGGTATATACAGCAAATTTTTCCAAAATCTTAACATAACTAATCAGGGTGTTAACACAAACAACCTAGCGATAAACAACTTGGCAGAGAGCATACCGTTGTTAATAACAAATTACCAAAATATTGCAACGCCTAATCCTTTTCAACAGATGATAAATATCTCTATTTCTTCTATTGATAATTATGTAAATACTACTTCTTTCGGACAAAACGTAGAGTTTGTATATGATAACAACAGTGTTATACCCTCTTGGTTGGAGTCTTACAACTCAAATTATGCCATTTGGTGGGTAAAGGTACCCTCTATTCCTGCAGAGGGAACTATGACTATATACATGAAATTTGCGAACAAAAAAACTAATCTTTTAAACAATAAGACAACTGGAGAAGCTCCGCAGTTATCTTCTACATATGCAGAGTATGATGACGGAGCAAACGTATTCAACTTCTATAGTGACTTTAAGGGAACGAGTTTAAATGCCTCAAAATGGTCTGCTGCAGGAATATATGTCGTTGACAATGGCATTTTTATTAAAAATGTATCATCATCTATAACTTCGATTAGTTCTTATAACAGAGGGGTGGTTGACTTTTATGCACAATTTCTCGGTACGCCACATACTGGCGGCAATATAAATTCTTATGGAGGATACTCTAATGGAGTACAAGAAGATGGGCGACTAGTAGGTACATTCGGCGAAGGAAGTAATTGTGAAACCTCCGCGGCTTCCACACCGGAATTTTATTTAGTTAACTTTGCGGGCTGTCCACCGGTAAATTTAACACAGATAACTTCATTTAATAATAATTATAATGTCTTTTCTGTTGCCGCAACGCAATCTAAAGATTACGGCTTCATCAATTACAAAAATTTAGTTAGCTCTGGGTCTGATTTGGTTAGTTTACCGTTTCCTATTGGTGTTTATGTTAACACGGCAGGGCAAAGTATAAATATGAAATGGTTTAGATTTCGCGCTTATCCTCCAAACGGCGTAATGCCAAGCGTACAGATATTAAATACCCCTGCTGGGATAGGGTATGTAGCTCCATTAACGATAATTAACCATCAAAATATTGCAACACCGAATCCATTTCAACAAGAGATTATTATGAATGCTAGCAGATACTCGGCCTTAGAAGCACCAAATTTGGATAATATAGAATTTTTATATAGCAATGGTACAATTATACCTTCATGGTTAGAAAGCGGTAATAGTTCATCAAAAAATGCAATTTATTGGCTTAAGATTGGAAGAATACCTGCAAATTCATCAATAAATGCATTTATGGGTTTTGCATCAACCAACTTAAATCTTTTCAATGGAAAAACCGTGGGAGAGGCACCACAGCTTTCCCCAACTTACGGAGAGTATGACAATATAGTCAACGTAATGAATAAAGGATTAGAATATCAAATCTATTATGACCCTAGCGGGACATGTGATAGTGGCAGTTATCAAAACAACGTATATGCAGCGACTCTAAACAATGGAGTGACTATAAATTCATGCGCAGCAATGTCATCATCAACGGCTTCATTTTATACTTCTGTTTTAGGCAGTTCGCAGGATGTTGCTGGAACTACCGAGTCTAATGTTGTAATGAATTATCAGGAAGGCTATTCTGGAGGGATAGCATATCCTAATCCACCAGTCTCTAATCCAGCAACTTCCTGGATAATTAAGGCAATTGGATGGGCTGAAGTTAATTCTTCTACCGCCTTTTCAGTAGGATCAGACGATGGGATTGCATTGGGTTATTCAACTTCTGCTTATGGCGGCAGTGGAGCATACTGGCTCGGAGGAACGTCTAATCCAAATAATTTAGTAAGCGAATGGCATCCGGAAGGCTTTACTGCCTATTCAGGTATGATATCAACAACAGGAACGCAGAGAATAGAAATGGATTATTATGAAGATGGCGGCGGGGCGTATACTGCTTTATGGTCCAGCAATCCGATTGATTATTATTCTCCATCCGCGCCTCCAAACGGTGTAATGCCATCCACAAGCATTGGAAATATACAGGACATTTACCCATTTGAATATCAATATTCAGTAGCCAATTTCACAAATTCCACTAGCATATCTGTTCCAGGTACTGCAAGCACGGGAAAAATATGGAATGGGGGCCATGCATATACACTGACAATGTGGGTTAGGATGGAACATGCCTACGGAACATGCGGTTACCCTTGCAGTGATTTATTCCAAACCAGCCAAGGCTGCACTTCTGGGCTAGAGCAGGGCCCGTACAACGCAACTGGCTATCAAGTAAATCTTTTAGAGTGGAATTCGAGCTGCGGGACAGGAGCAACAGCACAGGGTTCGTCTTACCAATATGTTCCTTATGGAAAATGGGAATTGATAACAGGAATATTTAATTATAATGCGCAAGGAAACGCATGGATAGCCTCATGCGTTGATACCAGTTGTACAAACAGAACTTGGACATTGACTGCTCCTGCAGTCTATTCTACTCCTGCAACAATTCTTGGATCAAATCAAATGAATGGACAGGTAGCAGACGTGCAGATGTATGATAGTGCATTGACTTTAAATCAAGTCAATCAGCTTTACAATGAATTTATAGGTGCACAGCCTGTATATAATTCAACGCTTGTCGCATGGATACCTCTGGATGGAAATGCATACGACGACAGCGGAAATGGTAATACTGCTTCTCTGACTTCTGTCAATTTTTTGTACCCTTAATCGTTTAATATAAAACTTGCGGTTTTTTCCCTGCTGAACGGTATCAAATCATCATAACCCTGGCCTGTTCCCAAGAAGATTATAGGCTTTTTGGTAACGTAAGAAATAGAAAGAACCGCTCCTCCTTTTTTGTCAACGTCCGCTTTTGAAAGTATATTTGCATCTATTCCTATTTCCTTGTTAAACACTTCGGCCTGCTTAACGACGTCATTTCCTGTCAACGCATCACCTACGAATATTGTCATATCAGGCTTGCTTACTCTTTTGACCTTCTTTAACTCCTCAATTAAATTTTTGTTTATGTCACTTCTTCCTGCAGTATCAATTAATACAACATCCTCCTTTGCAGAATTTGCGTGTTTTATTGCATCAAATGCAACGGCTGCTGGATCTGCACCATAAGTATGCTTTATTACTGGAACGTTTAACCTTTTTGCATGTATCTCCAATTGCTCTATAGAGGCAGCACGGAAAGTGTCACCGGCTGCTATTACCGGCTTCAGTCCATTTGAAAGAAAGAACTTGCAGAGCTTTGCTATTGTGGTCGTTTTACCTGCACCGTTTACCCCTATTATTAGTATTACAAAAGGCTTCTTGCTTTTAATATCAGAAATAAACTTTTCCTTTTCATATGCAATTAAAATACTGGCAATGCTCTCCCTTATTGCATTCTCCACGTATTTTTTATTTCCGAACATTGAAACGCTCTGGCCAACCAATCTATTTTTTAATTCCTTCCCTATCCCTTCAAGAACCGATAATGCAACGCTGTTTTCGAGAAGAGCTACTTTTATCTCAGAATAGATCATGTCAACATCCTCTTCGGTTATGGCATGCGATAGAATGGATTTCTTTTTTGCAGGGGCTTTTGGCCGCTTTCCCTCGACCTTTGTTTCTAGCTTTTCTTCATTTTTAAGCTCAGAAACTTCCTTCTTTATTTCTTTTATTTCTTCATTGAGTTCTTTTTTATCCTCAGGGAGTAGATCTTTCTTAAGCTCAGCCTTATCCTGCTGCAGTATGTTTTCTTCTTTTTTCTCTTCTTCTAAAATTTCATTTTCTTCTTCTTTTGAAAGCTTTTTCTGTATGGAGTTTATAGAATCTTTTATTTTTTTCTTTATGAAGTCAAACATATTATCTTAATGAGTTTTGGTAGCTTTCGTAAAGCTTGTTTGCCTCTTCTTCCAACTTTGTGCCTCTCTCCTGCAAAACCTGGATTGTCTGCGCTATTGAGTTTATATTTGCACTTACTTCCTTAAAGTCGCTTTCCAGCTTTGATTTTAATTCCTTAAATGAAAACGACTTGAATATGTTGCTGCCTATACCTATTATTGCATTGTCAAGCTCATTTACCTTGCCCTTTATGAAAATGTCCTGTGCATATGGAATTAAAACATCGCTGTTGCTTTTCAAAGGGGTTAAACCATCCAAAGCTCTGGCAATATTATCCTGTGTTACCTGTAGGTTATTGAGGACGTTTATGTAATTTTCTAGTTCCCTGCGTATATACTCAATTTCCATCAGCTGATTGCTCAGCTTTTCCTCGTCAATTTCCATTTACTGGCCCTGCTTTACAAGATTCACTGTGACTATTTTTTTATCGTCTTTAGAACACATTACCCTTATCTTGACTCTTGGGTCTTTCATTCCTCTGCTGAATATTTCATTGTTAACTTCTTGACTCAATTTAACTTCCTCTGCCTTCATGTGCCTTTTTATAAAAGCCTTCAAGTATTTTGCGCCTGCGGCTGCTCTTTTGTAAGGCGGGACCTTTTCTATCCCTCTTCGCATATTGACCATAATTATCTTTTGTTCTGCCATTTTATCTACCTACATTTTTATTCATCCTAGATCTATCCATCTTCCTTGTGCCGTACTTCCTTATTTGTGCAAATACAGGGGGACGGCTAGTCTTTCTAGCATGCCTTATCAATGCCCTTTTTTTATTAGCTGATTTGTTCCGTGCCATAGTCATTTATTCTCAAATTTTATCTTTTGCTCCTTTTTTGGTTGAGCAATAGCCTGCAATAGCTCTTTTAATCTTTGATCATCTATTACGGATTTCAGCCTGCCAGTCAATGCGGACTGCATAAGCATATTTTCAACCTCTTCAGCCAATTCAGGGCGTACATATCTCAGGTTGCCTAAACGCTCTCTTGCCTCCTTTGTAAGGAATCTAACAAGAACATCCTGCTTTAATTGCTCCATCTTCTTCCTCTGCTCTAATTCATCTATATTGCCCCTATTTTGATTTTCCATATTACTTTTTGGCCGTTTCCCTGGCTACATTATCGGTAAATGATATTCCCTTCGCTGTAAGTATTCTTCCAAAGTGATTCTGAATTTTAACCTTTCTTATTAACTCGGCCTTTTCCAATTCCTGCAATATATTACGAATCACCGCACCGCTGGCAGGCCTGAAGTGCTTTCCGCTGTATCTGTTCTTTTCCTTATCGCCGTATATGTTCCTTAACCTGTTTACTCCTATAGGCTTTTTATTAACGTACATTCTTCGCATTATGCTTGCTGCTCTGAGGTACCACCAATTATTTTGTGACGGAATCCGGTCTTTTGCCGAACCTGTTTTTACAAACATTGCCCAGTCTGGTGGAGTTGTAAGTTTGTCTTCCTCAAGTTTTCTTGCAAGATCATTTACCAACTTTATCTGATTTACGTCATATCCTCTTATCATATTTTACCTTTCTAACATTTCCACAATTTAAACATTTATAGGTTAAAAAGCCTTGCTTTAACCTTACCCTGCAATTAACGCCTGGTACAAGTAATTTATTACAGCTTCTGCATATTAAAAACTTTTCTTCTTTTGATAGCTTTATCTTTTTAGATATTAAGAGCTTTTTAGCTAGGTATGTATACCTATCTGAAAGACTTTTATTTTCCATTGCCGCCTTTATTAAGTAATCAAAGTCTCTTTTGAATCTTTTTTCGTCATTTCTATATACTGCCATGCTTTGTATTACCGTTAATTTTATTAATAATGTAAATCCTTTAATGGATAAAAACTTAAAATAATTACAAATTTTGAGATCATAGAAAAATTTATAAAGGATATATCTCTCTTAAAGGTAAAGCGCTGGTGCAGTAGCGCAGAACAAAAATAAGGAGGTTGTTATGGCCAAGAAAAACAAGGTTGAAGAAGACGATGAAATCATCGAAGAAGATGAACTAGACGGATTGGACGATGAAGAACTGGAAGACGACGATGTTGATGATTCAGACGAAAGCGACACGGAATAAATAAATATCGCAATATTATTTTTATATTTTTTTATTTAATTTACTTTTCTTAAAACAAGAACTAAGTTCTCATTTGCAAACTCTTCTGAGACGATGCTCTGTTTTTTGTCCCTTCTAACTATTTTAAGATAAATCTTATCGCCGTTTTTTGCCCTTATTTCTATTGAGTTTTCCATCTTTTTTATGTCAATATCTTCTCTAGTTCTTACGCCTGGCAGGGAAATTGCGTGTATTACTGTATCCCCATGCTTAGAGATTAAATCCTCTGGCTCTATTATTTTCTTTGCAGAGAACTGCTTCTGTGTGCTTTCTTTCTCTTGTTCCTCCTGCTGATTTTTAGTAAATATAGAACCATTGAAAACGCCATTCAGAACCTGGGGTATAAGCTGATTGACCATTTTTGTAACATCTATGTTTAAACCGCTTATGTTTATGCCCTGTGTTCTAAGCGGCCTTCCGCATTGAGGACAGAAACTCCAGTCTTTTTCGACTGGCATCCCACAAAACAAACATTTTTTCTTCTGCATAACTTATTCTCTTGTACTTAATTCAATATATAATTTGCTGTACAATTAATAAGAAAAGGTTAAATTAAGCAACAATCTAATAAAATATATGATAAAATCACTGTTTTTAATAGGATTGGTGATATTTCTGGTAGGAGCGGTATCCTTCCTTGGCCTAAACATACAAGCGGTAAGCGGTTATATAAACAAGATACTGTCATTTATACCGCTACAACAGGAGTACACATCGATAATCTTTAT